>NZ_CP173255.1:2623452-2961190 GCF_044881195.1 Sphingomonas sp. MMS24-J45 | reverse complement strand
GCGGCGGAAGATCGCGCTGGCGAGCTGTTCCCGCGTGCCGAGCACCCCGCGCAACGTCAGCGCCCCCTCGGGCGGGAAGAGGTTCCGATGCGTCCAGCTGATCTCGGCCCTCGCGCCCTCGCCCGTGCCATAGCCGAGCTGCCCCGCGATCGTATGCGGCGGCGCAGGCTCCAGCCCGACCGCGATATCGACCGTGCCCGGCTCCTTGCCCTCGACCGGCTCGACCTTGACGGTGGAGACCAGCCCGGTCTGGATCAGCGCACGCCGCAGATCGACCAGCGCCGAGGCGTCATAGGGCTGCCCCGGCGTAAAACGCGCGATGTCCTGCACATGGCGGGCGTCGAACAGCTTGGTGCCCGACGTCATCGTCACCTGCCCGAACCGCCGCTCTCCCCCGGGCACCACCGCCATGTCGAGCGTCGCGGTGCGTGCGGCGCGATCGACCACGATCTGCGGATCACCGATCACCGCGAACGGGAAACCGCCATCGGCGATGCTGTTGCGCAGGCTGGTCTCGCCCGCCGCGACCACATCGGAATTGACCGCATCGCCGGATGTCACGCCGAACGCCTTGCGCAACGCCTCGGCCTTTTCCCCGGCCGCATCGATCCCGGCGACGGTAACGCCCTGAAACTTGTAGAGCGTGCCGGGATCCGCATCGAGCACGACCAGCGGCCGCGTCGCGCTCGGTTCGACACGCGTCACCACGCGCGCGTCATAATAGCCTTCGGAACGCAGCAAGGTCGTCAGCAACGTCGCATCCTCACGCGCCCGACGATCGAGCTGCGCGGCGTTGGCGCTTTCCTTGATGTTGGCCTTCAGCGTGGAAAGCTGCGCGAATCGATCCTTCAGCAGCGTGCTCGCCACCGCGTCGATCCCGTCGATGCGATAGTCGTAGCGTGTCTCTCCGGTCAGCGCGGCCTGGGCCTGCGGGTCGACCGGCTCCTCGGGTGCCTTTGTCAGATCAGGCCAGGCAACGCCCAGTCCCGGGAGCTCTGCCATCGGCGATTGCGGATCGAGTGGCCCCGGCGCGGCAGGCTGCGCAGGCGCCGGATCGGCCGGGCGCACTTGCGCCACGGCACCGTTCGGGGCGCATCCAGCATAGAAAATTCCGGCGGCGATCAGCAACGCGCCCCGCCGCTCGACCGACAATGCCATGCCGCTGTCCTAGGGGGACCGCGCGACTCCGGCAATGCTTCGGATCAATGAACCGTGCCGACCGCGCGCTCGACCGAGAGCAGCACGATCAGCCGCTCGATTTGCCGCCAGCGGCAGAAATGCAGGTAATTGCCCAGGTCACGACTGCGATCCGCCCGCGCCGCCGCCTCCAGCCCGGCTTCGTCACCGAACATCGTGATCAGATCGGTGGCATCGCTCAGTTCCGCCCGGTCGGCGAGATACGGCATGTACGACATTGGAACTCCGCGAAGAACTGGCCAAAGCTTTTCGAGCGCTGGCTTCACGCTTCGTGCCAGATGCCGCGAAACGCGGCACGCGGCGGGTCGTAGCGGTTAATGGTTTCTCCCATATCGATCCGCCGCTCCCGCGATGGGACGCTGGCGTCCTGCGGCGGGACATGGCACAGCGCCGAAATGGCACGCACCACTCCCCCTCGCTATCCGCTCGCCGGCGGCGCGCTCATCGCAATCGGATCGATCCTCGGCACCGCGATCGGCCTGTTCACCGCCGTCGGCCCAACGCGCGGCTTCCTGATCGGGCTCGCGACCGGCGTCGCGATTTCGTGCGTGATGTGGCTGCTCGATTTGCGGAAATAGCGCCCGCCCGAGGCACGGCGCGACCTTGTACTTGAGGCGCTCGTGCAGCGCGCTATACCGCAGTGCGGCAAATAGCCGCTCGATGACAGACCGGAGCGCATGGCCCGATTGTCCAGTACATGGGGAAAGTATGATCACTTCAGAATTCGTGGCTTCTGCATCGGCTTCGGAAAACACGGTTGCATCCAAGCGCGTATGGAACACGCCAAGTATCATCGCCGGCGAGGCCGGGGATACGCAGAAGAACTTTCTGAGCGGCGAAACGTCGCAATCTGGCACGAACGTCGGCCCTTCCTGATCCGAAAGATACAGCGCCCGACCGCATGGTCGTTCGGGCGCTGTCACTCTCGCGCCGGAGAGTGTGATATCGTCCTGGCGCAGGAACCAGACGCTGCAGGGACATTGCCGATGAACGCAAACGCCATACGGTTCGGCGGCGCAATGCTTGCCCTGCTGACCCTCGCCTTGCCGGCACGAGACCCGGCGGCGGCCGACGCTCAGGCCGAACGCGCCGCGAAAACATCGAAGACGATCGAACTATCGGGCGATTACACGATGCCGATCGTGCTCAACGGCAAGACCGCAACCGTAAAGGTCGCCGCCGACGCCCTCAAATGGCCGATCTACAACAGCAGCCTCGCGACCGAACTCGATCTCAAATCCGGCCCTTTCGGCGGCACTGGCAAGACCGAGGAGGGCGAAAAGGTCACGATCCGATCGAAGATCATCCGGGGCCAATATGGCAGCAAGAAAAAGCGCCAGCGCGCCTTATGGACCAATCGGAACGACTTTACCGGCTTTGACGGAGTCGTCGGGCCGACCGGCATCGGCTACGATGTCGTTCGCTTCAAACGCCACGACCCGGCACCGGGCGAGCGCATCATCACGCACCCCCTGCGCAGTTTCCCCTTCTTCGGGCTGGTCACCGCCACGTTCGAAATGGAGATCGCGGGCGAACGCGTCGGTGTGGATTTCAACCTCGATCGTGCTGACACGCTCGTCAACGCATCGACCGGAAAATTGCTGGCAGATCATTATGGCGGCGTACTCAGCGGAGATCCCGTCATCTACGCCTTGTTCAACGGCAAGAACCGGCCCGGACGACGCCTGGTTCTCGCACGGCCCTTGTCGATCGACGGCCTCGACGTCGGCAATGTCGCGGTGCGGATCCGCCCGGAAGCCAGATCGAGCATCCCCGATGCGACCATCGTGCCCGATCCGGACGAAATCGTCGTCACCGCAAACAAGAAGAAAAAGCCGACCTATCACATGACGCTCGGGACCGATTATCTCCGGTCATGCTCGTCGGTCACCTTCGACCTGCGCGCCAGGTCCGTCGCGCTGTCCTGTCTGTAAACGGTCGCGCGACCGGCGCCTGATGACGCAGATCGTCGCCGATTGCGCAGCGGCGGGCAAGCGCGCCTGGACCGCGCCGACGGTGATCGACCCAAATGTCGAGTTGAAGACCAGCAAGCCTGCCGATCCGTACGAAAGCCCGACTTCCGGCCCGTCCTGATCCAACCCGGCGGTGCCTGCCTCGCTGTGCCGCGGGCACCGCTCAGATCACGTTGCACCATCGCATCGCCAGCAGATCACCATCGCTCATCGCATAACCCGCGATAGCCAGACCACCCGCCCGATGATCTCCGCACTGTCCGTCTCGAATGGCGGATAGGCCGGGTTGTCGCTCGTCACGCATACGCGCTTCCCTACCCGCGTCACGCGTTTGACCAGGAGCGCTCCCTCCAGCCGCAACACGAAGATCGCCGGCGTCGCGGTGATCCGCCGATCGCGCTCGTCCACCACGATCTGATCGCCGTCGGCAATGGTCGGCTCCATCGAATCGCCTCGTGCCCGCAGCATCGCGGCGTGGGCCGGGTCCAGCCCCAGCGTCTCGATCAGGCGCGGGTCGAGCAGCATCGGCGCGGCGCTCGGATCATCGCCGCCGATTGCCCCGGGGCCAGCCGAAGCCTCGATATCAATCCGCCGGATCACCGCCATCCTCGGCCGCGCCGACGCGCCCAGTTCAGCCTCGTCGATTCGAAAATAGGCCGCCAGCAAAGCCCGGTCGCGCTCGGCCAGCACGCGCGGCGTCCCGCGCCTCACATATTGCTGCAGGTATGCGTCGTTGCGCCGCAACATCCGCGACAGCGCGGTGAAACTCACCCCGTCAGCATCGATCAGCGCCTGCAGCCGCGCCCGAGGATCACCACCATCCATCACCGCACGATAGTCCTAGGAAATTTCCTAGACAAGTTGGAAAATGGAACAGATCATGAACATGCCGCGAGAATCGAAGGAGCGAAGGGCATGTCGGTATTGGTGAAAATCGATCGCTATCTAAAGGCCACGGCGATGCCGCGGACCAAGTTCGGGCGGCTTGCGGTGCGCGATCCGCGGCTGGTCGATGATCTGCGGCGTGGACGCGAACCGGGGCCGCGCATGGTGCGGCGGATCGAGGCGTTCCTCGCCACGCACGATGCCACGCCCCCGGAGCAGCGCCCATGAGCCGCGGTCCGGATGCGGGCACGCTGGTCCGCCGCGCGATCGAGCGCGATGCGCGGCGTGTCGGGTATGCGGTCACGCTCACGCTCGAACAATCGACGCGCTGGGCCAGCGCCACCTTTGTCGGCGCGCGCCATCGCCTGTCGCTCGGCGGGCCGGACGACACCGACTTCGCACACTGGCTCGATGCCTTACCCGAAGCGAATCTCCCGATTCGTGGCCATCTCATCGCCGATCTTGCGATAGTGGCGCGCCACTGCACCGCCGGCCGCATCGCGGCGACCGTCGAGGCGCTCACCGTGGAAACCTGAAAAAAGCGTTCTGAGTGGCACTTTCGTCACTTTCCACATGGATTGTCCCCCGCGCCCGCCCCCGCTACGGCTAGGCGATGTCCGATCCGCGCATCATTGCCGTGACCCTCGACGAACGCACGATCCTGTGGCGCTCGGCGGATATCGAGCAGGAGCGCCGAATCGCGATCTTCGATCTGATCGAGGGCAATTATTTCGCCCCGCAAAAGACCTATCCCGACGGGTACGCCGGGCCCTACAAGATCGAACTCGCGGTCGAGGAAGGGCGGCTCGGCATCGCGATTCACCGCGAGGATGGTACCCATCTCGAGACCTACGTCCTCGGCATGGGCCGCTTCCGCCGCCCGATCAAAGACTATTTCGCGATCTGCGACAGCTATTACCAGGCGATCCGAAATGCGACACCCGACCATATCGAGACGGTAGACATGGCGCGGCGCGGCATCCACAACGAGGCGGCAGAGCTGCTCAAGGAACGGCTGGAGGGCAAGATCGACATCGATTTCGACACCGCCCGCCGCTTGTTCACGCTGATCTGCGTGTTGCACATCAAATCATAATCGGGGCGTAATGCGGGGGTTGAATCGGTGAGTGTCCGCCTGTGGAACAGACGGATCGCGCAAGTGTCGGCATCGCTGGTCGGGATTGGGCTCGCGGCGTTCGGGGCGGTGACGCTTGCCTGGCATTGGCGACCGTCGGATCGCTTTCCGTTCCAGGGCGTGGACGTGTCCGACGCCAATGGCCCGGTCGATTGGTGGACGGTGCGCAAGGACGGCGCGGACTTCGCCTATGTCCGCGCGACCAGCGGCGCCGCGATGCGCGATCCACGGTTCGAGGCGAATTGGGCGGGCGTCCATGAAGCCGGGCTGCGTCGCGGGGCGATGCACGCCTATTCGCTGTGCAAGCTCGCGACCGACCAAGCCAACAATTTCAACACCACCGTGCCCCGCACCCGCGACGCCCTGCCCGCGGCGGTCGAGATCGACTTCGCGCCCGATTGCACCTCCCGGCCCGAGCCGCGCGTGGTGGTCGACGAACTCCGCCGCTTCCTCACGATGGTCGAGGCGCACACCGGCAAACCCGTGCTGCTCAAGATCAGCAAGCCGTTCGAGGCGGCCTATGGCGTCACCGCCGCGCTCCCGCGCCCGGTCTGGGCGGTGCAGGATTTCTTTCCGCCGGAATATCCGGCACGACCCTGGCGGATGTGGCAAGCAAGCGGCATTCGGCGAATCGACGGTGTCGAAGGGCCGGTCCATTGGAACGTGGTGGCACCATGAATGACGAAGAAACCGGCCGCACTCTCATCGCGGCCGCACGTACCGCGGCACTCAACGCCCACGCTCCCTATTCGCGCTTCGCGGTCGGTGCCGCGGTGCTGCTGACCGACGGGCGGATCGTGACCGCCGCCAATTTCGAAAATGCCAGCTACGGCCTCTCGCTCTGCGCCGAGACGGTCGCACTCGCGAGCGTCAGCAGCGCGGGCGACCTGCGGGAGGTCGTGGCGATCGGCGTGATCGGCGGGGCGATGGACGATGCGGGCCGCCCGACCGGCATCGCCCCGGTCGGCCCATGCGGGCGCTGCCGCCAGATCATCAACGAAGCCGCGCAAATGGGTGGCCGCGATGTGGCCGTCTACTGCGGCGCCGCGGAGGGCGACGCGGTTGACCGTTACGCGTTGTCGGAGCTGCTGCCGCAGGCCTTCGGCCCGGCCGATCTGGGATTGGGTGCCATTCTGTAAGGGGACCGGATATGCGGGTATTGGCGGCACTACTCGCAAGCGCGCTTCTCCTCGCGCCGGCCGCATCCCGCGCGCAGGTCAAGCTCGATACGCTCGACGAACAGGTACGCGCTGGCATGGCGGAAACCGGCGCGAAGGGATTGGCGCTGGCGGTCATCGATCGTGGCAAGATCGTCTCGGTACGGACCTGGGGCGCGCGCAATGCCAAGGGCGACCCGCTGACCCCGGACACAGTCATGTATGGTGCGTCGCTCACCAAGGCGGTGTTCGCCTTCACCGTGCTGCAACTCGCCGCCGAGAAGCACATCGATCTCGACACCTCGATCGCCACCTATCTGAAAAAACCGCTGCCTGACTATACCGGCGTGGAGGGTCGCTACGCCGATTGGAGCGGTCTGGCCGGAGACGAACGCTGGCGCAAACTGACGCCCCGCATCCTCCTGCAGCACGCGGGCGGCTTCGCCAATTTCGGCTTCCTCGAACCCGACCGGAAACTGCGCATCCATTTCGACCCAGGCACCCGCTACGCGTATTCGGGCGACGGCATGATCCTGCTGCAATTCGTACTCGAACGGGGGCTTGGCTTCGATCTCGGCAAGGAGATGCAGGCCCGTGTTTTCACGCCGTTCGGCATGACGCACACGAGCATGACATGGCGCCCCGACTTCGCGGCGAATCTGGCCGATGGTTGGAAGCTGGACGGGTCGGGCGAGCCGCATGATGAGCGCAGCAAGGTCCGCGCCGCGGGATCGATGGACACGACGATCACCGATTTCGCGCGCTTCGCCGCGGCCTTCATGCGCGGCCAAGGGCTGAGCAAGGCGATGCGCGCCGAGATGGTGCGGCCGCAACTGCCGATCACCACCGCCACGCAATTCCCCACGTTCCAGCCGGAACTGCCGGTGGCGGCCCGCATACAGGATTTATCCGCAGGTCTTGGCGTGGTTACCTTCCGCGGACCGCAGGGACCGGGCTTCTACAAGGGCGGGCATAACGATTCGACCGGGAACACCTGGGTCTGTGTCGAACGCGGCAAACGCTGTGTCGTCATCCTGTCGAACGATGTGCGCGCCGAGCCTCTGTTCCCGCGCTTGATCCGCGCGGTTCTCGGCGAAACCGGAGCGCCCTGGGCTTGGGAGTACGGGCCGCAAGCCGTGGCGGGCCGGTAGGAACGGATCGCGGTCGCCCCTTGCCCAATGGACGCGGAGCCGCAAGAAGCGTTAGCCAAAGGGAGCCGAACAATGTCCATCCTGTCCGACCGCTGGATCCGCGAGCAGGCGCTCACCAACGGCATGATCGAGCCGTTCGTCGACGGCCAGAAGCGTGACGGCTGCATCAGCTACGGCCTGTCCTCCTACGGCTATGACGCGCGCGTTTCGGACGAATTCAAGGTCTTCACCAACATCGACAGCGTCATCGTCGATCCAAAGGATTTTGCGTCGAACAGCTTCGTCGATCGCAAAACCGATTGCTGCATCATTCCGCCAAACAGCTTCGCTCTGGCGCGAACGGTCGAATATTTCCGCGTTCCCCGCGACGTGTTGGTCATCTGCCTCGGCAAATCGACCTATGCGCGCTGCGGGATCATCGTAAACGTGACGCCGCTGGAGCCCGGCTGGGAGGGGCATGTCACGTTGGAATTCTCGAACACGACCCCGCTGCCAGCGAAGATCTACGCCAATGAAGGCGCCTGCCAATTCCTGTTCCTGCAAGGCAACGAGCCGTGCGAAGTCAGCTATGCCGACCGTGCCGGCAAATATATGGGCCAGCGCGGCGTGACCCTGCCCCGGCTTTAGGCCGGTTGGCGGGCGGCGCGACTGCGCGCCGCCGACATCATCAGCGTGCGGTAAGCTGCGTCGCCTCCATGCTGCCGAGCGCGGCCTTGGCGAGCGTGTGTGCGGTGCGCGGCTCTGCCGCATTGGGCAGATCCATCATCTCGTCGGGCCGCGCCAGCACGGCACGATACAGGGAGCGCGCTTCGCTCACGCGGCCGGTGTGCCGGTAGACCGATGCCAGGTTGAGCAGCAGATCCGGATCGCCGGGAAACATCTTCGTCTGCGTCTGAATGATCCGTTCGGCGGACGCGTAATCACCTTTCATGATCTGGACCGCGCCATTGCCTTCATCGGCGAGTGCAGCGGTTGAGCCGAAGAGCGCGGCGGCGGTGGCGATGCAGCCGAAGCGAGCAATGTTCATAAAGCCTCCTGTCCTTCCGTGACGATACGGTTTCATATTTGTTACAGTGTTGTGTCACTTCTATGAATGGTAGGCAAGACGTTTCGAATCCGGAATTCTCCTTAGGCTGCGGTCCTGGCGGACAAACAAAAAGGGCGGCCCCGAAGGACCGCCCTAATTGGGTACGAGCTTGCGTAACGATCAGAAATCGTTGCGGAACTGCTCGTTGCCGATGAAGCCAAGCTTGGTCACTTCGGACCGCTTGATGATCGCAAGCACCTTGTCGACCTTCTCGTAGCGTGCTGCAGGATCGGGCTGGAAATGCAACTCCGGCTCCGGGTTGAGCGACTTCGTCGCGACCAGATACTGCTGCAGCGTCGCCTCGTCGGTCGGCGCGCCATTCCACAGAATGACCCCGTCCGGCTGAATGACGATCTTGTTCTTTTGCGGGTCGATCAGCGGCTTGGTCTGGTTCGGGTCGTTGATCGGCAGATCGACCTTCACCGCGTGCGTCTGGATCGGGATGGTGATGATGAACATGATGAGAAGCACGAGCATGACGTCGATCAGCGGCGTCGTGTTCATATCCATCATCGGCTCGTCATCACCGCGGCCGGCGCTGATTGCCATATCAAATACTCCTTGGTGCTAACGCACGCATTAAGACGCTGCGGTGGGGGCCGGCGGCTGCGAGATGAAGCCGACCTTGGCGAAACCGGCCTGCTGCATCGTGTAGATGGCACCGCCGATGCAACGATACGGCGTGTTCACGTCGCCGCGGATATGCGCCTCGGGCAGATCGTCGGTCGTCAATTTGTCGGCACCGCCGGCCTTGTCGACGATTTCCTTGAGCTTGTCGGTCGAACGCTTGAGCAGTTCCTCATGCGTCACGCGCGTCTCACCCCAATAGACCAGGCAGTTGCCGCCGGTATCGGCCATGATCGAAAGCGAGACGTTCTCGGGCTTGGTTTCCGTCGGCATGTAGCGGACGTCGGGCAGCTTCACCTTCACCGTCTGCACGATCGCCGGGATCGTGATCAGGAAGATGATGAGCATGACCAACATGACGTCCACCAATGGCGTGGTGTTGATGTCGGACATTGGGGCGTCTTCGTCGCCGCCGCCTACACTCATTGCCATAAAAGGCCATCCTATTCGTATCGTTCATGCTGCCCGGAGACCCCGGACAGCGAGGGAAGCGAGGTCGCCCGCCGGGCGACCTCGTTCAAAGGCTTTTAGACGCGCGTCTGAACACCACCGGCTTGGCCAGCGGTCGTCGTTGCCGGCTTCGCCGCAGCAGGCTTTGCAGCAGCAGGTGCCTTGCCCGCAACGACCGGGCGCACTGCGCCGTCCGAAGCGAGATAGCCGAGCACGTCGTTCGAGAAAGCGCTGAGACGCTCCGCGATCGCCTTGTTGCGGCGCTGCAGGAAGTTGTAGGCCAGCACGGCCGGAACCGCGACGACGAGACCGACGGCGGTCATGATCAGTGCTTCACCGACCGGGCCTGCGACCTTGTCGAGCGAGGCGTCGCCCGACTGCGCGATCTTGATCAGAGCG
The DNA here is from genome assembly GCF_044881195.1 of Sphingomonas sp. MMS24-J45. Taxonomy (GTDB): domain Bacteria; phylum Pseudomonadota; class Alphaproteobacteria; order Sphingomonadales; family Sphingomonadaceae; genus Sphingomonas. The sequence continues at coordinate 2,951,129 of NZ_CP173255.1, read as the reverse complement.
CGCAGAATGCCGACGACGGTACCGAACAGACCGATGAACGGTGCGGTTGCGCCCGTCGTGGCGAGGAAGGCGAGACCGCCGCCCAGCTGCGAGTTGATGGCTGCTTCCGAACGCGCGAGCGAACCGTGCACCCAGTCATGCGCTTCGACCGGATCGGTCAGACGCGAATGCTGCTCCTGTGCGTAGATGCCGTCGTCCACGATCTGCTTGTAAGCCGAGTTCTTCTCGAGCTTGGCCGCACCTTCACGGAGCGAGTTGGCGGTCCAGAACGTCGCACGGACGCGCTGGCCCTGGTTGATGATCTTCTGCTGCTCGAACAGCTTCGTGAACAGGATGTAGAGCGAACCGAACAGCATGATGCCAAGGATGCTGGCTGTGACGATCGTCAGCGCGCCGCCCTGGGCAAGAGCGTTGAAAACGCCGAATTGGTCGGCGGCGCTTTGACCGGCGGCGAGGATTTGCGTGGACATCAGAGGTGGTTCCTTCTCGAAAAAATAATCGGGCAGCAGAGCGGCTTACCGCTCACACAAAGTCTTATTGTTCGGGCAAGCGCCAGACGACGTTGCGTCCGGAAGAAGAGCGCATCGGATTGCCCGCGGCATCAAGTGCGGGCGTATACCGACCGCGGCGGGTAATGTTCGCGCACGCCGCACGATCAAGCGAAGCGTTGCCGCTGGAAGCGACCACGACGCAGTTTTCGACGCGTCCGGCGGTATTGATTTCCCACTTGATGCGGGAGGTACCCTGCGCTTCCGCGCTCAGGGCATCCGACGGATAGTCGTCGGTGGTAACCCATTGCGACGGATCGCCTTTAGCACCGGCCGCCTTGCTGATCGCTGGCGGGGCTGGAACCGGAACCGGAGCCGGCGCAGCGGCGAGCGGCTGGGGAGGAGATGGTGGTGGAATGGTAGCCTGCGAAATCACCGGAGGCGGCGGCGACTGCACCCGCACCAGCGGCGGAGGCGAGACGACCGGCGGGGTCTGCAACTGCGGCTGCTCAGGCGGCGGCGGCGGTGGCGTTTCCGGAGGTGGGGGTGGCGGTTCGACGACGTCGAACGTGTTTAGCTTTTCGGTCATCTTCTTCACGTAGGAGAAGGTCAGACCGTTTACGAAGCCGTAGCACAGCACCGCGACCACGATCGAGACGATCACGATCGATACGACGCGGCTGCCACTTGTATTGCGATCAGCGTAAGCCATTCAGAAACGAAACTCCTCTATTCCGGCACGACGGCTCCAAGCCGATCCGTAACGTCCAATCGTTATCCGGGCTGTCACTGGGCGACTATGTATCCTGGACAGGGGTAAACCTCTATCGCGCTCAAAACCGCGACGCAAACGCTTTGTCTCACGCAACAAACGTACAATCCCTGCGTGGCAGAATTATTTCTATATAAAAACGTCATGGGCGAGTAACGCTTAGCAATGATCCACGTTCCTAAATCCGCGCTGGCGGCGCTGCTCGCCGTTCTCCCCGCATCCGCACTCTTTGCCCAGCAACCCGTTATAATACCACAACAAAATACGCCTCCAGCGCTCCCCTATGCCGATTATGCGGATTTGGTCGTGGCGGCGCCGGTGGTCATCGACGCGACGATCCGCAACGAAATCCGCCTTAAAACGCTCGACGCGCCGGGCCTCAGGCCGGGCGATGCGCGGCTCTATATAGAGGCCGATGTGCTGGCACTGATTCGCGCACCCGGTGCGATTGCGGCGCGCGTAGGGTATACAATTGACGTGCCGCTCGATGCGCGCGGCCGACCGCCGCGCTATCGCAAGGCGCGAGTCCTGCTGTTCGCGCGTGGCGTGCCCGGCAATGCCGGACAGATCCAGCTCGTCCGTGCGGACGGGCAGCGCAGCTGGTCCGCAGCGGGAGACGCCCTCACCCGCCGCATCGTGGCCGAGACACTGGCCCCCGATGCGCCACCGACGATCACAGGAATCGGCAACGCATTCCACACTCCCGGTAACATTCCGGGTGAAGGGGAAACGCGAATCTTTCTGACCACCGAGGATGACCGGCCCATTTCGATCGGCATCGTGCGGCGCACCGATCAGCCCCGGCATTGGTCGGTCGCGCTGGGTGAAGTCGTCGGAGAAGGCAACCCACCGCCGCCGCGCGACACGCTGTTGTGGTACCGGCTCGCCTGCACGCTGCCGCCGACCTTGCCCGATACGGTGATCAGGTCGACCGGCGCTGACGCGGAAATCGCGCGCGAGGATTATGCGTTGGTGGTGCAGACGCTCGGCACGTGCGATCGCGGCGGACGGCCGTAAAGACGCTCAGCGTGCGGTGATACGCAGCGCTTGGCCGGTGCTCGATTCGGCCCCGGCAAGGAAGCGCGCGGCGGCGACCACATCCGCCTCGTCCGCCCCCGGCGCCACGTCGATCGCCGCGATCCGTTGCGCAGGCGCGCGAGCGGCGGCGAGTGGGCCTATCGCCGCAAGCACCATCGCGCGATCGAGGTCGGGCACATCGGATGCGATGACCAACAGCGCGACCGCGACCGCATCGGGCACCGCCGCGAGATCGGCAGCGCCTCGCGGGAAGACCAGCGCCACATTCGCGCCAATCGCCTGCGTCACTGCCGCTTTCAACGGCGGTTCCGCACCATCGTGATGCCGATCGCCTCGCCCGCCTCGGCAATGGCGAGCTTCACGATCGAAACCTCGACCCGGGCAACGCGCTTGTCCTGCAGGAACAGCGTCTCGCAGATGTGATCGGCCACCGCCTCGACCAGCGTGAAATGCACGCCTTGGGGCAATGCCGTTGTCGCAGCGTGTTTCAGGTCCAAATAATTTTTCGACGCACTAAGCGGCGTATCCGGCTCGAATCGGGGCGGCACGTCGAGATCGACCGTCAACGAAATCCGCAGCGGCTGCGGCAGGTGCGTCTCCTCCGAATAAATGCCCGTCAGCACCATCACTTCGAGGTCGTGCACGTTCAGCGTCAATCGGTCGTTCAAGGCAGGCCTTCCATCGCTATGGGCGCGCGCCATAGCAGATGCGCCGGGAAGGGAAACCGTCAGGCCGTCGAACTGGCCCGCGCCGACGCCGATTCGTACCAGCGCTGGACGTTGGCATGGCCTGCAGGGACCGCCAGCTTCGCTGCCTTCGCAAAATCAACCGTGATCAAGGCTGAAATGTCGGCAAAGCTGTACGCCTCGGTGGCGATCCAAGTCCGCCCGGCCAGATGCCGGTCAAGCGCGCCCATAAAAGATTGCCACAAGATCGCGCCGCGCTGCGCCAATTCAGGAATCTGCGGAACGGCCGGCCATTTGCCCGCGACACCGCGATCGCGAAACGCTTCGCGCTGGTTGCGCAGGACATAGACGACCGCAGCATAGCCTTCCTGCTCGATCCTGCGCGTCCACGATTCGATTCGGGCAATGTCCAGCGGCGTTTCGCCAAACAACGGTGACGGTGCGCCAAGCGCCTCAAAATAGCGGCAGATCGCTGAGGACTCGCAAATCACCTCGCCCGAGTCGAGTTCGAGCGCGGGCACAGCGCCCCGCGGATTGACCCGCAGATAGGCGTCACCAAGCTGTTCATCGGTGCGCAGGTCGATCATCACCCGCTCGATCTCGATACCTTTTTCGGCCAGATAGAGTCGTACGCGGCGCGGGCTTGGGGCCCAGACGGCATCGTAGAGTTTCATCGCGGCCCCTCCGTTCGACTTGCGTTCGCAGGCGTGCAGGCTAAAGCGCGCGGCCCCGCCGGTCTATGGCGGATGAGGAAACGCCCGTGATCGAATACGTACCGATTGCCGCGATCGACCCCGAACAGGTCGAACACTTGCTCGATCGCGCGTTCGGCGCCGACCGACACAATCGTACGGCGTACCGCATCCGCGACGGGATGGCGGCAATCCCTGAATTGAGCTTCGCGGCGGTGGAAGATGGAGCAATGCTCGGCACGATCCAATGCTGGCCGATTCGCTTTGCCGGCGATGACGGCGTCGACGTGCCGATGGTACAGCTCGGCCCGGTTGCGGTTGATCCGGCGCGGCAGCAGGGCGGCATTGGCCGCGCGCTGACCGCGCACGCGCTGGCGGCGGCGGAGGCAGCCGGTCTCGCCGACGTCATCACCCTCATCGGCGATCCCGAATATTATCAGCGTTTCTTCGGCTTCGACGCGTCGCGCACCGCAGCGTGGCGCGTTCCCGGCCCAGTCGAGCGGCACCGCTTGCTCGCGCGGGGACCGAAGGTGCCGGAGGGCGCGGGGATGCTTGGGCCGCGGATTACGGCAATCGCCTGACTTTACCTCGCACCGCCCGTGCCGTACCGCGCGTGCTATGCCGATGGAGCCTATCCCCGACCTTTCCGCTTTGTCGCTCGCTGACATCGCCCGCCTTGCCGAAGAGCGCAAATTGCCGCCGATCGAGCGCTGGAATCCGACACATTGCGGGGACAGCGAGATGCGCATCGCGCGCGATGGGACCTGGTATCACCAGGGATCGCCGATCGGGCGTGAGACGATGGTGCGGCTGTTCTCAACGATCCTGCGGCGCGAGCCCGATGGCTCCTATGTGCTTGTCACCCCGGTCGAGAAGCTCGATATCGCGGTTGAGGATGCCCCCTTCGTCGCGGTCGAACTGAAGGCCACGGGCACCGGGCGCGACAGCAGTCTCACGTTCCGGCTCAACACCGGCGACCTGGTCACCGCCGATGCGGCCCACCCGCTTCGCTTCGAGGCGGGCGAAGACGGCCCCCGCCCCTATCTCCACGTTCGCGGCGGGCTCGATGCCGTGGTCGCGCGTGCGGTCTATTATGAGCTGGCGCAACGCGCGATCGATGGCGACGACACACCGCCTGGCGTTTGGAGCGCGGGCCAGTTCTTCCCGATCGAGCCGACTGCGACAGGCCCTGCGGCATGACGTTGGTCGAACGGCTGCGCCACGCGCTCGATCTGGCGCATGACGGCGATACGGTGTTGCTGACCGGCGATCATGCCGATCTCGACGCGCTCGCGACCCCCTTGGCGCAAGCGGCCGTGCTGGTCGCGGTGACCGATCGCGCCGAACCCGGCGTCATTCTGACGCGGCGTACCGATACGCTGTCACGCCATGCCGGGCAGATCGCCTTTCCCGGCGGCCGAATCGATCCCGACGACGCCAGCCCGTCTGCCGCCGCGTTGCGGGAGGCGGAGGAGGAAATCGCGCTGCCGCGTGACCGCGTCACGCTGGTCGGTGCGGCCGATCGCTACCGCACCGTCACCGGGTTCGAAGTGACCCCGGTGATCGGCGTCGTCCCACCCGATCTGGTCTTCACCCCCGCCGCCGCCGAAGTTGCGGCGGTGTTCGAAGTGCCGCTCGGTTTCCTGCTCGATTCGGGCAATCACGTTGAAGCCAGCGTCGAGTGGCAGGGCCGCAACCGGCATTATTACGAGATCATCTGGGGCGAACATCGGATCTGGGGCGCGACGGCAGCGATGATCGTCAATCTCTCGCGGCGGCTGCGATGGAGCAATTGACTCTGCCCGACGCCGCATGGCGTGATCGGTCCGGCCTGGCGGCGCTATGCGAGACACTTGGGGCCGCGAATGGCGACGCGCGATTCGTCGGCGGAGCGGTCCGCGATACGCTGCTCGGCATCGCGGTGTCCGACGTCGATATTGCGACGCGCCACCGCCCCGAGGAGGTTATCGATCGCCTGGCCGCAGCGCGGATCAAGGCGGTTCCCACCGGTATCGCCCACGGGACGATCACGGCAGTGCTGGGCGATGGCCATCCCGTCGAGATCACCACATTGCGCAGCGACGTGACCACCGACGGACGACACGCCACGGTTGCCTTCACGGACGATTGGCGCGCCGATGCCAGCCGCCGCGATTTCACGATCAACGCGCTTTATGCCGATCCGCTGAGCGGCGAGATTTTCGATTATTTCGATGGCCGCGCCGATCTTGCGGCGGGGCGCGTGCGCTTCATCGGCGATCCGCTGCAACGCATCGCCGAGGATCATCTGCGCATCCTCCGCTTCTTCCGTTTTCACGCGCGCTTCGGCGATGTGCCCGATGCCGCGGCGCTGGCGGCGTGCACGGCGCGCGCGAACGATCTGATGGCGCTGTCGCGCGAACGGATCGCGGCGGAGATGCTCAAGTTGCTGGTGGCGCGAGGCGCAGTCGCGACGCTGACGCTGATGGTCGAGTGCGGTATCCTGCTGCCGGTCCTGCCGGAGATCACCGCCGATGGGGTTGCCGCCGTCGCACGTGTCGCGGCAGCAGAAGTTGCGGCCGGTCTCGATCCCGATCCGATTCGCCGACTCGCCACTGTCCTGCCGCGCGACCCCGTCGTGGGGGAGGATGTCGCCGCCCGTCTGAAACTCTCGACTGTGCAGCGCAAGCGAATCGTCTCCGCGCTGACCGCCGACGTGCCGAGCCCAGAGGCGCTGAGCTATCGTCTTGGACAGGAGCGCGCGCTTGATCGCTGGCTGATCGCTCGTCCCGGGGATCTGGATGGTGCCCGCTTTATCGCACGCTGGACCGCCCCCGCCTTCCCGCTCACCGGCGGCGCGATCGTTGCGCGTGGCGTGGACAAGGGGCCGGACGTCGCGCGCCTGTTGAAACTGGTCGAAGATCGCTGGATCGAGGAGGACTTTCCCGATGCGACCCGCGCCGGCGAAATCGCCGACGAGGCGGTCGCTCAGCTCAAGCGATCAGCCAGCATCGCATAAGCTGCCTCTGCCTCGAGCGGCTTCGCATAGAGATAGCCCTGGCCGTAGGTGCAGCCGAGCGCCGCCAGCGTCTGCGCCAGTTCGTTGGTCTCGATCCCCTCCGCCGTCGTCTGCATCCCCAGCGCCTGCGCCAGTGACAGGATCGCGCGGACGATCGCGATCTTGTCCCGGTCGCACAGCATCCCGGTCACGAAGCTGCGATCGATCTTCAAAACGTCGATCGGCAGCTTTTGCAGATAGGCAAGGTTCGAATAGCCAGTGCCGAAATCATCCATCGCGATCGTTGTGCCAAGATCCTTCAGCGCCTGCATGATTCCGGCGATGCGGTCAGGATCGGTGACAAGTGCGCTTTCAGTCAGTTCCAGCGTAAAGCGCGATCCGTCGAGGCGGTGGGCAGCCAGCGCCGACTGTAGCACCGGCGCGATCGAATCGCGCTGCAATTGGATCGCCGACAGGTTGACCGCCAGCTTGACGCCGCAATGCCCGCCAAGCCGGGCATCCCATTGCGCGAGCGTGGCTGCCGCCTCCTGAATTGCCCAACGGCCGAGCGGAACGATCAGTCCCGATTCCTCGGCAACCGGGATGAAGGTGTTGGGGGAGCGTTCGACGCCCGATTCGTCGCACCAGCGCGCCAGCGATTCGAACGCCACCAGCCGCCCGGTCGAAAGATCGACGATCGGTTGATAGGTCAGCCGCATCTGCCCGCGCTCGATCGCACGCCGCAGCGCGGTCTCCATGCCGAATTGTTCGCGTGCGATGTCGAACGCCTGCGTCTGATAGGCCTCGGTCTTGCCGGTGCTTTTCGAACGCTTGACCGCGAATTGGGCGTGCCGGATCAACTCTTCGCTATCGTCGATCTCCGGCGACCCGAACGCGATGCCGATCGAACACGCCACGCGAATCTCGAAATCGGAGAGACGGAACGGCGTTGCCAGCGCCGACTGGATGCGCCGCGCGACCTGTTCCGCATCGCCCACGCCATCGTCCAGCGTCAGCAGGATGCCAAATTCGTCACCCCCCGTGCGCGCCAGCACGTCCTGTGCTCGAAGCGCGCCCTTCAATCGGCGCGCGACGGTGATGAGCAGTTCGTCCCCGGTCATCGATCCGAGACAAGCGTTGACGCGGCTGAACCGGTCGAGATCGACCACCAGCACGGCATAGCGCGCCCGCAGCGCCGGATCGGCCAGCAACGTCTCCAGCCGATCGCTGAAGCCAGCGCGATTGGGCAGGCCGGTCAGGCTGTCGGTCAGCATTTCGCGGCGCAAATTGTGCTCGGTGCGCAATTCTGCGGTCTGATCGACCAGCACCAACATGCAGCGCTGTTCGGGGTTGCGCGTCAACCGAGCGAGCGTCGCCTGGTAATGACGGCATTCGACCGCGTCACCGTAATCCACGTGAAATTCGGCGCGCAGCGAATCACCTTGCACGAAGGCGACGATCCGGTCCTCGATCTGCGCGATCAGCGAACGCCGCCGCTCTCCGCCGCCTAATCCAGCAATATCGTGGGCCCGATTCGTTGTGACAACGGACACGGCCGGTTTCGCGTCGGTTTCGCTCGCGCTTTCAGACAGCTGGACCAGAGCGGCCGGCACCGGCAGCAGGTTGATCGCGCTCGCGGCAGCGAAGACCGCGGCCGCTTGCGCGTCGACCTCCGCCGACGCGCGCGCGGCAGTAAAGGGGTTCAGGCGAGGATGCGACTTGAGCGCCATTTCCCAAACCATAGCGCCGAATTGTTAAGAACCCGGTCAACACATCGATTTTTCAGGTACTTGCAGTGGCACTGTCAAAACCTGCCGCGAACGCTCGTCAGAAGCGATTGTCGCGCGGGAAACCGTTTGGCGGCATCCGACCCGCCGCCCCGCGTGCGGCACGCCACGGCGCGAGATCGGTCTCGGTACGGGTGCGGCCGGTATCGCCGCCCATCGCCCAGCTCAATCCTTGCGCAAAGACGAACGTCTTCGCATCCGACAGGCCCCCGTCGCGGAAGCGCATCAGTTGCACCCCCTGTCCGCGCGACAGTTCGGCGAGTTCGGTGAGCGGAAACACCAGCAACCGCCGATTGTCGCCGATCGCGGCGACATAATCCGCTTCGGGATCAACCGGGCGCACGATCTTCAGTTTCGCGCCGAGCTTGGGCGTCACCACCGTCTTGCCCTTGCGCGTCTCTGCCAACACGTCGGCCGTACGCACGATAAACCCGCGCCCGTCGCTTGCCGCGACCAGCATTTTCTCCGCCACGCTCGCGCGGAATACGCCGACGATGCCCACATCGCCGTCAAGATCGATCATCAATCGCACCGGTTCGCCAAAACCGCGCCCACCGGGCAGTTTATCGGCACCAAGCGTATAAAATCGCCCGTTTTCGGCCGCGATCACGATCTTGTCGGTGGTCTGCGCAGTCAGATCGAACAGCGCAGCGTCGCCATCCTTGAACTTCAGCGCGGCAAGCCCGGCGGCATCGAGATGCCCCTTCATCGCGCGGATCCAGCCGCGTTGCGACAGGATCACCGTGATCGGCTCGCGCTCGATCATCGCATCGAGCGGGATTTCGCGCGCCGGGGCCGCCTCCGCCACCGTTGTACGCCGCTTGCCGAGCGCGGTCTCGGGACCATAGCGCTCGCGCAACTTGGCGAAATCCTTCTTCAGCCGCGTACGCTGCCGCGCCTCGCTGCCAAGAAGCGCCTCCAATCCGGTACGCTCGGCCTCAAGCGTGTCCCGCTCCTTGCGCAGTTCCATCTCCTCAAGCCGCCGCAAGCTGCGCAGCCGCATGTTGAGGATCGCCTCAGTCTGACGGTCGTTGAGCTCAAACTCGGCCATCATCACCGGCTTTGGCTCATCCTCGGTGCGGATGATCTCGATCACGCGATCAAGGTTAAGATAGGCGACGATGTAGCCGTCGAGCAGTTCGATCCGGTCGGCGATCTTGGATAGCCGATGCGCGGTACGCCGTTGCAGCACGATGAACTGATGCGCGATCCACTCCGACAGCGCCTGCCGCAGGCTCATCACGCGCGGCGTGCGGGTCGCATCCAGCACGTTGAGGTTGAGACTGAAGCGCACTTCCAGATCGGTCATCCGGAACAGGCTTTCCATCAGCATGTGGGCATCGACCGTGCGGCTACGCGGTTCGATCACGATGCGGATTTCACTGTCCGATTCGTCGCGAATATCCGCCAGAATGGGGAGTTTCTTGTCGTTGATGATCGCCGCGATCTGCTCGATCAATTTACCCTTCTGGATCCCGTACGGAATTTCCGTGACGACGGCGTTCCACGTGCCGCGCCCCTGATCCTCGACATGCCAGCGCGCGCGCAACCGGAACCCGCCGCGCCCGGTGGCATAAGCTTCGGCAATCGCCGCCGGGCTATCGACGACCAGGCCGCCGGTCGGAAAATCTGGGCCTTTGACATGCTCGAGCAGCGCCGCGTCGCTCGCTTCGGGCTGGTCGATCAGCAGGATCGCCGCGTCGTACAGTTCGGCGGCATTGTGCGGCGGGATGTTCGTGGCCATGCCGACCGCGATTCCCGCCGCACCATTCGCTAGCAGGTTGGGGAAGGCTCCGGGGAAGAGCTCGGGTTCCTGCTCCTCATTATTATAGGTGGGTTTGAAGCCGACGGCGTCCTCGTCGAGCCCCGCCATCAAATCCATTGCGACCTGCGTCAGCCGCGCCTCGGTATAGCGGAAGGCGGCGGCGTTATCGCCGTCGATATTGCCGAAATTGCCCTGCCCCTCGACCAACGGATAGCGCACCGAAAAATCCTGTGCGAGCCGGACCATCGCGTCATAGACCGAGGCGTCGCCATGCGGGTGATACTTGCCGATCACCTCGCCCACGACGCGCGCCGATTTCTTGTACGGCGTCGTCGGGTCCATCCGCAGCTGCCGCATCGCCCACAGCAGGCGGCGATGCACCGGCTTCATCCCGTCGCGCACATCGGGCAGCGACCGCGCCGTGATCGTCGACAGCGCATAGACGAGATAGCGGTCGGACAGCGCACTATCGAACGGGGCATCGACGATGGCTTGGAACGGATCGGTCAGGTCGGTCGGCATGGCATTTCGGTAGCAGGCGGCAGGCGGGCGCGTCTATCCTTACGCTTGGGCAACATCCGAATCGCGCCGCACCCCAATCGGCGTCGGCGCCGCGTTGCGCGCGACCTCCGCCAGCAGCCAGTCGCGAAACTGCCGGATCTTCGCCACGTTCCGCCGCCGTTCGGGATAGACCAGCCAGCACCAGCTTCCGCGTTCGGACACCTGATCGAACGGGCGCACCAGCCGCCCTTGTGCGACATCATGATGCCACAGAAACGCAGTCAGTAGCGCAACCCCCTGGCCAGCCATTGCGGCATGTCCCTCATTCGCCTCGGTATCGAGCCGTATCCCGGCGTGCGGCACCTGCGCCGGGGCGGGCACCCGGGCCTGATCGAACCAGATTTTCCAGCGCCGTTTCTGCCGATCGATCAGCGGCAAATCGACCAGCGCGTGCGGCGTCAACGGGCCGTGTTGCGCCAGGAAATCCGGGCTGCACATCGGGGTGAAATCCATTGGGAACAGCCGGTGCGCGACGAGATCGGGCCAGCCGCCGACACCGGAGCGAATCGCGACATCGACATCCTCCGAGGCGAACGACACCACCGCGTCCGACGTCGTCAGCCGCACCGCCATCGCTGGATGCTCCATCTGAAACCCGCCCAGCCGCCACGCCAGCCAAGCATTGGCGACGCTATTGAAGGTGGAGATCGTCAGCACCGCAGCATCATCGGCGCGCACCGATCCGAAGGCGGCATCGATCGCGTCGAACGCGCGGGTGATATGGGGCGCGGCGCGGCCGCCCGCTTCGGTGAGCACGATGCCCCGCCCTGACCGCATGAACAACGGCGCGCCGAGTCGCTCCTCCAGCAGCTTCATCTGATAGCTGACCGCCGCCTGCGTCATGCCGAGTTCCTCGGCGGCGCGCGTGAAATTACCGTGCCGCGCAGCGGCCTCGAACACGCGAACGGCGGCAAGGGGCGGAAGGTTGCGCACGCGCTCTTATAAGTCCGGCTTGTATATTATGGGAAACGATTTGTTGGCGTAACGACTTTGCCGGGTGCAGTGGTGCCGCAGCGCCAAATATTCCTCGATTGCAAGGATATGCCCCATGTCGAAGTTGCTCTTCACCTTGGCCGTGCTGTCGGTGTCCGCGCCGTTGGCCGCGTCCGAGCGCGATATTCCGCACCCCGCCCGCATCCCTTACGCCGATCTCGATCTGACCCGCGACGCGGGTAAGGCCGAGCTGGACCGCCGCATCAAGGCCACGTTGAACGCCCTGTGCGCAGAGGATCAGCAACTCGGCCTGTCCAAGCGGCTGCAGGAAATCCGCTGCCTCCGCGCCGCGACCGCGCAAGTGGCGGCAAAGCGCGCACAGCTGCTCGCTAACGCCGCGGCCCGATCGGCTTCCCAAGATACAGCCCTCATCACGCCACCTCGCCGACCGATAAGCAGCGCTGATTGATCGAAAAGCTTAGCTTGTCATTGCAGTTCGGTATTTGGGCCAGCCGCGTCGATCGACTATGCAAGCGCCATGCTTCATCTCATCCCGCTCCGGCTTGTGTCGATCGCACTGCTGGCCTTGTCTATCGGCATGACTTCGCTCCCGGCCGCCACACCGCCCAGCTTCACGCCGCTGAAGTGGCCGGATCTGACCAAGCGCCCGCAGCCCAAGCCGGACGCCACCATCTCTTATGGCGAGGACGCGCTGCAAAAGGCCGATGTCTGGCTACCGATCGGCCTCGGCCAGCATCCCGTCGTGCTGATGGTTCACGGCGGATGCTGGACGACCAGCATCGCCGATCGCAGCCTGATGAACTGGATCGCCGATGATCTGCGCAAGAGCGGGATCGCTGTGTGGAACATCGAGTATCGCGGGGTCGATCGGCCCGGCGGCGGTTATCCCGGTACGTTCCGCGACGCAGCTGCGGCGGCGGATGCGCTGCTCAAACACGCGACGGAATTTCGCCTCGACACGAAGCGCATCGTAGCGGTCGGCCATTCCGCGGGCGGACACCTCGCTTTGTGGCTGGCCGCTCGTCCCCGGATCGCGCGCGGCAGCCCGCTCTATACGGCCAATCCGCTCAAGATCGCGCGCGCGATCAGCCTCGGCGGCCTGCCCGATCTTGAGGCAGCCGCCGCCAGCCCCGACAATGGCTGCGGCACCGATGTGGTCGCGCAGCTTGTCGGCAAGCCCGGCAGCCGCATCGATGTCTATGGCGATACCTCGGTAACACGCCTGCTGCCGCTCGGCGTCCGACAGGATCTGGTCAACGGGCGTGAGGACAAGATCATCCCCTTGCGCCTCGGCACCGGCTATGAAGCGCAAGCCCGCGCCAAGGGCGACCGCGTCGCGCTGCACATCGTCGATCGAACCGGCCATGTCGAACTGATCGCACCGGAAAGCGCCGCCTGGGCGCAGGCGAAACACATCATCCAGACCGCGTTGGCTGGACGATGACCCGCGACGAAGCCCGCGCCCGCGACGCCGCCGATCCACTCCGTCCCTATCGCGACCGCTTTGCGCTGCCGGAGGGCGTGATCTATCTCGACGGCAACTCGCTCGGGCCCCTGCCGCGCGCCACCGCCAACGCGCTTGCCGACATGGCGCAACGGCAATGGGGCGATCGGCTGATCCGGAGCTGGAACGAAGGCTGGATCGACGCGCCACAGCGCATCGGCGGCAAGATCGCTTCCCTCATCGGTGCGCACCCTGACGAAGTGATCGTCGCCGATTCGACCTCGGTCAACCTGTTCAAACTGCTGGTCGGCGCCCTACGCCATGATCCCAAACGCCGCACGATCGTCAGCGAGACGGGCAATTTCCCGACCGATCTGCACATCGCCGAAGGCGCGGTCGACTGCGTTCCCGGTGCGCGATTGAACGCTGTGGCGCGTGACAACCTTGCCGAAGCTATCGACCACGACACGGCGGTCACGCTGCTGACTCACGTCCATTACAAGACCGGCGAACGCTACGACATGACGCGTTGGACAGCCCTCGCGCATGACGCCGGGGCGCTGGCACTGTGGGATCTGAGTCACAGCGTCGGGGCGATCGAGGTCGATCTCAACGGTGCCGGGGCCGATCTCGCGGTTGGTTGCGGCTACAAATATCTGAATGGCGGCCCCGGCGCGCCCGCCTTCCTGTTCGTGTCGCGCGCGCTTCAGGACGGGCTCGCCAGCCCGCTCTCCGGCTGGATGGGCCACGCCGCGCCTTTCGAATTTGCCGATGCCTATACCCCCGCCCCCGGCATGACCCGCTGGCTCGCCGGAACGCCGCCGATGCTGGCGATGGCCGGACTCGAGGCCGGGGTCGATCTGTGGCTCGACATCGATCGCGCCCAGGTCGCAGCGAAGAGCACCGCCTTATTCGACATGCTCGCCGCAATCGGCGCGGAACTGGGCCTCGAATGCGTTTCCCCCGCCATTCCGGACGAGCGCGGAAGCCATATCTCCTTCCGCCACCCGGAGGCTTACGCGCTGTGCCAGGCACTGATCGCGCGCGGCGTCATCGGCGATTTCCGCGACCCTGACATCGTCCGCTTCGGCCTGACGCCGCTGTATCTCGGTTACGAGGATGTCTGGCGCGCGGGCGAAATCCTGGGGGAGGTCCTCGCGACGAAGGCTTATGCCGACCCGGAGTTTTCCAAGCGCAACGCGGTAACCTGACCGGCCACCACCCAAGCTGATTGCACCCCCCTCCCGCTTTCGATATAGCCGAAGCCCTAGCGCCCCGGCCCGCGTCTCACCCGCGTTGCCGGGGCCACTCTTTTTCCAAGGGTAGCTGCACACATGGCACGTCGCCGCCAGATTTACGAAGGCAAGGCCAAGATCCTCTATGAGGGTCCGGAGCCCGGCACGCTGATCCAGTATTTCAAGGACGACGCGACCGCCTTCAACGCCCAGAAAAAGGGCACGATCAGCGGCAAGGGCGTGCTCAACAACCGGATTTCCGAGCACATCTTCACGCTGCTCGGGACGATCGGCGTGCCGACGCACTTCATCCGCCGCCTCAACATGCGCGAGCAGTTGATCCGCCAGGTCGAGATCATCCCGATCGAAGTCGTCGTCCGCAACGTCGCCGCCGGCTCGATTTCGACGCAACTCGGGATCGAGGAAGGCACGCAACTTCCCCGCACGATCATCGAATATTATTATAAGGATGACGCGCTCGGCGATCCGATGATCACCGACGAACATATCGCGGCGTTCGGCTGGGCGGGCCAAGAGGAGATGCACGACATCGCTGACCTCGCCATTCGTGTGAATGATTTCCTGTGCGGCCTGTTCGCCGGGATCGGCATTCGCCTGATCGACTTCAAGCTCGAATTCGGGCGCGTGTGGGACAATGATTATCCGCGCATCATCCTGGCCGACGAGATCAGCCCGGACGGGTGCCGCCTGTGGGACATCCAGACCAACGAGAAGCTCGACAAGGATCGCTTCCGCCGCGACATGGGCGGCGAGGTCGAGGCCTATCAGGAGGTCGCGCGACGGCTGGGCTTGCTGCCGGAGGGTGCTGACGGCGCGGTGCTCGATCTCGAAAAGCACCGGTTGAGCAAGGGCAAGTAAGGTCTCGCCCGGCATTGCTGACGTGAGGCTTGCGAGCGGCGGCGCACAAGGCCATAGGCTGCGCAAATCGCCAGCAAGCAGGATACGCCCATGAAGCTCCGCATTTTCGTCACGCTGAAACCCGGCGTGCTCGATCCGCAGGGCCGCGCGATCCACAAGGCGCTGGGCGGCCTCGGCTTTGCCGGCGTCAACGACGTGCGCGCGGGCAAATTGTTCGAACTTGACGTCGCCGATGACCTCGCCGACGACCAGATCGACGAGATGTGCCGCAAGCTGCTCGCCAACACCGTGATCGAAAACTACCGGGTCGAACGGGCATGAAGACGGCCGTCATC
The DNA here is from genome assembly GCF_044881195.1 of Sphingomonas sp. MMS24-J45. Lineage (GTDB taxonomy): Bacteria > Pseudomonadota > Alphaproteobacteria > Sphingomonadales > Sphingomonadaceae > Sphingomonas. The sequence goes on along the minus strand of NZ_CP173255.1, from coordinate 2,935,516 downwards.
GTCTTCCCCGGCTCCAATTGCGACCGCGACATTGCCACCGCGCTGCGCGACGTGAGCGGCACCGCGCCGACGATGGTATGGCATGCCGACACCGATCTTCCCGACGGAATCGGGCTGATCGCTCTGCCCGGCGGCTTTTCGTACGGCGATTATCTGCGCTCCGGCGCGATCGGGGCGCGATCGCCGATCATGCGCGCAGTGACGGCGGCGGCTGAGCGCGGCGTGCCGGTGCTCGGCATCTGCAACGGGTTTCAGGTGTTGACCGAGGCCGGGCTGCTGCCGGGAGCGCTCATGCGCAATGCCGGCCTGGACTTCGTATGTCGCGAAGTGCCGCTGACGGTCGAGAATGCGCATAGCACCTTCACCAGCCGCTATGGCGCCGGGGAACGGATCGTCATCCCGGTCGCGCATCATGACGGCAATTACAATGCCGATGCAGAAACTCTCGACCGGCTGGAAGGCGACGGCCGCGTCGCGTTCCGCTACGCCGATGCGGTCAACGGCAGCGCCCGCAACATCGCAGGCATCCTCAACGCGGGCGGCAATGTGCTCGGCATGATGCCCCACCCCGAACGCCGGATTGAGGCGGCGCATGGCGGCACGGACGGGCGTCGTCTGTTCGAGGGAATGTTCGAGCTTGCCGGCGTCTAGACCCGCGCCTTGAACGGCGAAAAATCCGTCCCCCGGTCGTAAACGTCTACGCCCTCGCGCCGCTTCAGGAAATTGACGACGGCATAGGTCACGGGGGTCAGCAGCACCTCCCACGACACCTTAAGCACGAACTGACTGAGCATCACCCGGCCGATCTGCGACGCGGGCCAATCAGTCATGCCGTAGAAGGCCAGCGGGTAGAAAATCAGGCTGTCGAACCCTTGCGCCACCGCCGTGCTGCCGATGGTGCGGGTCCACAGCATCCGTCCCTGGGTCAGAATCTTCAGCTTGGCGAGCACGAAACTGTTGGCGAATTCCCCGACCCAGAAGGCAGTCAGCGAGGCGAGGATGATGCGCAGACCAGTCGCCGCCTCGGGGCTAACGAAAATCGATTTGCCGAAAACATATTCGTAGGACGATTGACCGGTCCAACCCGATGCAGGGGGCAGCGCGACGACCACCTGCTCCATCACCGCCATGAAGATCAGCGCGGCGAACCCCGCCCACACGCAGCGCCGGGCGCGGGCATAGCCATACACTTCGGTCAGGATGTCGCCGATCAGATAGCTGAGCGGAAAGAACAGGATCCCCGCCCCGAACGGCCACGGCCCGATAAAGGGCAGATCGACCACCGCAGGCTTCCCCGCCCCGATCACGTTGGACAGCAACAGGATGACGACGAACGCCACCATAACGAAATCGAAATAGCGGAATTCGCGGCCCGCCGTTTCGCGTGCGTCGATCGTCTGTAAACCGTCCATGCTGCCCCTATGTCGCTGCCCCGACAACGTTATGAAGCCGGTTTCGCCGCGCCGCAATCCGGGCTAAGGGCGGTGTCGGTGCGCGCCCGTAGCTCAGTTGGATAGAGCAAGGAGCTTCTACCTCCTCGGTCGGGGGTTCGACTCCCTCCGGGCGCGCCAATCTCCGCTTACTCGACCGTCACGCCCTTCCAGAACGCGAAGCGGCCCCTGATCTCCGCTGCCTTGGGCTTGGGATCGGGATAGTACCAGGCGGCGTCCGGGTTCCGCTTGCCGTCGACGACGATCGTCTTGTAGCTCGCCTCGCCTTTCCACGGGCAATGTGAATGCGTTGCGCTGGCCTCGAAATGCTCGGCGACGATGCTGTCGGCAGGAAAATAGTGATTGCCCTCCACGACCACCGTGTCGTCCGATTGGGCAAGGACTGCTCCGTTCCAGCGTGCGGTCGGCATAATCGTGTCTCCTAGCGGTTGAAGGCCGCGAGATAGGTATCCGGCTTGAACCCCGCCAGCAGCACGTCGCCCGATTCCACCACCGGGCGTTTTATGGTCGACGGGTTGGCGAGCATGATCGCGATCGCCTTCTCGGCATTCAGATCGGCCTTGTCGGCATCGGGCAGCGTGCGGAACGTCGTGCCGGCGCGGTTGAGCACGACCTCCCACCCCCGCCGATCAACCCAGCGGCGCAGCGCGGCCTCATCGACCCCGGCTTTCTTGTAATCATGGAAGGCGTAGTCGATCCCCTGCGCGGCAAACCAGGTCCGCGCCTTCTTTACCGTGTCGCAATTGGGAATGCCGTAGAGCGTAACCGTCATTCGAACCTCATCAATCAGTGCAGTAAGATCAGGCGTACTTGTCCGCGCGACGACGGCCAACCATCAAACCCCGCTCCAACCGCGCGCACAGCGCCGCGTAATAGTCGCTCAAGAATTCGCGATCGTCGGGATCGTCCGGCAGCCCGGCCTTGCGCCGGATCGTCGCCGCCACGGTGGCGATCGCGTCATCGCGACCGCTGCGCAACACCTCTTCGAGCGTTTGCAGCTCATAGACGCCGTACAGGCTGAGCGCGGCTTCGCTGAACACGCGACGCTCGCGCGTAACGGGGGTGACCAGATCCGATCCGAGCGCGCCGCGCCGCGTCCGCACCACCCAAGTGCCCGCCAGCAGATCGCCGATGCGCAGCCGATCGCGGTTGAACAGCGGGAAGAACAGGAAAATCCCGCTCCAGCACAAGGCGAAGATCGTGAGGAAACTGTCGGCCAGCCCCTCAGCCGATTGCGCTGCGAGGAAACTGAGCGGCAGGAAAACCTCGATCTCGCGCATCGCATTGCGGGTGATCACCGCCCCGCCGGTCAGCCGTGCGCCGTCGCGCGCCACGACGCGCAGGCCCATGATGCGCTTCCCCGGCGTGGCCCCGCGTCCGCCCATTTCGAACAGCACGAACCAGCCGTTGCGCAACACGAAGAAGCCGATCAGCCACAGGATCGCCAGCGCCTCGGCACTGCTCGCCACGAACAGGAAGGCGATTGCGATCGTGGCGATAATCAGCACCGTCACCATGATGAAGGCGTCGATCGCAAAGGCCCCGACACGCTCGCCCGCGCCGCCGAGCTCGATCTGCAGATCGACTCCCTCGGGCGTGACAAAGGTGCGGCGCAGCGCCAGCGGGCCCTTAGGCCGCTTATTCTCGCGATTACGCCGGAACCACGCCATGACGGCTCCTCGGCACGTAGAAATAGAGCAGCCAGGCGAGCAGCATCGTCAGCCCGATGCCGTAGCGGCTGAGATCGTCGAGTACGATCTGCCGACCAACGCCCTCCAGCATCCCCGCGACCATCAGCATGACGACGGCGCCGCCCATCGCGGTGGCCGCCGTCCGCCCGGCCTGAACCGCCGAATCGCTGCGCGACTGCCGCCCGGGAAAGGCGATGGCGGTGCCGATGCGGAAGCCCGCCGCGCCCGCGATGATGATCGCGAACAGCTCGGTCGTGCCGTGGATCATGATCCAGCCGGTGAAGTTGAACCCCAGCCCCTTGGGTACGAACACCGCCATGAAAGCGCCCAGCATCAGCCCGTTATAAACGATCAGCAACGCCGTCGGCACGGCGAAGGCGAAGCCCAGCGCGAAGGCGAAGATCGCGATCTGCGCATTATGCGTGAAGAGATAGGCCGCGAAGGTCGCCAGCCCATCCTTGTGCGTCCCATAGATCGTTGCGCGTAGCGTTTCGACCGAGGCGGACGGATCGCGCCCCTGCGCCAGCCCGTCGCCAACGATGCCGAAGAACCAGGCCGGATCGCTCCGCACCAGCATATAGCCGACGATCACCGCCGCGACCGTCAGCAGGAACGAAACCAGCGTCTCGCGCCACAGCGCCTGCATTGCTGCTGGCCAGCTCCGCGCAAAAAAGCCCCATAATTGGCCGAGCGCCGAAGTGGGCACGCCGTAGATCTGAAAATAAGCGCGGGTGCAAAGCTGTTCGAGATACAGGATCAACGATCGGTCGAGCGACGTCTCCCGCGCAACCGACAGCGACGATAGCGCCGATCGGTAGAGCAGCGGCAGGGCCAGCAGATCCTCGTCGTCCAGCGCGCGGATCGATCGCTTTTCGATTCGGCTGACCAGCCGTTCGAGCCGCTCCCACTCGGCCGAATGTGCTGACCGGAATCGGCTCGCATTGACCAGCATCGGCTGCGGCGGGGAAAGGGCGGCATTCGCGCTCACAGCAAATTCCTCCGCTTCAAATCGACATAGCCCTGCACCAGCCGCTCGCCGACGCGGTCATGTTCGCTTTCGATCACGTGTACGCCAAGATGCTGGAGCCGCGTCAGCACCAGCTTGCGATCGCGCAGCAGCGCGGCCGCAGTGACCGCGCGCGTCACATCCTCGAGCGTCTCGGGCACACGATCGGCGATCTGTTCGACCTCTTCGTCGCGCAGCACCACGACAAGCAGCAAATGCGTGTTCACGATCCGTGCGGCGGCGCGCACCATGAAATCGGCCGAGGTCAGATCGGTGAATTCGGTGAAAAGCACGATCATCGAGCGCCGCGTCAGCCGCGTCGCCAGCGACGTCAGCGCGAAGGTGTAATTGGTCTCCTCACCGCTATAATCGATCTGTGCGGCGAGACGCTGGAGGCTGGCGAAAGCCGGTACCCCTGACACCAGGCCGCTGGCGATGCGCGGGCGCGAATCGAACGCGTGGAGCGCCACCCGGTCGCCGAGCTTGAGCGCGATCCATGCCGTCAGCAGCATCGCGGAGACGGCGCGATCGACGCGCGGCAAACCCGCGACCGGCTCCGACATTTGCCGCCCGGCATCGACCGCGAAGACGATCTGGTTGTTGCGCTCGGTGCGGAATTCCTTGGCGTGCAGCTTGCTGTGCCGCGCCGATTGTTTCCAATCGAGCGCGCGGCGGTCCATCCCTGAGCGAAACTCGACCAGCGCATCGAAATCGGTGCCATCGCCGCGGTCGATCTGCGTCAACAGCCCTTGCAGTGCATGCCGCTGGAAGATTTGGGCGCCGCGTTCGTGGACCATGCGGATGTCGGGCAGGATCGGCAGCGCAGCGTCGGTCGCGATCGTGCGCTGATGCCACGCCAGCCCGAGGCTCCCGCGCCAGCGCAGCCACAATGTCTCGATCCGCGCCGTCCCGCGCCTGAGCGTCGTCACCGGCAGCAACACCGCTCCGCGCCCGCCCGACAGCGATACCCAGGCGCGACCGTCATTCTCGACCTCAAGCAGCGGGCTCGCGCCGATCGCCACTTCCGCGCTGGCCGGCGGCCGCGCGCCATCGATCACGACGCTCAAAGTGGCGTCGATCGTCGCGCCCACCGGAGCCGTCGGCGGCAGCGCGAGCCTGACATTGCCCCGCCCCACCCCGCTCAGCGCATCGAAGAGCGTCAGCGCCAGCACCGCGACCGGCCAGGCGAGACCGACATACCAGCGATCGGGCAGCGCCACGCCGACCAACAGGGCAAAAGGCGCCCCCGCGGCCGCGGCCAGCACTGCCGTTCGGGTGGGGTAGATCATGCCCGCAACCGCCTCCCCGGCGAAGGCCGGGGCCCAGTTGCGAGGCAGGTATTGTCGAAAGCTGCGCTATCCAAAAAAAGACAGCGCAACTGGACCCCGGCCTTCGCCGGGGAAGCGCGTAAGCTGGAAGGAGAAACGGAAAAACCGATCACCGCGGCGCTTCGATCGTTTCGATAATGCTCGTCACCACATCCTCGATCGCGCGACCGTCGATCTCGGCGGCGGGTGACAGGATCAGGCGATGGCGCAGGAGTGCGGGTGCCAGCGCTTTTACATCGTCGGGAATGACGAAATCGCGCCCGTCGAGCGCCGCCCGCGCCCGCGCTGCACCCGCCAGCATCGCGCCCGCACGCGGGCTGGCACCGCTTTCCAGATCGGCGACGTCGCGCGTGCCGCGGATCAGCGCAGCGATATAATCGATCACTTCATCGACCAGCCGCACCTGCGCGACGGTGGCAATCGCCTCGCCGATGACGGCGGCATTGGCGATCGTTTCGACTCCCCAATCCTCTGGCACCATCGCATTGCCGTGCGCCCCATGCGCGGCGATGATGCGGCGCTCCTCCGCCGCACTCGGATAATCGACCGTCTGCTTGAACAGGAAGCGGTCGAGCTGTGCCTCGGGCAGCGGATAGACGCCTTGCTGCTCGATCGGGTTCTGCGTCGCCACCACCATGAAGCGATCGCCCAGCGCCAGGCTTTCGCCGTCGATCGTCACGGTCCGCTCCTGCATCGCCTCAAGCAGCGCGGCTTGCGTCTTGGGGGGCGTGCGGTTGATTTCGTCGGCGAGCAGCAGATCGGTGAAGATTGGCCCGCGCGTCAGCGTGAAGGTGCTGGTCTGGAAGTTGAACAGGTTCGCGCCGATAATGTCGCCCGGCATTAGATCTGGGGTGAACTGGATGCGCCCGAAATCGAGCCCTATCACGCGCGCGAAACTCCGCGCGAGCAGCGTCTTGGCGGTGCCCGGCGGGCCTTCGAGCAGCACGTGGCCGCCCGCGAACAAGGCGACCAGCAGAATGTCGACCGTTGCCTCTTGCCCGACCACCGCCTTGCCAATTTCGCCACGAATATCCTCGGCGAGCGCCTTGACGTCTTCTACGGTCACCGTGACTTCTCCCATAACCAAGTGTGCAGCGCTTGCGCCGCTTGCAGCATTGCGCGCGGATCGGTGGCGGCCCGCGCCTGTTCGGCCAGTTCGGTAAAGCGCGCGCGGCCGCCAAGCGCATCAAGATAGCGATCGAGCCCCTGATCGCGCAGCCGCGCCGGCACCCCGAACACGCCTTTCGCCCGCTCGCGGACCAGATCGGCATAGCGCGGCCCCAGCGCGCGATGTCGCCCGGCCTTGCGCACCAGCGCCGCGGTATTGTCGATCAATGCGGTCTTGCCGAACGCGATCGCCCGCGCGCGCTGTCGCGTCGCGCCAAAACGCGCGGTCGCTTGCACGCCCGCCAGCAGCACCGCGATCGCCAAGGCCAGCGTCATCGCCAGGAACGGGGGTTGGAACGCCAGCTTCAGCGGGCTCGGTGCGTGTCCAAAGCCGTTCAGCGTCACGTCGAAATAGACCGACTTCGCCCCGGCCGAATTGAGAAAATCGAGCAGTTCGAGCGCCGCGCGCGCTTGGTCGGCATCGCGCATCCCGATGTTTGACAGAAGGTCCGGGTCTGCCAGCACGAAGAATGGGTGCGGTCCGATCTGACCCAGCACGATATGCCCCTGATCGTCCGTGATGATCGGCTGCAGCTTCGCCCCGCTGATCGTCTGCACCGGCTTTGGCCCGCGAAACCGCACTGTGGCTGGCATCCACGACAAGGACACCAACGGCCGCCCCCCGCTCGAAAAACGCCGGGTCTTGAGCTTATATGCCGGCGCCAGCACCTGATCGGCCTCGAACGCGCTCCTCATATCGACGAAGCGCGCCCACCCGGCATGGGTGGGATCGGGGACCGTCTGCCATTTCGGCAGGATCACCAAAGTCGGCTTGCCCTGCCGCGCCTGCAGCACCTTGGTCATGTCGGTCGCGCCCGCCTCAGGCGTCAGCACGACGAGATCCTCCGTGTCGAGCAAGCGCGGATTGCGCACGATTTGCGGATTGCGGCCGGTTGCCGCGGCCAGTCGCACGATCCCGCTATAGCCGACTGCGGCATTCGACAGCGCATGTGCGCCGCCATTGCGACCGGACCGCAGATCGGGCGCATAGGCCCCGAGCACGAGCATGGCGGCGAACGTGGCGATGCCGACCGCGATCAGAATCGCGACCGTGCGGGTCGTAAAAGCGCCCTCCCCCTTCGCCCCCGATGATGCCCCGATCGCGAGATCGCTCATGCGCGCCACGTACCCGGCAGCGCGAAATCGCTATACGCCGCCCGCGCACCAGCCCAATCCTGCGCATCGACCGGACGACCGCCGAACAGGCTGCGCTCGACCAGCCGCGCGATCCCGGCGAACAGGTCGCGCGCGGACGGCGGCAGGGCTTCGGAGGCGCTCAGTTCCCGACTGGTCAGCGCCGGGCGCACCAGCCGCGGGCGACGGCGCGCAATGTCGTCGATCGATCGGAACAGCAGATGATGCACCGCCTCGGCATAGCGGCCCGCCGCAGCCATCGCGTCGGCCTCGCGCAGCCATTCGCGTGCCGGCGCATCTTCGGGCGTCCACGCCTCCTCTTCCGCCGGAACGGCAACCGCCGCTCGGCGCAGACGCGTCGGCAGCCGCCATTCGCCATGCCGGACCCGCTGATACACCCCCCACAGGATCAGCGCGACGACGATCGCGATCAGACCCCACAGGAAGATGCGCGCGAACGGCCAGTCCGGCATAAAGCCGTCGATCCATCGAAAAAACCGGCCGACGGGGCGCAGCGCTTGGCGGAGCCACCGCCCCAATTGCAGCAACCATTCGGGCGTCGGCGGCCGGGGCGGCGCGCGTTGCAGCGTGAACTGCACGGTCGGATCGGCCTTGAGCGCGGCATGGGCGGCGGTGAACCGGTCAGTGGCAGTCGCCACCTGCTGCGCTGTCCCCCGCTCACGTGAATATCCCCTGCAGCATGTGGCGCTAGCAAACTGAGATTAAAGCAAGTCAGGGGTGACGCAATCGCCAAAATGCGCTGGACAGCCCGGCGCTGCCCAACCACACTCCGCATCCGAAAGACCGGGGGGCGATCATGGCAAGCAGTGCAGAAGTGGCGGATAGCCACATGTCGATTGGACGCGTATTCGGTCGGGCGTTTGGAACGATCGGCGCGCATCCGGCGCTGATGTTCGGCATTTCCTTCCTGTTTGGTGCCTTGCCTGGCCTGCTGCTCAATTTCGGCCTGCAAGGTGTGCGCCCCTCCACCGAAGCGCCGTTCAGCGCCGCCACCGTGCTGTTCTCCGTGGTCGCCGGTCTGCTGTCGATCGCCTTTTCGATCCTGGCGCAAGGCGCGCTGGTGCGCGTGACCGTGGCGCATAGCGATGGCGCGCCGGTCGCTTTCGCCGATGCGGCACTGGCCGGGCTGCGCAAGATCGTGCCGCTGTTCGTCCTCGTCATCCTGATGGGGCTCGCGATTGGTTTTGCCACGCTGTTGCTGATCGTGCCGGGCATCATCCTCTACGTGATGTGGTCGGTTGCGGCCCCGGTATTGGTGGCGGAGGATAGCGGAATCTTCGCTGCGATGGGTCGCAGTTCACAGCTGACCAAGGGCGCGCGCTGGAACATCTTCGGCTTGCAGCTGATCCTGCTGCTGGCGCTGTACGCGATCATCGCGGTTGCGGGGATCGTCGCGATCTTTGCAGCGGGCGGCATTCAGAACCTCGCCGCGGCGCAGCAGACGGCGGGTCCGTCGCTTCTTCCGACGTTATTGTCGGCGGTGTTCAACACGCTGTCGATCGCCATCGCCGCTGCGATCCAGACGTCGTTGTACGTGGAACTGCGCGATTGGAAGGACGGCCCCGCCACCGCTACGCTGGATCAGATTTTCGGCTGAACCGTTTCGCCTTCATGCCGGGTTCAGCGCTCATCCGCGAAAGCGCGCGCCCATCCCTCTTGGTGCCGGTTGTTCCAATCCGGCCCTAAATCGGTCTAAAGGCCCCGCATGATTCGTCTCGCCACCGCCGCGCGCGGTTCTCTCTCCCGCCTTTGGCTGCTTCCGCTCCCGCTCCTGGCAGTGGCGGCGGGGCAGTCGTCGGACGGTGTGCTTCACGTCGCGGTCGACAATGTGCGGGATCGTACCGGACGCGTGCACGTCGACATCTGCACGCAACAGCAATTCCTGAAGGATTGCCCTATTGCCGCCGATGCCCCGGCGCGGGTCGGCCAGTCGATCGTGACGCTGACCGGCCTGAAGCCCGGCCGCTATGCCGCGCAGGTGTTTTACGACCAGAACGGCAATGGCAAGGTCGATCGCGCGCTGTTCGGCGTGCCCAAGGAAGGCGTCGGCTTCTCCAATGATGCCAAGATCCGCCTCGGCCCGCCGAAGTGGGAAGAAGCGTTCTTCGATTACGACGGGCGTGAGCGCACGATCCGCCTGCGACTGCGCTACTTTATGGGGCCGGACGCGCCGACGGCGACCACGGCCAAGTGATCGCCCGGTTGCTTCAACACTTCGTCGCGCTGGGCGTGCGACGGCCCATCGCGGTGCTGGCTGCGTGCCTGGCGCTGACAGCGGGCGCGACTTTGTTTGCCGCCAGCCATTTCGCGATGACCACCGATACCGCCGCCCTGATCTCTCCGGAAATCGAGTGGCGCAAGAATGAGAAAGCGGTCGAGACCGCCTTCCCGCAATTGCGCGACGTGCTGCTGGTGGTGGTCGATGGCAAGACGGCCGAACTGGCCGAGGCGGCGACCGCCAAGCTCTCCGCTGCCCTCGCCGCCGACACCACGCATTTCCGCAGCGTGCAGCGGCCAGATGGCGGCGCGTTCTTCGATCGCGAAGGGCTGCTTTTCGGGTCGCCCGCCGAGGTCCGCGCTTCGACCAAGGCGCTGATCGACGCGCAACCGCTCCTCGGCCCCCTCGCCAGCGACCCGTCGCTGCGCGGCGTCGCCAATGCGATGTCGACGATGCTGACCGGGGTCGAACGTGGCGACATTCCGCTGTCGCGGATCGAACGCCCGATGCGCACGATGGCCGATGCGCTCGATGCCTCGGCACAGGGCAAACCGGCCTATTTCTCGTGGCAGGAACTGTTCGCCGAACCCGGTGCCGGCGCCCCTGCCCCGCGCCGCCGCCTGATCCTAGCGCAACCCAAGCTTGACTATGGCGCGCTGCAGCCGGGCGAGGATGCGGTCGCCGCGATCACCGCGCAGGCGAGGACGCTCGGCCTCGACGCGGCGCATGGCATCACCGTGCGCACCACCGGCGAAGTGCCGCTCGCCGACGAGGAATTCGCCACGCTGGAGGAGAATATCGGTTTCGTCGGGCTGGTGATGGCGGCGGCGATGCTGGTCACGTTGTGGTTCGCCACACGTTCGGCAAAGATTGTCGCGGCGATCGTGGTGACGATCGTGGCGGGTCTCGTCGTGACGACCGCGCTTGGGCTGGCGGCGGTCGGCGCGCTCAACCTCATATCGGTTGCCTTCATCCCGCTGTTCGTCGGGCTGGGCGTCGATTTCGGCATTCAAATCGCGGTGCGGTTTAACGCAGAACGGCTTGACGGCGCGGCCACCGGAGAAGCGCTGGAACGCGCGGCCGTGGCGCTTGGCGCGCCGCTCGCGCTTGCAGCGGGAGCGGTATTCCTCGGTTTTGGGGCATTCCTGCCGACCGATTATATCGGGATCGCGGAACTCGGCATTATCGCCGGGCTCGGCATGATCGTCGCGCTGGTGGCGAGCGTCACCGTCCTCCCGGCGATGCTCATGCTCCTCAAACCCGGAACGCCGCGCCGCGAAGTTGGCTTCCGCGAAGCCGCCCCCCTTGATCGCTGGCTCGGCACGCACCGCAAGGCGGTGCTGTGGGCGTTCGGCCTGTCGATGGCAGGCAGCATCGCCCTGCTCCCGCTCGTCCAGTTCGATTTCAACCCACTGCATCTGCGCGCCAAGGACGGCCCGGCGATGCGCACGTTGATGGACCTGATGCGCGATCCGCTGCGCACGCCCAACACGATCAACGTGCTGACCGCCAATCCGCAAGCCGCGCGCGCCCTCACCGCGAAGCTCTCGGCGCTCCCCGAGGTGGCGGAGGCCGTGTCGGTCGACAGCTTCGTCCCGGCAGATCAGGACGCCAAACTGGCGGTTGTGCAGGACGCCGCACTACTGCTCGATGCGACGATCAACCCGTTCGACCTCACCCCGCCGCCGAGCGACGCGGAGGATACGACAGCGCTCGCCGGCGTCGCGCAACAACTGCGCACCGTCGCCGGAAAAAGCGCTGATCCGGCCGCCGCCACCGCGCTACGCCTCGCCACCGCTTTCGATCGCCTTGCAAAAGGGAGCGCGACCGCGCGCGAACGCGCGAGCGCCTTGCTCGTAACCCCGCTCGGCACGATGCTCGATCAAATCCGCGCGGCGTTGCAGGCCGAAGCCGTAACGCGCGAAACGCTCCCGCCCGAAATCGCCGGAAACTGGGTCGCCAAGGACGGCCGCGCGCTGGTGCAGGTCTTCCCCAAGGGTGACAGCAACGACAATGCAGTCCTGCGCCGCTTTACCAAAGCGGTCCGCGCGGTCGCGCCCAATGCGAGTGGCCTGCCCGTAGCGACGCAGGAAGCCGCCGGGACCGTGGCCTGGGCGTTCGTTCAGGCCGGTATCATCGCGCTCGCGCTCGTCAGCGGCCTGCTCTTCCTCGTCCTGCGCGACGTGAAGGAGGTCGCCTTCACGCTCGCCCCCGTCGTTCTGTCGGGCTTCCTGACGCTGGGGAGTTGCGTCCTCATCGGCCAGCCGATCAACTTCGCCAACATCATCGCCTTCCCCTTGCTGTTCGGCGTGGGCGTCGCGTTCCACATCTATTTCGTGATGGCGTGGCGCGCCGGGGCAACCGACTTGCTGCAATCGAGCCTGGCGCGCGCCGTGCTGTTCAGCGCGCTGGCGACCGGCAGCGCGTTCGGCAGCCTGTGGCTGTCGCAGCATCCCGGTACTGCGAGCATGGGCAAGATCCTGATGATCTCGCTCGCCTGGACGCTGGTATGCGCGCTGATCTTCGAACCAGCCCTGCTCGGCCCGCCGCGCGAGCAAAAGGACGCGTAACCCGTACCCGGTCAAGCGGTTGACCTAACCCTCCGCCTTCGGTGGTGCCTTGCGCCCTCCCCGTTCGGGCTGAGCTTGTCGAAGCCCTGTCTTTCTCTTTCACCAACGAAAGAAGTGCAGCCCTTCGACAAGCTCAGGGCGAACGGGATTAAGGCCCGCGGTGACATGCGTTTACGGGAGGGGCGTTGCAGGCGCGGGCGTCGACGAAGGCGCGGCGGGCGGTGCAGGTTCCGCCGACGGCCCGGACTCGACCGGCGGTGCCGGATCGACCGGAAAATCATCCACCGGAGTAGGTGCCGCCTTCGCGGGGCCAGCCGCCGGATCGGTCAACGGATCGTCGAGCGGATCAGTCGCCTTGGGCGTTTCGCTGTGCCGGGCCTCGGCAATCGTCGCCGCGCGGTCCTGGAGATACGCCGAGCGCAGCGTCGCATAAGGATCGATTGCGCTGCCCAAAAGCGCCTTCAAGGCGTCATCCAATTCGGCGCGCAAGTCGATGCCGGTCAGCACCGCCTGCGACACGCGATACTCCGCGCGGCCAAAGGGCGTGTCGATCGTATAGGGTAGCACCTGCCCCTGCACGAAGCCTGCGCTGAAATCGCGCAGCGTGCTCGGCCCGACCAGCGGCAGGAAGATATACGGCCCCGGCCCTACGCCGTAGCGCCCCAGCGTATCGCCAAAGCTGTTGTCGTGGTGCGGCAGCCCGAAATCGCGAGTCTTGGCGACATCGAGCACGCCGCCAATCCCTACGGTCGAGTTGATCAGAAACCGCCCGAACGTCTTCACCGCGCGCTTGGGCTTCAACTGCAGCACGTCGTTGGCAAACACCAACGGTTCGCCGATATTCGAGAAGATGTGCCGGATGCCCTTGCGCACCACCTTCGGCACGATCTTCTTATACGCCATCGATACCGGTCGAAAAAGGATCCGGTCGAGCACCTGATGCACCGAGAACATCGCCCGATTGAAGCCTTCGAGCGAGTCGCCCTTGGCGTGGCGGCGCTTGGGCTTGGCGGCCGGCGGAGCGACGGACGCTTGCTCGGCTGCGGCCGTAGCAAGCGGTGCCGGGGTCGGCGCAGCGACAGGGGCAACTTCCTGCGCCGCCGCCGGAACGCCCGCCAGCGAGATCGCGAGCGCCAGCGCGACCCCGCCCCCCGGATCCGCACCGCGCTTACTTCCCGCTTTTGGCGGCGAGCGCGTCGAGGTGGCTGATCAGCGCCTTTGCGCCGCCCTTGGCAAAGATGCTTTCGAAATCGGCGCGGCGAGTCGCCAGCTGGCTGATCGCATTACGGTAATAGACATCGACGATCCGCCACTTGCCGCCGCTCTGGCGCAGACGATAGCCGATCGACACGCTCTCGCTTTTCGGCGTGTTGAGCGTCGTCCGCACGAGCTTGTCGGCCCCACGCGCCTCGACCTTCGGGTCGATCGTGAAACTCTGGCCCGAATAGCTGCTGAAATTCGCGGCATATTGCGCGACCGTCAGCCGCCGCATCCCCGCCACCAGCGCCGCTTGGTCGGCGGGCGCGACCTTGAGCCAATCGGGCCCGACCGACAACCGCGTGATGAGGCCGATGTCAAACGTCTGATCCACCACCGGACCGATCTTGGCGGCGCGACCCGCCGCGCCGAGCGCGCTGCCGCCCTTCATGATCGACAGCAGTCCGTCGTCGAGCGCCTGAACCGGGGCCGCCGCCGGATCCGACTGGGCGAGTGCAGGCGCGGCAGCGGCAAGCGCGACCAGGCCGAATGCAGCACGCAGGGGAACACCGTTCAAAAAACTCATCGCAAGCTCCTTTGAGACTGTGGCCGTCCGCCCTTGCGCTCGCGGGGCGGTATCACCACCAAGGGGTTAGCACAAACCGCTGTCGCGCTGATGAACCGCAAAGGTAGCGGTTTGAGAGCACAGGCGACGGATGCGGGCGCGCAGGAGACGGGATTTCCGACTTTCTTTATGTTGCAATGCGGCTAAAATGATCGTCGGGAGGCAAGGTTGCATGGGCATGATTGCGCCGCAATCCGGTGCGATTGCACCCGCGACATTCGAGCGGACGGAAGGGACTTTGCTTGCAGGTAATTCTGGCTAACCCGCGCGGTTTCTGCGCCGGGGTCGTGCGTGCGATCGAGATCGTCGAGCGCGCGATCGATCGCTATGGCGCGCCGGTCTATGTTCGGCACGAAATCGTCCATAACCGCCACGTCGTCGATACGCTGCGCGCGAAGGGTGCGGTTTTCGTCGAGGAATTGTCGGATGTACCCGATGGCGCGATGACGGTGTTCAGCGCGCACGGCGTCGCCCGCACGGTCGAGGAAGAGGCCAAGGCGCGCAACCTCCCCGTCTTCGACGCGACTTGCCCGCTGGTCACCAAGGTGCACCTGCAGGGTCGGCGCTATGCCAAGGCCGGACGCACGCTCGTGATGATCGGCCATGAAGGCCATGCCGAAGTCGTCGGCACGCGCGGTCAGGTCGATGCCCCGGTGCTGCTGGTATCGAGCGAGGCCGATGTCGCTGCGCTCGACCTGCCCGACGACGCACCTGTGGCGTACATCACCCAGACCACGCTGAGCGTTGACGACACCAAGAACATCATCGCCGCGCTGGCCAAGCGCTTCGTGAATCTGATCGGCCCCGACGTGTCGGAGATTTGCTACGCGACGCAGAACCGCCAGACGGCGGTGCGCGACCTGTGCAAGGTGGCCGATCTGCTGCTGGTGGTCGGCTCTGAAAACAGCTCGAACTCGAGCCGTCTGCGCGATCTTGGCGTGGATGAGGGCCTGCCGAGCTATCTCGTCAACGACGGCAGCGCGATCGATCCCGCCTGGTTCGAGGGGATCGAGCGCGTCGGCCTGACCGCAGGCGCCTCCGCCCCCGACGAACTGGTCGACAGCGTGATCGACGCGCTGCGCAAACTCGGCCCGGTCGAGGTGACGCAGCTCTCCGGCGTCGAGGAATCGCTCGAATTCGGCCTGCCGCGCGAATTGCGCGGTCCCCCGGTGAACGCTGCCTCTACCAAATTCGCCACGATCGGCGCATAGGAGCCCGTATGTCGCTTCCCCTCGCTCCGCTCGTGCGCATTGGCGCCTACACGCTCAAGAATCAGATCAAGGGCGGCAAATATCCGCTCGTGCTGATGCTGGAGCCGCTGCTGCGCTGCAATCTGGCGTGCCCCGGGTGCGGCAAGATCGATTATCCCGACGCGATCCTCAACCAGCGCTTGAGCTATGAGCAGTGCATGGAAGCGATCGACGAATGCGGCGCGCCCGCCGTGTCGATCGCGGGTGGCGAGCCTTTGCTCCACCGCGACATGCCGCGCATCGTCGAGGGGTATCTGGCCAAGAAGAAGTTCGTGATCTTCTGCACCAACGCCTTGTTGTTGAAGAAGAAAATCGACGACTACAAGCCCTCGCCCTTCTTCACCTGGTCGATCCATCTCGATGGCGACAAGGGGATGCACGATCACGCGGTCGATCTCGACGGCACCTATGAGGTCGCGATCGAGGCAATCGAACTGGCGCAGTCGAAGGGCTTCCGCGTGCAGGTCAATTGCACCGTGTTCGACGGCGCGTCGCCCGACCGTCTCGCTGCCTTCTTCGACGAAATGGAAAAGCGCGGCGTCGAGATCACGATCTCGCCCGGCTATTCCTACGAACGCGCCGCCGATCAGGAGCATTTCCTGACGCGCGAGCGGACCAAGAACTTCTTCCGCGACGTGTTCCGCAAGGGCGACGGCGCACGCGCCTGGACCTTCACCAACTCGCCGCTGTTCCTGGATTTCCTGGCCGGCAACCAGACCTATGAATGCACGCCCTGGTCGATGCCGCTGCGCACCGTCTTCGGCTGGCAGAAGCCGTGCTATCTGGTCGGCGAAGGCTATGTCGACACGTTCGCCGAGCTGATGGAGGGGACCGATTGGGACCAGTACGGCGTCGGCAAATATGAGAAATGCTCGAACTGCATGGTACATTGCGGCTTCGAAGGCACTGCGGCCGCCGATGCGGTGCGCAACCCGCTCAAGATGTTCACCGTCGGCCGCCGCGGTGTGCGCACCGAAGGCCCGATGGCACCCGACATCGACCTGAGCCACGCCCGCAAGGCGGAGGACGTGCACTCGACGCATGTCGAACGCGAACTGGCGAAGATCAAGGCGGCGGATCCGGAAGGTTACAAGCCGACCCAACGCGCGGCGTGAGGAGCTTGGCGAGGCGCATAGCAACTCGCCCCCGCGCTATCGCTTAGAGGTTATCAGGCAAACACCGAACGGCGCGTCCTAGGCTCGCGAACGCCGCGCCCGCATCGCGCCCGGTGCGGATCAAGGCCGGGAGTTGCGCAGGATTGCGCGCCAGCGACGCGAGCACCGCGCCCAGCGCCACCCCGCCATCGGGCTTCATCCCTACCAGCGCGGCGGGGGGCAAGGCGTGATCGGCGGTGTCGGAGATCGTGCGCAGGATCGCGAAGGGGAGATGGTAACGCTCCGCCACGCGCGCGGCGATGTGCGATTCCATATCGACCGCGATGGCGCCGGTCTTTGCGTAGAGCGCGGCCTTTTCGGCGACCGAGGCGATGATCGCATCTGCGCCGACAACCATGCCGTGATGCGCGTCGGGAAGGTGGCGCACTAGCCACTCCTCCGCCGTTCCCCGGCGAAGGCCGGGGTCCAGGGTTGCAGGCCCTTGCTCCTGAAACCCTGACCTCCGGCCTTCGCCGGAGCACAAGGAGCCAACCACCACATCCCCGGCCTTCAACGCCGGATCGAGTGCCCCCGCCACCCCGCACGACAGCACTGCGCTCACCCCACCGCGCGCAACCGCCGCCTCAAGCTCCCGCTCCAGCCGCACCGCATCGCCGCCGCCCGCGACCACCGTCCAGCCCGGCCGCGCGATGATCGCCGCCTCGCGCTGCAGCCCGCAGGCGACGAGGATCGTCACATGCCGTACGCCACGTGCGGGTCATTCGCGCGCTTAAGATTGCGGTACCGCGCCACTGCCCACAGTGGGAAGTACGCCGGATAGCCGTGATAGCGCAGGTAGAAGACGCGCGGAAAACCGCCGCCGGTATACTTCTCCTGCCCCCACAGACCGTCCTCGGCTTGCGTCGCGATCAGATAGCGCACACCGCGTTCGACCGCTGGATGGTCGACCCGACCCGCCGCCATCAGCGCAAGCAGCGCCCATCCGGTCTGCGACGCGGTCGAGGGCGCTGGCGTATAGCCCTTGTAATCAAGCGCATAGCTCTCGCAATCCTCGCCCCAGCCGCCGTCGAGGTTCTGGATATGGATAAGCCAGTCGGCGCCCTTGCGCACCATCGGATGCTTGTCACCCAGCCCAGCGGCGTTGAGCGCGCACAGCACCGACCAGGTGCCGTAAATGTAATTCACGCCCCAGCGCCCGAACCACGATCCGTCGGGCATCTGCTCTTTCTCGAGGAAGGCGAGCGCCGCCTGCATCCGCGGGCTGTCGGTCTCGCCCAATTGCGCAAGCATCGACACGCAGCGCGCCGTCACGTCACTGGTCGGCGGATCGAGCAGCGCGCCATGATCGGCGAACGGGATGTTGTTGAGGTAGTGATAGGAATTGTCCGCGTCGAATGCGCCCCAGCCGCCGTCCTTGCTCTGCAGGCCGACGGTCCACTCTACCCCGCGCGCGACCGCCTCGTCATAGGCCGGACCGACCCGCTCCTTCACCCGGTCCATCGCCATAACGACGACGGCGGTGTCGTCCAGATCGGGATAATGCGCGTTATTATACTGGAACGCCCAGCCGCCTGGGCGAACATCGGGCTTTTCCTCCGCCCAATCGCCCTTCACGTCGAGCACTTGCAGCGGCTTCAACCACGCAAGCCCAGCCGCAGCGCGGGCCTCAGCCTCGTCCCCGCCAGCCTCCAGCATCGCGTGCGACGCGAGTGCGGTATCCCACACCGGCGAAACACATGGCTGGCAGTAAGCCTCATCCTCTTTCACCACGAGCAGCTTCTCGACCGAGGTCCGTGCCACGCGCCGCGCGGGATGGTCCGCCGGGTAGCCCAGGCAATCGAACATCATCACGCTGTTCGCCATCGCCGGATAGATCGCGCCGAGCCCATCCTCGCCGTTCAAGCGCTCCGTGACGAAATCGACGCAGGCCTCGATCGCGCGTTCCCGCGTACCCTTGGGCCACAGCGGCTCTACCGCCTTCAACACGACATCGACCGCGCCGAAAAAGGCGGTCCAGGCGCGCTTCGTCCCCGCCGCGCGGCTTTCCAGCTTCGCGCGCATAGCGGTGTAAAGTTCATCGACCTTCACGCCCAATTCGTTGCGCGCCACCGGCTTTTTCGCCGCCAGCACGAGGAGCGGCACGATAACGGTGCGCGCCCAATACGACATTTTCGACAAATGCACCGGGAACCAGCGCGGCAGCAGGATCAGCTCGACCGGCAAGGTCGGCACCACCGACCACGGCCCGGCGTCGAACAAAGCCAATTGAATGCGCGTGAACACGTTCACCGCAGCCGCGCCGCCTGCCTTGTGGATCGCCGCCCGCGCGCGCACCATGTGCGGCGCATCGACATCGTCGCCGATCATCTTCAGCGCGAAATAGGCTTTTACGCTCGCGCTGATATCGAACGCGCCACCGTGAAACAGGCCCCAGCCGTGATGCGCGTCGGACTGGATCCGGCGTAGATAGACGCCGATCTTCCACTCGATCTCCTCATCGCGCGGTTCACCCAGATAATGCCGTAGCAGCACATATTCGGCCGGAATGGTGGCGTCGGCTTCCAGCTCGAACACCCAATGCCCGTCATCGCGCTGCAGCTTGCCAAGCGCAACGGCCGCACGCGTGGCGACGGCATCCGCTTCGTCCACCAGACGTGCGCGTTCGATCGTATCGGTAGTCATGCGCTCGCCTTAGCCGAGCACCACGCCCGCCGCCAAGCGTGCCGCGCGCTCGCCCGATCGGATCGCCCCCTCGATCGTCGCGGGAAGGCCCGTCTGCGTCCAATCCCCCGCCAGAAACAGATTGCGCCAGCGCGTCTCGGCCGGTGGGCGCTTCGCATCCTGTGCGGGCGTCGCGGCGAAGGTGGCGCGCTTTTCCTTGACGATCTGCCACGGCGGCAACGTCGCAGGCAGGTGGTGGATCGCCGCAATATCGGCCCAGAAGCGCGCGGCCAGCTCGGCGCGGTCGACATCGACCAGATGATCGGCTGCACTCACCGTCACCGACAAACGATCCGGAAAGGCGAAGATCCATTCCGCCGCACCACCGATAACGCCGATCATCGGGGCCGTGCCCGCGGGCGGCACGAACGCGAAATGCGCGTTTACGATTGCGCGATGCTCGTCTGGCGTCGTCAGGCCCGGCACCAGCGCCGACGCGACCCACGGCGGAACCGCTAGGATGATGGTCTCGTCCGCCGCAACCGGCTCCTCGCCGCCGCCGGAATCGAGCGCCACCACCCGGTCCCCGTCGAACCGCAGCGCGCGCAAGCGCCGCCCGAGCGTCAGCGCCGTCCCCTGCCGCGCCAGCCACGCGATCGCCGGATCGACGAACGCAGCCGCCAATGTCGGCTCGGCAATGCGCGGACGGCTCGCGCGACCGCCGCGCCCCAATGATTCGCGCACCACCGCCGCTGCCAGAGCCGCCGATCCATCCGCCGCCGCAGTGTTCAGCGCGGCGAGCAGCACCGGCTCCATCAACTTGTCCCACACCGCCCCGCGCGTCGCGATCCGGTCGGCCACTGTCTGCCCCGGCTTGCCCGGCAGCAGACCGGCGAGCCGCAGATAATCCCACACCCGGGTGCCCGGCACCCGCCTGCCGTCGCGGAAAATCCACCACGGCACCGGCCCATCATTGGCGCGCACCGACCAGCGCGCGCCCGTCGCGCGATCGACGAAGGCGAAGTCGGCATGCAGCGGCCCGCTCAGCCGGTCGCTCGCGCCGATCGTGGCGAGATAGTCCGCCACCGCGCGATTGCCCGACAGGACGAGGTGATTGCCATTGTCGATCGTGCGGCCGAGCTGCGGGTCGTGATAGCTTCGGCAGCGCCCACCGGCTTGCGCCGCGCCGTCGCTCAGCTCCGCCGCAATCCCGCGCCGCGCGAGTTCGACCGCAGCCGACAGGCCCGCCATCCCCGCGCCGACAATCCGGACGCGCGGGCTCACCGGAACAGCCACAGCCTCAGGGCGGTGAGCAGCAAAGCAGGCTTGTTCGTCTTGATCCGTTTGCGCGGCGGGGCCCAGCCGACCGCCTCCATCCGCCGCAGGATCGGCGCATAGACCGCCGCCATCAGCCGCGGCGCGATCAGATGCCCGCGCGGGCGCTGCGCCAGAATCGCCTCGGCCGCGCGGAAATGCTCGTGCGCCTTGGCCGCCAGAAAGCGGCACGCCGCATCAACGCGCGGATCGCCGACGACAGTGATCGGATCGAGCAACTCGACGCCCGCCGCCAGCAGCGGCTCTGCCGGCAGATACACGCGGCCGATGTCGGCATCTTCGTCCACATCGCGCAGGATATTGGTGAATTGAAGCGCCCGGCCGAGATGGTAGGCAAGGTCGATCCCGACCGCATCGTCCATCCCAAAAATCTTGACCGACAGCCGCCCGACCGCCGAGGCGACCCGGTCGCAATACAGATCGAGTTCCTCAAAGGTGGGCCAGCGCACGTCGCGTTCGACATCGGTCGCCATACCGTCGATCACGGCGAGGAAATCGGCCTTGTCGAGTTTGAATTCCTGCACCGCCTGCGCGACCAGCGCCGCCTGCCCGGGAGGACCGCCCGCATAGAGCGATTCGATATCCGCACGCCACGCCTCGAGTTGCGCGGCGCGCTCCTTGCGATCGCCGACTTCGTCATCGGCAATGTCGTCGACCGCGCGGCAAAAGGCATAAACAGCGTACATCGCCTCGCGCCGCGCCTTGGGCAGCACGCGCATACCTGCGTAGAAGGAACTGCCCGACACCTGTGCCTGCAAGGCGGCGGGAGTGGAATTCGGGTTCATCCCCGGCCCTTAACCAGTTGTGTGGCCGCCGCCAATGTCGCCAGACCTAGCATCTCCACCTTGCCGTGATGCACGCGCTCGGACAGCGGATCGTGCGTCTTCAACCGCCGCGTCAGATCGGATGCGAGACGGTGGATAATCGCCACCTCCACCGCCAGCCGCCGATCGCGGATCGCACGCGAGAACCCCGCCGATCGCATCAGCAAAATCTCGGTCCGCGCGACCAGATCGCGCAATGCGGCGCGCAATTGCGGCGTCGCCTCATCCTTGCCGAGGTCGCTCACCGCCACGCCGTGCGCCGCAAGCACGTCGAGCGGCAGATACACCCGTCCGATGCTGCGATAATCCTTCCCGCAATCCTGCAGGTGATTGATCACCTGCAACGCCGCGCACAGCGCATCGTTCGCTGCCCAGGTCGCCCGGTCCTCGCCATGCACGTCGAGCACATAGCGCCCGACCGGCATCGCCGAATAGCGGCAATAGTCGATCAACGCGGGCCAGTCGGCATAGCGATCGACGCTGCAATCGCGCTCGAACGCGGTCAGCAGATCGAGCGCGTGCTCCGGGCTGATCGCGTGCGCCGCCATCGTCTCACGCAGCGCGGCCGAGGGCGCATCAGCGTCCGCGCGTCCCGCAATCGTCGCGCGCATCGCGCCGAGCAGAGCCAGCTTGTCGGACGCAGAAGCCGTCTCATTATCCGCCACATCGTCCGCCGCGCGCGCAAAGCGGTAGAAGGCCATCACCGGCGCGCGATGCTCGCGCTTCAGCAATGCCGAGGCGACCGGGAAATTCTCGTCCTTATGCCCCTTGCCCGAGGCGAGTTCGGCGGCGGCGGCAGTCATGCGATCCGATCCTGCGTCAACGCCGCCTGGACGCGGCCCTTCCACATCCCGCCGCGCCCGCGCACATGCTGCCACGCCGACAGCAAGGTGCATCCGGCATAGAAGGTCGCGATCAACGGCAAGGCTGGTCCCCAAAGTGGCGAGCGCCGGTAAAAGCGCAACATCGGCTGAAACGCCAGCGCCATCAACGCCCAGGCACCGATCGCGGCATAGCGCGCAACCCCGTGCCCGAACAGCGCGACCAGCGGCGGCACGAGATAGGTGACCGCCAGCCCCAGCGTCGTCCCCGCCAGAACGACGGGCGAATAACCAAGCTGAGCGTAGGCCGAGCGCGAGATCATCGCGGCGACCGACGTCCAAGTATCATAGCGCCGGATGCTGACCGCACGATCGGTCAGGCCCAACCAGACCGCGCCTTGCGTCTTCATCAGCGCCCCGAACGCGCAATCGTCGATCAGCGCGGCTCGCACCGCCGCAATCCCGCCGGCAGCTTCCAGCGCAGTCCGCTTCACCAGCATCACCCCGCCCGCCGCCGCGCCAAAGCCGTTGCCGCGCCGGTTCACCTTGGCGAACGGATAGAGCATCTGGAAGAACCACACGAACGCCGGGATCAGCGCGCGTTCGGCCAGGCTATCGCACCGCAGCCGCGCCATCAGCGAAACGAGCACGCGGTCATCGTCCACCGCATGCGCGACCAGGCTGCGCAGCGTGTCGGGCGCGTGCGCAATGTCGGCATCGGTGAGCAAAAGGTATTCGGGCGCATCCCCGGCAGCGGCGATGCCCTGCGACACCGCCCACAGCTTGCCGGTCCATCCGCCCGCGAGCGGCGTCCCCGTCACGACGCGCACCCGATCCGAGCCAAGCCCGCGCGCGATGTCAGCGGTGCCGTCGCTGCTCGAATCGTCGACCAGCAAGATGCGGAAGTCGCCGGGGTAATCCTGTGCAGCGAGGCTCCCGATCGAGCGCGCGATCACCTCCGCCTCGTCCCGCGCCGGTACGATGGCGGTGACGGTCGGCCAGCTATCGTGCTTCTGCGCAGGAGTGCCCCTGAGCGGCGTGGCATCCCGCTCCCGCGTCAGCCAGAACCCGTCGCGCGCCAACACCAGCACCAGCCAGATCAGCAGCGACAGCAGCGCCAGCTCCAGCACGATCACGCGATCATCCCCGCCCGCCGGAACCATGCGATCGCATCCGCCAGGGCCTCGCGATAGGGCCGCGCGGTGTAGCCAAGCTCCGCCTCGGCGCGCGCGCTTGAAAAATACATGTCGTGCGCCGCCATGCGCAGCGAATCGAGCGTCAGGAACGGCTCCTTGCCCGTCATCCGGGCAAGCTGCTCATTGGCCCACGCCAGCGGAAACAGCGGCGCCGTCGGGATACGGATCGTCGGAGCTTTGCGTCCGACCAAGTCCGCCGCGACCGCCAGCATCTCGCGCAAGCTCACATCCTGCCCACCCAGCACATAGCGTCGGCCGATTTGCCCGCGCGCCATCGCTACCAGATGGCCATCGGCGACGTCGTCGACATGAACCAGGTTGAGCCCGCTCTCGACGAACGCCGGCATCCGGCCCGACGCCGCTTCGACGATGATTCGCCCGGTCGGCGTCGGGCGCGCATCGCGCGGGCCGATCGGCGTCGAGGGGTTTACGATCACCGCAGGCAGCCCGCGCTGCAGCACCATCTCCTCGACCAGCCGCTCCGCCACGACCTTGCTGCGCTTGTATGCGCCGACCGCCTGTTCGGGCGTCGCCGGGCGTGTTTCGTCGGCGGGCTTTCCGTGATCGGGCCGCAGCGTCGCGACGCTGCTGGTGTAGACAATTCGCTCCACCCGCGCGCCCAAGGCCGCTTCCATCACCGTTTGCGTGCTCAAGCGATTGTTGCGGACGATTTCTTCCGGATCCGGTGCCCAGATCCGATAGTCCGCCGCCACATGATAGAGGTACCGCACGCCCTCCAGCGCGCGCGCCATCGCGGCAGGATCGCGCGCATCGCCTTCGACCAATTCGCCCGGAAAATCGTGCAGGTTGGTCCGCGCGCTGCTTGCTCGCGCCAGCCCGCGCACCGCGAGACCCGACGCCGCCAGCCGCCGCGCGACCGCCGACCCGACGAACCCGGAAACGCCCGTGACGAGCGTGATGTCAGCGCTACTCATTTTGGCCGTCTAGCTTGCGCGGCGGTGCCACGCTACGGGAAGAATCGTGGGACAGATTATGGCGATTGCAAGCGCAACGCTCGGCTGGCTGGCGATCGCGCTGGCGGCAACGGGAACCGCGTACCAGGTGTTTTCGGCATACACCCTGCGACGCTTCTTTGCCAATCCGCCCAGCCTGCCGCGTCGGGCCGATCCGGTTACTTTGCTCAAACCCCTGTACGGGGACGAGCCGCATCTGTTCGAAAATCTCGCGAGCTTCCTGACCATCGATCATCGCGGCCCCGTTCAGATGGTGTGCGGAATCCAACGGCCGGATGATCCCGCCATCGGCGTGGTCGAAGCGCTCCGTGCCGCCCATCCCACGGTGCAGATCGACATCGTGATCGATCCGGCCGTGCATGGCGCGAGTGGCAAGGTCTCCAACCTGATCAACATGATCCCGCTGGCGCGCCACGAAACGCTCGTGCTCAGCGACAGCGATATCGCGGTCTCGCCGGATTATCTCATGCGCGTGCTCGATGCGCTCGATAACCCCGGCGTCGGCGCGGTTTCCTGCCTGTATCGCGGGCGCGGCGACGCCGGGTTCTGGTCGCGCTTCGGGGCGGCCGGGCTGAGCTATCAGTTCATCACTGGCGTGGTGATCGCGGTCGCCCATCGATTGGCCGATCCGTGCATGGGCTCGACCATCGCGCTGCGGCGCGAGACGCTGGATCGGATCGGCGGTTTCCGGCGCTTCGCCGACACGCTGGCGGACGATCATGCGATCGGACAGGCGGTGCTGAGCCTCGGACTCACCCTGTCGGTGCCGCCGATGTGGGTAACGCATGGATGCGCCGAAACCAGCCTGGCGGCACTGTGGCGGCACGAGTTGCGCTGGCACGCAACGGTGCGCGACATCGGATTCTGGCAATATGTCGGCATGATCGTCTCGCTCCCGCTGCCGCTGGCGTGTCTTGCAAGCCTCTATGCGCCCGCAATCGGCCTTGCCCTCGTCGCTGCGAGCCTGATCGCGCGGTTCGTGGTTGTGCGAACCGTGGATGCGGCGGTAGGGGAACGCGTCGCACCGTTGTGGCTGGTGCCGGCGCGTGATTTCATGAGCTTCGCGGTCTATACCGCCAGCTTCTTCGTGCGCTCGGTTGATTGGCGCGGGGCAACGCTTAAAATGAAGAACGACGGTCGAATTTCGGCCGATACGGAGCAACGGGCATGATGCGCACCCTTTTCCTGCAGGCACCGTCTTTCGACGGTTATGATGGCGGCGCCGGCGCGCGCTATCAGATGAAGCGGGAGGTGAAGTCCTTCTGGTACCCGACCTGGATCGCGCAGCCCGCCGCGATGGTCGAGGGATCGAAGCTGATCGACGCGCCCGCGCACGATTTGTCGTGGGACGATATCGCGCACGAATTCGACACGCGCGACCTCGTCATCCTCCACACCTCGACGCCGAGCTTCAACCAGGACATCCGCACTGCCCGGCTGATCAAGGAACGCAACCCGAAGATCATCATCGCCTTCGTGGGTGCGAAAGTGATGGTCGAGGACAAGGCCAGCCTGGAGGCGTGCGAGGCGATCGACCTCGTCTGCCGCGAAGAATATGATTTCACCTGCGTCGAACTGGCCGAGGGCCGTCCCTTCGCAGAGATTGACGGCATCACGTGGCGCGCGCCCGACGGCACTATCGTGCGCAACAAGGACCGCGCGATGATCGAGGACATGGATGTCTTGCCCATGGTCGCGCCGATCTACAAGCGCGATCTCGACACCTCCAAATATTACGGCGGGTATCAGCGCCACCCTTATGTCAGCTTCTACACCGGGCGGGGCTGCAAGAGCCGCTGCACCTTCTGCCTGTGGCCGCAGACGATCGGCGGGCATCGCTATCGCCATCAGAGCGTCGGGCGCGTGATCGAGGAAGTGAAGTACATCCTGCGCGAAATGCCCGAGGTGAACGAGATCTTCTTCGACGACGATACGCTCGCCGACGCGCATGATTTCGTGATCGAACTGTCGGGCGCCTTGCGCGAGTTGGGCTTCGGTACGCCGGGCTTCCGCGTTACCTGGGGCTGCAACGCCAAGGCCAATGTGCCGTACAAGGTGCTGAAGGCGATGAAGGAAGGCGGCTGCCGCGTGCTGCTCGTCGGCTACGAAAGCGGCAACCAGCAGATCCTGCATAACATCAAGAAGGGCCTGCGCGTCGACGTCGCGCGGCAATTCACCAAGGACGCGCATTCGCTCGGCCTGACGATCCACGGCACCTTCATCCTCGGCCTGCCCGGCGAAACGCTGGAGACGATCGAGGAGACGATTCAATACGCCAAGGAAATCGATCCGCACACGATCCAGGTCTCGCTCGCCGCGCCCTATCCGGGGACGTTCCTGTACAA
Organism: Sphingomonas sp. MMS24-J45; assembly: GCF_044881195.1. Taxonomy (GTDB): domain Bacteria; phylum Pseudomonadota; class Alphaproteobacteria; order Sphingomonadales; family Sphingomonadaceae; genus Sphingomonas. The sequence goes on along the minus strand of NZ_CP173255.1, from coordinate 2,908,587 downwards.
GCAGGCGATCGAAAACGGCTGGTTCGACAATTCGCACGATCTGCTGACCGACGACGGCAACCAGATCGCGCAGCTGAGCTATCCGCATCTGTCCTCGGCGGTGATCTTCGACAAGGTCGAGGAATTCTACAAGCGCTTCTACTTCCGCCCGTCCAAGATCTGGGAGATCGTGAAGGAGATGCTGACCGATTGGGACATGATGAAGCGCCGCCTGCGCGAGGGCGTCGAATTCTTCGACTTCCTGCGCCGTCGGAAAGAAGCTGCATAAGAAACTGTAATCATGACGACTTTGGCCGGGATGACCGTCAATGAACGGCTCGCGGCGACGGGCCGCACAGGCGAATGGGAGGATGCCGTTCGCGCGGGCGACCGCGCCGCGATGATCCGAACGCTGCGCCGCGTCGCGATCCCCAATGCCGATCGGGTGGCCGATGCCGTACTCGCCGATCCGGCGTTTTATGGCTTCGACCCGGCGTGAAAACCGCCATCATCACCGCCGACGATTTCGGCGTCTCAAGCCAAGTCAACGAAGCGGTCGAGCAGGCGCATCGCGACGGCATCCTGACCGTCACCAGCCTGATGGTCACTGGCGCCGCCGCAGCCGACGCGGTGACGCGCGCGCGCGCCAATCCGACGCTCGGCGTTGGGCTGCACGTCGCGCTGGCCGAGACACCCCCTGCCCTGCCCGCGACCGACATTCCCGATCTGGTCGATGAGAGCGGCGCGTTCCGCATCGAATCGCTTCCCGTTGCGCTTGCGCTGGTCGCGCGCCCGGCGGTGCGGCGGCAGTTGGAGGCCGAGATCGAAGCACAGTTCGCGCTGTTCGCCGCAACCGGCCTGCCGCTCGACCATGTCAATTCGCACAAGCACATGCATCTGCATCCGGTGATCGCCGCGACATTGCTCAAGGTCGGCCTGCGTCACGGCATGAAGGCGCTGCGCGCACCCGTCGAGGAACGCGCGCTGCTCGCCGAGCAAGTCGGCGGCCTCGACATCGCCAAGCCCTTCGCACGCCGCGTCCAGCGCGCGGCCCGCGCCGCCGGGGTGAAGGTGCCCGATCGCACCTTCGGCCTCGCCTGGTCGGGCGCGATGCACGCGGAGCGCGTCCGCGGTATCCTGCAAACGCTGCCCGAGGGCGTGAGCGAGATCTATCTCCACCCAGCGACCGGCCATTACCCGCTCTCCGCACCCGGCTACCAATATGAAGCCGAACTCGCCGCTCTCACCGATCCCGCCGCGCGCGAGACCGTGACGAAGCGCGGTATCACGCTCGCTCGCTTCGCCGATCTGTGAACAAGTCCGCGCAAATCGGGCTGCTGCTCGCGACTGTCATCGGTCTGGCCGTCGCCGCCGCCACCATCGGCAGCGTTGGCCTCAATCAGGTCACCACCGCGATGGCGACGATCGGCTGGCTCGGCATGGCCAGCTTCGTCCTGTGGTCGGGCGGCGTGCTAGGGCTGCTCGGCATGGCCTGGGTCTCGGTTGCGCCGGGCCAGCCCGCCCACCGGGCACCGCTATTCGTCTGGGCACGCACCACGCGCGAAGCGGCGACCGATATCTTGCCCTTTTCGCAGCTCGGCGGCTTGGTCGTCGGCGCGCGCACGCTCGCCGCGTTCGGCGTGCCGCAGCCGGTGATCTACGCCTCGATGATCGCCGACCTCACCACCGAAATGGCCGCGCAATTGCTGTTCACGCTGGCGGGGGTCGCCGTGCTGCTGCTCGTCCTGACCGATCAATCGGTGCAGAACGGCCTCGTCCCGCTTGCGCTCGGCGGGGTCGTCGCAATGGTCGCGCTGATGGCGTTGTTCGTCTTCGCGCAGAAACCGGTGTTGGCGCTGGCGGGGAAGCTCGGCGCGCGCATCCTGCCCGGCTCGATCGCGATGACCGATGCGATCCGCCACCAGCTCGACCTGATCTACCGCGAACCGAAACGCGTCATCGCCGCCTTCCTGTTCAACCTTGCCGCCTGGCTGGCGAGCGCGGCAGGCGCGTGGATCGCGCTGCGCTTTATGGGCGTCGGCACGCCGCTCTGGGCGGTGCTCATGATCGAGGCGCTGATCTTTACGCTGCGCAGCGTCGCCTTCGCCATCCCCGGCGCGATCGGCGTGCAAGAGGCCGCCTATGTCCTGATCGGCCCGCTGGTCGGGATGCCGCCCGCCACTGCCCTCGCGCTGTCGCTGCTCAAGCGCGCGCGCGACGTGATCATCGCGGTCCCGGCGTTGCTGGCGTGGCAGGTGGGCGAAGCGCGGCGGGTGGTTGGGTAACGTCCCTCCGTTCGTGCTGCGCGTGTCGAAGCACATCTCGCGCCACAAGGATCAGCGCTTGCGGAAAGCAGCCCTTCGACAAGCTCAGGGCGAACGGTAACGAAAGACGGCGCGGCCCCGATTACGCGGCCTCGCTTACCCCAGCCGAGGTCGGCGGCAACGGCGCCGCCCGCAGCATCGCATCAAGCTCGCCCAAAACCGGGCCGCTCGCCGCCTCCGCCAGCCCAGCTTCCAGCCGCCGATACGCCGCCAGCACGGTCTGCCCCGTCGGCGTAAGCGACGCCCCGCGGCCATGCCCGCCGCCCGCGACCGTCTCGACCAATTTTTCCTGCCAACACCGGTTCATGCTGTCGACCAGCAGCCAACTACGCCGATAGCTCATCCCCATCGCACGGCCCGCGGCAGAGATCGATCCCTCACGGTCGATCGCCTCGAGCAAATCGGCCTTGCCCGGCCCCATCGCCAGTTCATCGCCGCAATAGAGCTGCGCCTTGATCTTGAGTTTGCCCACCCGCATCCCGGCGTTTCTAGCCCAAAACCCTGGCAGGTGGCAAAGCGCCGCAAACCGCGTTAGGTCGCAGACATGGCGAAGCCGCACCCGTTCCATTCGATCCACACCCACGGCTTCGTCCGCGTCGGGGCCTGCACCCCGCGCGCGAGCGTCGGCGACCCCGCCGCCAATGCCGAGGCGACGATCGCGCTGGCCAAACAGGGCCACGCCCAGGGTGCCGACCTGCTCGTCTTCCCCGAGCTCAACATCACCTCCTACGCGATCGACGATCTCCACCTGCAGACCGCGCAACACCGCGCGACCGAGGCGGCGATCGCGGCCGTGGTTGCGGCAAGCGTGAAGCTGCGCCCGGTGCTGGTGGTGGGCGCCGCGGTGCCGCGCAACGGGCGGCTCTACAATTGCGCGGTGGTCATCGCGCGCGGCCGGATTCTCGGCGTGGTGCCCAAGGTGTTCCTGCCCAACTACCGAGAATATTACGAGAAACGCTGGTTCGCGAGCGGTGCAGAGCTGAACGGCAATCTCGAGATCACCCTCGCCGGACAGACCGCCCCCTTCGGCACCGACCTGATCTTCGCGGCAAACGACCTGCCGCATTTCATCTTCCATGCCGAGACATGCGAGGATTTCTGGGCCCCCACCCCGCCCTCCACGCTGGGCGCGCTGGCGGGTGCGCTGATCTGCTGCAACCTGTCGGCCTCGAACATCGTCGTCGGCAAGGCGCGTGAGCGCGCGATGCTGTGCGCGGCCCAAAGCGCGCGGGCGGTTTGCGCCTATGTCTTCTCCGCCGCCGGGCCGGGCGAGAGCACCACCGATCTAGCGTGGGACGGTCAGGCGATGATCCACGAACTGGGCGATCTCCTTGCCGAATCGAGCCGCTTCAACCGCGCGTCCGAGATCGTGTTCGCCGATATCGATGCCGAACGGATCGCGCAGGAACGGATGCGCGTCGGCACTTTCAACGATGCCGCACGGCTGGCCGGGAATCCCGAACTGGCGTTCCGCCGCATCGCCTTCGATCACAAGCCCGATTTCAAGGACGTCGGCCTGCGCCGCGAAACCCGCCGCTTCCCCTTCGTGCCCAACACGCCCGAAAAGCTCGATCAGGATTGCTACGAGGCCTTCAACATCCAGGTCGAGGGCATCCTCAAGCGCTTCGACGCGGCCCATGCCGAGCGGCTGGTGATCGGCGTGTCCGGCGGGCTCGATTCGACGCACGCGCTGATCGTCACGGCCAAGGCGATCGACCGCTTGGGCCTGCCGCGCGACCGTATCTTGGCCTTCACCATGCCGGGCTTCGCGACCAGCGACGCGACCAAGGACAATGCGTGGGCGCTGATGCGCGCGCTGGGCGTCGATGGCGACGAGATCGATATCCGCCCCGCCGCGCGCCAGATGCTGGCCGACATGGGTCATCCCTTTGCGCAGGGTGAGCCGGTCTATGACGTGACCTTCGAAAACGTGCAGGCGGGTCTGCGCACCGATTATCTGTTCCGTCTCGCCAATCAGCGCGGCGGGCTGGTGGTCGGCACTGGCGACCTGTCGGAGCTGGCGCTGGGGTGGTGCACCTATGGCGTCGGCGACCAGATGAGCCATTATGCGCTCAACGCCGGCGTGCCCAAGACGCTGATTCAGTTTCTGATTCGCTGGTGCATCCGGACCGATCAATACGACCCCGAAACCGACGCGATTCTCGAATCGATCCTGGCGACGGAAATCTCACCCGAACTGGTCCCCGCCGGGGCCGATGGCGCGATCCAGAGCACCGAGGCCAAGATCGGCCCCTACGCGCTCAACGATTTCTTCCTGCATTATGTCGTGCGCCACGGCATGGCGCCGTCGAAGATCGCCTTCCTCGCACTCCACGCCTGGCGCGATGCGAGCGCCGGGCGCTGGCCGCGGGATTTCCCGGCAACGGCGCGCGCGGCGTATGATTTGCCGACTATCGCCGGCTGGCTGGAGAAATTCCTGATTCGGTTCTTTGCGACGAGCCAGTTCAAGCGCTCGGCGATCCCCAACGGCCCGAAGGTCTCAAGCGGCGGCGCGCTCAGCCCGCGCGGCGACTGGCGCGCGCCATCGGATGGCACGGCGCGGGTATGGCTGGAAGAGTTGGCGCGCGGGTTGCCGTAACTCCGTTCGTTTCGAACGGAGCTTGGATCACCTGACTAAAAGTTACCGCTTCGCCTTGCGCGCGGCATAACGCGCGTCGCGCGCTGCCTTCTTGTCGATCTCGGCCTGGATCGCGGCTTGCTTGGCTTCCTCGATCGCGCGTTCGGCGGCTTCGGCCTTGGCGATCTTTTCAAGCCGCGCCTGTTCGAGCGCGGCCTTCTTCTCTTCGCGCTTCTTGGCTTCGGCGGCTTCCTTCGCCGCGCGCGCGGCCGCACGGGCGGCGACGACAGCGGGGTCAAGCGGCGGCTTCGCCTTCAGTTTTTCCAGCGCGCGCTGCTTGGCATCGGCGGACAGGGCCGCCCGGTCTTTGAAAGAAGGTTCTTTGTAAGAGGCCATGTGGCGCGCTTTAGCCCTATCGTCGGAAGAAGGAAATGGCGGAGAGGGTGGGATTCGAACCCACGGTACCCGTGAGGGCACGCCGCATTTCGAGTGCGGTACATTCGACCACTCTGCCACCTCTCCGCGAGGTCATATGATGCCGCCGTTTTGGAGAACCCGCCAAGCGACACCGGTCGGTGAGCGCGGGCCTCTAACGCACTGCCACCGGACACGCAAGCGTTTGGGTGCAGCATTCTCTTGTGCAGCGCCGAACAAGGCTTAGATTGGGCCAATGCACCGTTCCCCGATCACCACACCGCCCTTTTCCGCCGAGATTCCGCTGCCCCCGGTCAGTCACGCGCGCTTTGCGATCGGCGATGTCGTGCGCCACCGCATGTTCGATTTCCGCGGCGTGATCTTCGATGTCGATCCGATCTTCGCAAACAGCGACGAATGGTATGACGCGATCCCGGAGAATATGCGCCCGGCGAAGGACCAGCCCTTCTACCATCTGCTCGCCGAGAATATGGAGTCGAGCTATGTCGCGTATGTCAGCCAGCAAAATCTGGTGCCCGACGACACCGACGAACCGGTCGACCATCCCGCCATCGCGGGCCTGTTCGGGGAATATGAGGACGGCAAATATCCGCTGCGGCGCGAACACCGGCATTGATGCCCGCCTGACACGGACGTGAAGATGGGGCGGCGGATCGTCTGATCCGCCGCCCCTTTTCGTTCGTCGTATCGGAACCCGATCGTCCGGGAGCAGAGCTGCCCCCGGACGCCCCGATCCTCAATATTTGACGCGGAGGCGGGCGTAGTAGAACCCGCCATTCATCCCGAACGGTCCGCCCGAGCGCGGATAGACCTGCCCGTCGTTCAGCCCGCCCGAAAGCGCGTAGATCGGGTTGACCGGCGAAGCCTTGATCTTGTCGGGGAAGACGTTGAACAGGTTATTCGCGCCCAGGGTCAGCGTGTAATGCTTGGCAAGCGTATAGCTGACATCGAGGTCGAACAGCGTCTTTCCGCGGAAGATCTGCGACGGCGGTGCAGATGTCGCGCCCGCGACGGGTGCGACGAGATTATATTCCAGCGCGTTCGACCATTCGCCGAAATAGTTGGCGCGGGCGTTGATCGTGAAATTGTCGATCTGCCACGCCGCCGAGGCGGTAATGCGGTTCCGCGGTGCGAGGTTGGCGATGTTGTACTGCTGCTGCAGGCTGACCAGCGGCTGACCGGTGGTTGTCAGCTTGATGTTCTTCGCCTTCAGCTTGTTGTAGCTATAGGCGAGCGTGAAGGTGATCGGCCCGCCCAGCAGCTCGGTGCGATAATTCGCCACCGCCTCGATCCCCTTTGACGAGACGTCGAAGCCGTTGGTGAAATAGTTCACCACGCCGCCCAGACCTACCGACGCCAGCGACGGCAAGGCCGCGATGTTTGCCGCCGACACCGTGAAGTTCTGCGAAATGCCAATTCGGTTCCTGATTTCGATGATGTAGCCGTCAACCGTCACGGAAAGACGCGATAGCGGCTTCAGCACGATACCAGCACCGTAGTTGGTCGACCGCTCGGGCCTGAGCAGCCCGGCCCCATAGAATTGCGCAATCGCGCTCGAGGTCGGGTAGGTGCCGGTCTGCACCTGATTGCCGCCGAGGAAGTTGGTCGTCACAACCTGCGTGTTGTTCTGACCAGGCGACGGGGCGTGGAAGCCGGTGCCGATCGTCCCGCGCAGCGAAACCGCGTCGCTGATGCGATACAGCGCGTTGGCCTTGCCCACGACGACGCCGCCGAAGGTGTTGTAATGCTCGTACCGGCCCGCAAGGCCGACCGTCAGCGCTTTGGTGATGTCGGTTTCGGCACCGACATAGAAGGCGTAGCTGTTCTGGGTCGACACGCCGGCAAAGGTCGGGCTGGTCCCGCCATAGCCGCTCGCGGCCGGCGACTGGTTGACGGTGCAGACAGCCGTCGGAAGCGCCGACGCGTTGAAGGTCGGGCAAGTCGGGTTCACCGTCAGCAGCGGCGTGTAAACGCCCGGCGAAACGAGCGTGTACAGCGCCTGCGACGCATAGGGGCCCGCGCCGTACGACTGGAGGTCGCCGGTGGTCTTTTCATAGCGTTCGCGGCGATATTCCGAACCTGCCGACAGCACGATCGGGCTGTCGAAGCCGACTTCGAGCGGATAGGTGAAATCAGCGTTCAGCGTGATTTCGCTCTGAATCAGCTTACCGAACTGGAAGCTCGTCTGGCTCTGCGGGCCGTACGACGCCGACAGCGAATTGGTCATCGACAGGTCGAGCGAGTTGCGGCTCAGCGTCCCCGATACGTCATAGGTGAAACCGCTGTCGGTCTTGCCCTTGAAACCCAGCGTTCCATAAACCTGATCGACCTTGCCGATGAAGCGCGGCGTAAAGCCGCCCGGATAGATCGAGGTGAAGCTGAACGTGTTCGCATCGAACACAAAACCCGGCACGCCGTTCACCGCAGTGCAGCTCGCATTGCCGGCCGGGCAGGCCGTCAGATAGATCGGGTTGAACGATCCGTTGCGCCCCAGCGACACGGTCGAATCGGATGTGCCATCGTTTCGGACAAAACCGGTATTGGTCTGCGACGGGCGATAGTTGAAGCTCTGGTTGGTTTTGCTGTGGGCCAGGTTGCCGGTGAAATAGATCTGGCTTTGCGCGCCCACATCGATCGCGCCGTTGAGGAACAGCTTGTAGCCATGTCCTGGCGACGTGCCCCAGATTTGCGCAGGGTTCGGCACCGCGACCCCGGGCAGGTTCTGCTGGATGCGGATCGCGCTGGCGCGCGTCACGCCGCGGCTGGTCTGACCCTGGTCGTAATATTCGCCCGCAAGGCTGACGAAACCGCGGTCGCCAAGCTTCAGTCCGCCATATCCCGAAAAGATCTTGCTTTCGCCGTCGCCGCGATAGGTCTGCCCGTACAGCGCCTGCGCCTCGATCCCGACATCCTTACGGATCGAATAGTTGAGCACGCCCGCCAGGGCGTCGGCACCATATTGCGCGGTCGCGCCATCGCGCAGCACCTGCAGATTGCCGATCGCGATCGCGGGGATGTTGCCGATGTCTGCACCCTGCGACCCGAACGACAGCGCCGTGTCGGCACCGGTGTAGACATTGACCAGCGCCGATCGGTTGTACCGCTTGCCGTTGATCATCACCAGGATCTGGTCGGCGCCCAGGCCGCGCAGCGACGGCGCGCGCACGAAGGTGGATGCGTCGGAAATGGTGTTCTGCGGCACGAAGAAGGACGGAACGAGGTTCCGGACGGCGTCGAGCATGTTAACAGCCGGTTGAGCAGCCAGCTCGGCTGAGCTGATCACGTCGATTGGCGATGCCGAATCGGTGACCGATCGATCGGTCCGGCGCGTGCCGATGACAACGATATCCCCGTCGCCGGGCGCTTTTGCCGCCGGTTCACTTGTCTGCGCGCCCGCAGCCGTGCCAGCAGCCTCGGCCTCACGGCGCTCCTCGGCCAGCGCAGGCGTGGCGGCGCTGGCAACCGCCAGGGCAAGCAGTGAAATCGCGTTTTTGTAGATCACGGTCAAATCCCCCAAAAATGAAAACACGTTGCAGTCCTTCGACCCAATCTTGCGCAGACGGCACGAAGCCACGCTCCGTGCCGACCAATTTCGTCGACATCAGCAAACACACGTTCCCCTGCCGCAAAGGCGACAGTCGGTAGACCTGCGAACTTCTTTGTACCCAGCCGCACCAAACAGATAAAATCGGTGGAGCCGGACTTTGCTTGGGGAATTTACGCGAGGCAAATTCTTGTCGAGCGTAATTTTGTTGCTCGTATCTCGATCGTCTCGTCTTTCCCGGAACGGATGACGCCATATCGGCTTATCCATTGCAACATAAAGTTCACCGTTTTTGGCGGGGTCATCCGAATTAGGGCATTTTCGGTCCTAACTATGGCGTTTCGGCAACGCTTTCGTGGAGCTCGCCCCGTGCAGAATCGCGTCGGGACGGTTGACAGCGGCGCGCTCCTCGCATAGCTGGCGCTTCTTTCCCGCGCTTGGCTTGCCTTGCGTGGGGTACAGGTATTTCGCCCCACCGGGGCACGGCATTTTTTGAAAGTGACTTAGGCCCATGTTCGCAATCGTGCGCACGGGCGGCAAGCAGTACCGCGTTGCCGCCGGAGACAAGATCGTCGTCGAGAAGCTCGAGGGCGAAGCTGGGGCGTCGATCACGCTCGGTGACATCCTGCTGGCGGGCGAAGGCTCGGAGCTGAAGTCGGTCGAGGGTCTCACCGTCTCGGCCGAGATCATCGCGCAGGCGAAGGCCGAGAAGATCATCGTCTTCAAGAAGCGCCGTCGTCACAACTATCGCCGCCGCAATGGCCATCGTCAGCAGCACACGATCCTGCGCATCACCGCGATCGGTGGCGAAGAGAAGAAGAAGGCTGTTAAGGCCAAGACGGCTGCACCGGCGGAAGCCGAAGCCCCGGCCGCTCAGGCGTAAGGAGTAATTCGAGATGGCACATAAGAAAGCAGGCGGTTCCTCGCGCAACGGTCGTGATTCGGCCGGTCGTCGCCTTGGCGTGAAGAAGTTCGGTGGCGAAGTCGTCGTCCCGGGCAACATTCTCGTGCGTCAGCGCGGCACGAAGTTCTACCCCGGCACCAATGTCGGCATTGGCAAGGATCACACGCTGTTCGCGCTGACCGAAGGCCGAGTCGCATTCCACCAGGGCAAGCTTGGCCGTAAATTCTGCTCGGTCGAAATGCCGGCGATTGCCGCCGAATAACATCGGGTGACCATCCGGGTTACCCACCAGGGTGACCCGAGGTCTGAACAGACTATCGAAAAGGGAGAGCGGGTCGCCCCGGTCTCCCTTTTTTCATGCTCCCTCCACATCCATTGTCGCTTGAACGTCACGAGAGACAGGCAAGCGGCGGCGACGAGGAGAGTAAAGATGTTCGCTCGGACCCCGAGATTGACGCTGCGGCCCGGCTGGCTGGAGGACGCCCCTGCCCTGACGCAGGCGATTGCGCATTATGACGTCGCGTGCATGCTCTCGCGCCTGCCCTGGCCCTATGCGCAAGCGGACGCCGAGGCGTGGCTGTCACGTCCGCCCAGTGCGGAAGAGGTGAATTGCCTGATTCTGGCCCACGGCGGCGATTACCCAACGCTGGTCGGCGGGATCTCGATCATCCTGCGCGATGGCGAGCATGAGATCGGTTATTGGCTGACGCCAAGCGCACGCGGCCGCGGCTTTGCAACCGAAGCGGGGCACGCCATGCTCGGCATCGCGCGGTATGCGATGGGATTGGATCGCCTGAGCGCCAAGCACTTCGTCGACAATCCTGCCTCGGGCAGAGTGCTTGCCAAGCTGGGGTTCCGGCCCACCGGGGAGACTTTGCTGCACAGCGTGGCGCGCGGGGCAGAAGCCCCCTGCGCGACACTCGAACGCACGTTCGGCCCCGGGGCCGACGCTGCGCTGCAACTCGCAGCCTAAGGGTGCCCAGACTTACCCCGCCCGCTCCGTTCCGGCGAATGCCGGGGTGGAGCGGGCGGATCAGAAGCCGAAATCCTCAATATTCGACCGGCCCGGCATAGTCCGAGAACTTCGTAATGCTCGGTTCGAACCGCAGCGTGACCTTGCCCGTCGCACCGTGGCGCTGTTTCGCGACGATCAGTTCGGCCAGGCCGTCGACGCGCTGTAGATGCTCGGTCCACCGCGCGTGCTTGTCCTGCACGTCGGCCGGGCTGTTCGCGCTCGGGATTTCGGGCTGGGTCATGTTGAGATAATAATCCTCGCGGAACACGAACATCACCATGTCGGCGTCCTGCTCGATCGAGCCCGATTCGCGCAGATCCGACAGCATCGGCCGCTTGTCCTCGCGGCTTTCCACAGCGCGGCTCAGCTGCGACAGCGCCATCACCGGCACGTTCAAATCCTTCGCGATGTTCTTGAGACCGCGACTGATTTCGGAAATTTCCTGCACGCGCCCGTCGCCCGCGCTCTTGGCGGTGCCCGACAGCAACTGCAAATAATCGACCACGATCAGCCCGAGCTGGTTGTTGAGCTTGCGCTGCAACCGCCGTGCGCGGGTGTGCAGCGCACCGATCGACAGACCAGCGCTGTCGTCGATGTAGAGCGGCAGGCTCTCCAGACTGGCGGCGGCGGCGGCGAGCTTGTGGAATTCCGCATGGCTGATCTTGCCCGATCGCAGCACTTCGGAATTGATCCCCGATTGCTCGGCCAAAATACGCCCGGCGAGCTGATCCGCCGACATTTCGAGGCTGAAGAACGCGACCTTCGCGCCCAGTGAGCGATCCGGCTCGATCCCATCGGCCATGTCGCGCATCCAGCGCTGCGCGGCATTGTACGCGATGTTGGTGGCGAGCGAGGTCTTGCCCATGCCCGGTCGCCCGGCGAGGATCATCAAGTCGGAGCGGTGCATACCACCGATCTTGGCGTTCAGGCTGTCGAGCCCGGTCGTGATGCCCGAAATATGCCCGCCCGAATTGAGCGCGATCTCGGCCATCTTGATCGTCATGGTCGAGGCCTGGACGAAGGTCTTGATCTGATTGTCGCTGCCGCCGTCGGCCGCGACCTTGTAGAGTTCCTCCTCAGCCGCCTCGATCTGCGCGCGCGGGTTGACCTCTTCGGAGGTATCCATCGCCCGCTCGACCAGCCCGCGTCCGACCGTCACCAGCGTGCGCAGCATCGCCAGATCGTAAATCTGCTTGGCGAATTCGCGCGCGCCGAGCAGCCCCGCGCCCGATCCGGTAAGCTGCGCGAGATAGGCCGGTCCGCCCACTTCGCGCATTCCCGCATCCTGTTCGAACATCGGGCGCAGCGTGACCGGGCTGGCCAGCATGTCGTTGCCCCGCAGCGTGCGGATCGCGGCGAAGATGCGCCCGTGCAGCGGCTCGAAGAAATGCTCGGGTTCAAGCGTATCGATCAGATCATCGGCAAGACGGTTGTCGATCATCATCGCGCCCAGCATCGCGGCCTCGGCCTCGACATTCTGCGGCAGCGATACGCCCTCGGGTGCGGTTGCGGAAACGGGTGGAGATGCGAATGCTGTGGCCATGGCGCCTTCTCCCAGACGCCACGATTCGGGTCAAACGGGCGCGGCGAGAATAGCGGGGATAAGTTTGGTCGCCCCTCAGCGCATCGCCATCTGGCGCAGCGCGGACAAGGTATCCTGGATCGTCTCGCGCGGCGGTGGCGGCGGCATGTGCGGCGGTTCGACCGCTTCTGGCGCTTCGACGATCGCAGGGGCCACCGGACGTCGCGCGGCGGCAACGCGTTCCAGCCGATCGAGCAGTGCTTGCACCGTCTCGGACGGATCGGCCTTCGCCGGTGCGGGGCGCACCATCGGCGTCAGCGGGAACGTCTCGAAGCGTTCGCCCGGTTCGAAGGTCTGCGGGCGCTGCGGCACCACCGATTCGACCGGTGCGGGAAACCATTTGAGCGGCGCTTCGGGGACGGCCGCCGGATCGAACGCAGCGAGCGGCTGATCGAGATCCTTCGGCAGCGGCTGCTCGATCGGCGCGGGCGGTGCCATCTCAATTACCACCGGAGGCACTTCTGCGGCATCGATATGCACCGGCTTGGCACGCACCTCCAGGAACGGCGTGCCGAGATCGGTATTGGCGAACAGCGGGCGGCGCGCCGGCGCATCGGGGTGCGAATCGGCGCGACGCAGCACGGGCGCGGAGGCACTGCCTTGTTCCGCACCGCGCCCCGGACGCTGCACCAGGATCGTGCGTGTCCCGAACATCAGGAACATCCCGAACCACGTGATCAAACCAACGCCGCCGCCACACAGCAGCACCAGCACCAGCCGCGCGGTCATCCCGAGCGGCGGTTCGGCGGCGGAAAGCACCGCGGCGATCCCGCTGTCGACCACCATCGATTCGAGCAGATCGGTCGGGATCAGCGCAAACATCGCGGCGGTCAACACGCCGACCACGCTCGCGGCAAGCGGCGCGATCGGTAGAATCAGAGGTTTGGAACGGAGGGACTCGGCCATGATGCAGGGGATGGCATAGCACCGGTAAGTTTCTGGTAAACGGGCGCGTAACGCTGAATATTGGTCGCCCAATTGCGCTCGGCCTCGACAAACGCCCGACCCCGTGCGCGCCGCCCGTCCCACGCATCGCGATCGGCCAGCAACGCCGCCAGCGCGCGCGCCATGCCGGCCGGATCGTCGGGCGGGAACAGCGTGCCGGTATCGCCGTCGCGGATCAGCTCGCGATGCCCGCCAACGTCCGATGCCGCGACCAGCCGCCGCTGCGCCATCGCTTCCAAGGGCTTCAGGGGCGTGACGAGATCGGTCAGCCGCATATGCTTGCGCGGGTAAGCGAGAATATCCACGATACTATAATAGCGCTCCACGTCGGTATGCGGCACGCGCCCGATGAAATGGATGTGCTGCGCGACCGGCGATGCCGCTGCCTGCGCGCGCAACGCCTCCTCCATCGGCCCACCGCCGACCAGCACCAGATGCGCCGCGGGGCGCTGCGCCACCAGCAACGGCATCGCCGCGATCAGATCGTCGAGCCCCTCATAATCGTAAAAGCTGCCGATGAACCCGATAACCTCGGCCCCCTCCACTCCGAGCGATGCGGCGAGTGCCGTGTCGTATGGCAGGGGTTCCCCGAACACCGACATGTCGACGCCATTGGGCGAGACGATCAGCTTGGCCGGATCAATCCCGCGCGCGACCAGATCACGCCGCAGCCCGTCGCAAATTACCGCGACCGCATCGGCGCGCTTCACTGCCCAGGTCTCCAGCGCGCGCGTCGCGCGATAGCGCAGCGATCCTTCGGTCCCGGTGCCATTGCCGACCGCCGCATCCTCCCAGAAAGCGCGGATCTCATAAATGATCGGCAGCTTGCGGGCCTTCGCGACGCGCAACCCGGCCAGTGCATCCAGCACCGGCGAATGCGCGTGCAGCACGTCGGGCTTGAAAGCGGCGACCACCTGATCGATCCGGCGCGCAAAGGCGTGGATCTCGCGCAGTTCGCCGAACGGGCTGATCGTGTCCGGCACCGGATCGGTGCGGTAGAAATCGATTCCGTCGACATTTTCCTGCGCCAAGTCGCGCGGGCCATTACGCGGGCCGGTCACCGCCGCGACCGCCCATCCCCGCCGCTGCTGGCTCTTCAGGATCGCCCGCGTGCGGAAAGTGTAGCCGCTCTGCAGCGGCAGCCCGTGGTCCAGGATGTGGAGTATGCGCATGGCCATGTCCTAATCCGCGAGTGCTTAACGGAGCCTCAACCCCACCGCGCGTAGGGCGGATGGATGCAAGGCGTGCCGCAGCCATGATCGACAATCTCGCACTCGCGATCAGCCACGGGTTGATCGCCCTGACGGTGTGGGTCCTGCTGCGCCGCCCCTATCTCGACCGCGAAGGGCCACCGGCCGAACGCAAGCCGAAAGGCCGCAGTCGTGCGTGATCTCGTTTTCGTCGCCTTTCTCGGCGCGTTCTTCGCGGCGGGTTTCCGGCGACCCTTCATCTTCGTGCTGGCCTATGTCTATATCGACATCGTCAGCCCGCAGCGGCTGACCTATGTCCTGCTCAATTCGGTGCCGATCTCGCTGATCGCCGTCGCGTTGACGGTCGGCGGATGGATGCTTGCCGACGACAAGACCGGCACGCGGATCGCGCCGCGCCAGGCGCTGATCGTGCTGCTGCTGATCTATTGCGGCATCACCACGCGTACGGCCGATTTCCCAGTGGACGCGCTCGGCAAATGGGATTGGGTGTGGAAGGCGCTCGCTTTCGCCGCCTTCCTGCCGCTGACGCTGCGCACCAAGCTCCGGATCGAGTCGCTGCTGCTGGTGATGATCGCCTCGGCCTCCTCGATCATCATCGTTGGCGGGATCAAGACGATCGCCAGCGGCGGCGGCGGGTACGGCACGCTCAACTTGATGGTGTCGAACAATTCCGGGCTGTACGAAGGCTCGACCATCTCCACCGTCGCGGTCGCGATCATCCCGCTGATCCTGTGGTTCACGCGCTTCGGCACGATCTTTCCGCCCGACTGGAAGGTGAAGCTGTTCTGCTACGCGCTGGTGTTCGCGTGCCTGCTGATCCCGGTCGGTACGTCGACCCGCACCGGGCTGCTGTGCATCGGCCTGGTCGCTGTGCTGATGCTGCGCGATACCAAGCGCAAGGTCCTGTATCTGTGCCTTTTGGGGGCCGCGGGGCTGATGGTGGTGCCGTTCCTGCCCTCCTCCTTCACCGACCGGATGAGTACGATCAAGACCTATAAGGCCGACGAATCCGCATCGACCCGCCTCGCCGTATGGGGCTGGACCTGGCAGTACGCCAAGGATCACCCGATGGGCGGCGGCTTCGAAATGTACCGCCAGAACCAGATCCGCTACGACACCGAAAAGGTCGAGGGAAACGCGCAGAACGCGACGATCGACAAGAAACTGACCGTCGACAAGGCGCGCGCCTTCCACAGCGCCTATTTCGAGATGATCGGCGAACAGGGCTTCCCCGGTCTCGCGATCTGGCTGCTGATCAATCTCGGCGGCATCATCCGGATGGAGGTGCTGCGCCAGCGCTACCGCAAGGGGGGCCCGGATGAGGCGTGGATCACGCCGCTCGCGGGCGCACTGCAATCCGCGCACATCGTCTATCTGCTCGGCGCAGCGTTTATCGCGATCGCGTTCCAACCGTTCGTCTATATGCTGGTTGGGGCTCAGATCGGCCTCGACACCTATCTCGCGCGCAAGCGCAGCCAGGCGGCATGGCGACCGCTGCGAAAGGCCCCTCGGGCAGGATCGGTCGAGGCGGTGGCGTGAGCCAACGCCACGAACTGCGCGCGTTGACCGGGATGCGCGGGATCGCGGCGTGGTTCGTCGTGCTCTACCACATCCGCCTGTCGATCGCCGGGTTGCCGCCACTCCTGCTCAATGTGTTCGCCAAGGGCTATCTGGCGGTCGATTTCTTCTTCCTGCTGTCAGGTTTTGTCATCTACCTGAGCTGGGGCGAACGGCTGCGCAACGGCGGGCTTAATGCGGTGCCGGGCTTCCTGTGGCGCAGGGTCGCGCGGATCTGGCCGCTGCACCTGTTCATGCTCGGCGGTGCCGTCGCGCTCGCACTCCTGCTGGCCAGCGTCGGGCGACACGATCCGGTTGATTATCCGTTCGCCGAACTGCCGCTGCACCTGCTGCTGCTGCAGAATTGGGGATTCACCGATCACCTCGCCTGGAATGATCCGAGCTGGTCGATCAGCACCGAATGGGCGGCCTATCTGCTGTTTCCGCTGCTCGCACTCGGTATCGACTGGCGCCGTGTGCCAAGCTGGGCGGTGATCGCCGCAATCGCCGCGTCTTTGATGCTGCTCCATGCGCTGATGGCGGGATCACCGACGCTCGGCACCAACATCTGGACCTTCGGCCTGCGCCGCTGCCTGATTGAGTTCGCGGTAGGATCGGCGGTCTGTGCGCTCTGGCTACGCTGGCGCGACGCCCCTTCCCGCGCGACGGTGGGGGCACTGGCGATAGCCGCCGCGTTGCTCATCGCGCGCGCCGCAGGAGCACCCGAAACCCTGACGATCCCCGCGGCCTTCGCCGCGTCGTTGCTCGCACTCGCGCTGACCTCGGATCGCCCCGGCAATCCGCTCGGATCGCGCGCGCTCCATTATCTCGGCGAGATCAGCTACGCGACCTATCTCGGCCATTTCCTGCTGTTCGTGGTGTTCAAGCTGGCGTTCGTCGATGACGCCCGCGCCATCCCGCCAATCCTGATCGCGCTCTATCTGCTGCTCGTGCTCGGCAGCTCGATCGCGCTCTATCACCTCGTCGAACGCCCCGCCCAGGCGTGGTTGCAGGCCCTCCCCCGCCGCCGCCCGCGCACCCCACACGCCGCCTAAGCTCAACCGCCCCCCTCTAAGCGCCACTATTGGCTTGCTATCTGCCATTAGTTTCGTTTCGATAGCGCATCGACATGTTCCGGGAGAGCATCGTGAGACAGAGCCTGCTGCTGAGCTGCGCACTCGCGCCGCTGCTCACCCTCGCCGCCTGTGGCGGAGGCGGAACCGGTACGACCGCCACCACCGCCGCGGTTGCCACCACGCCGTCGCCTGCGCCCGCGCCCGCAACGCCCACGCCCTCCCCCGCCGCGACATCGGCAACGCCCACCGGCGTCGCCGATTTCACCACGGTCGATTTCGCCGCCATCGCCAATTACGCCAGCCCGACCCTGCCCGCCTATTACGACGCGACCGTCGCCGCCGACGACAACACCCCCGCAGGCAACGCGATCACCGACCGCGTCGCGACGCTTGGCCGGGTCCTGTTCTACGACAAGCGCCTGAGCACCAACGACACCACCTCCTGCGCGTCCTGTCATCAGCAGGCGAACGGCTTCACCGACCCGCGCCGTTTCAGCACCGGCGTGTCCGGCGCGGCCTTCACCACCGCACATGCCATGCGGCTCGGCAATATCCGCTATTACCGTCCGGGCAGCATGTTCTGGGACAAACGCGCCGCCAGCGTCGAAGCGCAGGCGAGCCAGCCGATCCAGAACGTCATCGAAATGGGATGGGACGGCGCAGCGGGCGGCCTGCCCGCGCTCATCACCAAGATGAATGCGACCAGCTATTATCCCGACCTGTTCACCTTCGCCTTCGGCAGCGCGACCATCACCGAGGCGCGCATTCAGCAGGCCCTCGCGCAGTTCGAACGCGCGATGGTCTCGGCGGGCAGCAAGTGGGACACCGGCTACGCCACGGTGTTCAGCGCGACGGCGCCCAACCGCAACCTCAACGTCGATCTGGCGAACTTCTCCGCGCAGGAAAATCGCGGGCGTACGCTATTCATGACCGGCCCCGGCGCTGGCGGCGCGGGCTGCGCCGCGTGCCACGTCCCGCCGACCTTCGCGCTCGCCCCCAATTCACAAAGCAACGGCCTCGACGCGGGCGAGACGATCGTGTTCAAATCCCCGTCGCTGAAGAACGTGGCGATCGTCGGCCCCTATATGCACGACGGCCGCCTCGCGACGCTCGCCGACGTGGTGGAGCATTACAATAGCGGGGTGCAGAACGGCCCGGCTCTCGACAATCGGCTGAGGCCGGGCGGCGTCCCGCAGCGGCTCAATCTCTCGGTCGCCGACAAGGCCGCATTGGTCGCGTTCATGCAAACGCTGACCGACACGAACCTTGTCGTCGATCCGAAATTCTCGAACCCGTTCAAGAAGTAACTCAGGCGTCTTCGAGCTCTTCCTGAAGCGCTTCTAGGATCGCATTGTTGAACGCCGGGATATCGTCGGGCTTGCGGCTTGTGATAAACTGTCCGTCGCGCACGACTTCCTCGTCCACCACATCGGCACCGGCATTGGCGAGATCGGTGCGCACCGACGGCCAGCTCGTCATGCGCTTGCCATCGACGACATCGGCTTCGATCAACAACCACGGCGCGTGGCAGATCGCGGCGACCAGCTTCTCGTCATCGACGAACTCCTCGATGATCTCGATCGCACGATCCTCCATCCGCAGCGTGTCGGGATTGGCGACGCCACCGGGCAGCAGCAGCGCCGTGTAATCCTCGGTATCGACGTCCTCGAGCGTCAGGTCGGGCGTAATCGTGTCACCCTTCACGTCATGCTGCATCCCCTGGATCGGGTCGGTCTTGATCGAGGCGAGCGTCACCTTGACGCGGGCGTCGAGCAACGCCTGGCGCGGCTTGAACAGTTCGTCCTGCTCGAAGCCATCGGTTGCGAGGATCAGAACGTGCGCGTTGGAAAGGTCGGCCATGGGGAGTCTCCGGCTGGTGATGCTGGGTGGGGTTCGCGCCGTTCAACCGCCGAGGCACCCAGTCCGTTCCGGAACGATGCGACCATCCGTGCATTCACATCGGCCATGGCGAAGATCACCTATCACGACGACAGCGCACCCGGCATCACCCGCCGCAAGATGCGCCACGGCTGGGGCTATTTCGATGCGGACGGCGCGCGCATCACCGACCGCGAGGAAATCGACCGGCTGAATGCGATCGGCCTGCCGCCCGCCTATCGCGATGCCTGGTTCTGCCCAAAGGCGAATGGCCATATCCAGGCGGTCGGCTGGGATGAAAAGGGCCGCAAGCAATATCGCTACCACACCGGCTTCCGCGAAACGCAGGAGGCCGCGAAGTACGAAGGCTGCGCCAGCTTCGGTCGCAGTCTGCCCAAGCTGCGCGCGAAGGTCGCCGCCGACATGGCGCTGCCTGGCGTCTGCCGCGAGAAGGCCGTGGCGGCGGTCGTGCGCCTGCTCGATCTCGGCCATATCCGCGTCGGCAACGAAGGCTATGCCAAGGCCAATAACAGTTTCGGCGCGACCACCCTGCGCAACCGCCACGCCAAGGTGGCGGGAACCTCGTTGAAGCTCAAATTCCGCGCCAAATCGGGCAAGGAACGGGTGATGACCATCACCGACAGGTCGCTCAGCCGCTTCGTCAAGAAATGCCAGGATCTGCCCGGCCAGCACCTCTTTCAATGGCTCGATGCCGAGGGCGAGCCGCACCCCGTCTCGTCCTCCGACGTCAACGAATATATCCGCGAAGCAACCGGCGGCGATTTCACCGCCAAGCATTTCCGCACTTGGGCGGCGAGCGTGCTGGCGTTCGAGACGCTGGCGACTGCGCGCAGCGACATCGGGCTGAAGGCGCTGCTGGAGCCTGTCAGCGAAGCGCTCGGCAACACGCCCGCCATCGCGCGCAAATCCTATGTCCACCCCGCCCTGCTCGCCCTGGCCAAGGATGGGCAGGCGTCGTTCCGCGCCGGATTGCGCTTGCCGCGCAGCACCGCCTATCTGTCGCGCGCCGAACGCGGGCTGATCGCGTTCCTCGAACCCGACGAAGCGGCCGCCGCCAAGCGCGCCGCGTGAAAGTGACGTAATGAGCACCGCCAACAAATCCGCCGCCATCCTCCCGCCAATCAAGGTGCAGGACGTCGATCAGCAACTCCGCGGCCTGTTCGGCACCACCATTCAGTGGTTCGGTACGCACTGGCTGCAGATCCTGATCGCGATCGGCGTGGCGAGCGTGCTCGTCATCGCCTTCCACTTCATCCGCCGCACCGCGCGCAATTACTGCACGAAACGCAGCGGTCCGGCCAACTGGCTCGCCGTCCTTGCCCGGACGGTTGAGAAAACCGGCAACATCTTCATGGTCGTGGCTGCGGTGAAGATCGTGTCCGCCGCCAATTTCGCCGCGACCCCGGCCGAGGTCGCCGCGACGATCAACTTCCTGTGGACGCTGGTCGCCTGGTTTCAGGTCGCGATCTGGGCGCGCGAACTCATCCTCGGCGGGATCGAAAACCGCACCCACGGCGCGCATTATTCGGGCGAAGCGATCAGCAGCGCGATGGGCATCATACGCTTGCTCGTCAGCTTCGCCGTGTTCGCCATCGCCTTTATCGTCGTGCTCGACAATCTGGGCGTCAACGTCACCGGCCTGGTTGCGGGGCTCGGCGTCGGCGGCATTGCGATCGGTCTGGCGGCGCAGGGTATCTTCGCCGATCTTTTCGCGGCCCTCGCCATCATCTTCGACCGCCCGTTCCGCCGCGGCGACACGATCGCCTATGACACGACGACGGGCGAAGTTGAGAGCATCGGCCTGAAATCCACGCGCATCCGCGCCGCGACGGGCGAGGAACGGATCATCGCCAATAAGCAATTGCTGGAGAAGGAAATCCAGAACATCACGCAGCGCAATTACCGTCGCTGCGTGTTCACGCTCGGGCTGGTGCAATGGACGCCGGTGGAGACGCTCAAGCGCTTCCCGGCGATGCTGAAGGAAGTCGTCGAAAGCTGCGACCAGAAATTCGTCCGCGCCGGGTTCATGAAATTCGGCGATAGCAGCTATGATTTCGATCTCGAATTCGATTCCGAACATGCCGGGTTCAAGGAGTTCTTCGACGCCCGCCATCTTGTCGGCGTCGCGATCATCGAACGGATGAATGCGGAGGGGATCAGCCTCGCTTATCCGACGCAAACCGGCTTCACCGCTGCGCCCGAAGGCGGGCTGATCCTGCCCTATTCGGACGCGCTGGCGACCGCGATCACCGCCTCAACCCCCGCCGCCCATCTGACCACCGACCAATCCGCGCTCAGCAGCCCGGACGAGCCGGAGGGGTGAAGTTGATGATATCCGTTCGTCCTGAGTAGCGATTGAGCGAAGTCGAAAGCGCGTATCGAAGGACAGCGTTTGAGGCACATCCTTCGATACGCGTCTTCGACAAGCTCAGCCGCTACTCAGGACGAACGGAGATTTGAGGTTTCGGGTCAAATCCCACCCTCATCCAAACTCAGCAACGTCGCATTCCCACCCGCACTCGTCGTATCGACCGAAACCGCGCGTTCTGCCACGAAGCGGTGCAGATAGTGCGGCCCGCCCGCCTTCGGCCCTGTGCCCGACAGCCCCTCGCCCCCGAACGGTTGTGACCCAACCACCGCGCCGATCATCGAGCGGTTGACGTACAGATTGCCGACCGCCGCCAGCGCCTCGGTCTCCTCCGCCGCGCGCGCAATGCGGCTGTGCAGGCCCATCGTCAGGCCATAGCCCTTGGCGTTCACCGCGCGGATCGTCTCGGCGAGCTTGCCCGCGGGCCAGGTCGCGACGTGCAGCACGGGGCCGAACCATTCCTGCGACAGTGCGTCGATGCTGTCGATCCGCACCAGCGTCGGCGGCACTAACAGCCCTTCGCTGGGCACATCCAACGTCTTCTCGATCCGCGCGCCCTCGCGGTATCCCATCAACCGGTCATACGCCGCCCGATCGATCACCGGCCCGACATCGGTCGCCGGGTCGGCCGGATCGCCAACCCTCAGCGTGTCCATCGCGCCCTTCAGCATCTCGATCGTCGTCTCGGCGATCTCCTCCTGCAACAGCAGCAACCGCAGCGCCGAACAGCGCTGCCCGGCCGAGCGGAAGGCCGAGGTGACGACATCCGCCACAACTTGCTCGGGCAGCGCGGTGGAATTGACGATCATCGCATTGATCCCGCCTGTCTCGGCGATCAGCGGCACGATCGGGCGGTTATCGTCGGCCAGTAGCGACCGCGCGATCTTCTTGGCGGTGGCGGTGGAGCCGGTGAAGGCGACGCCCGCTATGCGCGGGTCCGCCGTCAATGCCGCGCCAACGTCCGGACCGCCGGGGACGAGGATCAGCGCGTCGGTCGGCACCCCCGCCGCATGCGCCAGCTCCACAGCACGGGCGGCGATGTGCGGCGTCTGCGGCGCGGGCTTGGCGACCACGGTATTGCCCGCGACCAGCGCCGCGACCGTCTGCCCCAGGAAGATCGCCAGCGGGAAGTTCCACGGCGCAATCGTCGCCCACACGCCCCGCCCGTCGAAACGAAGCACGTTGCGCTCGCCCGTCGGCCCGGGCAGCTCAACCGGCTGCAGTCCATCCCGCGCCTGCTGCGCATAATAGCGGCAGAAATCGACTGCCTCACGCACTTCGCCCAACGCATCGGGAATGGTCTTGAAAGCCTCCTGCACGCAGATCGCCATTAGTTCGTCGCGATGCGTTTCGAGGAGATCGGCAAGGCGATCGAGGCAGGCGGCGCGAGCTTCGACCGGGGTGGAGGACCAGCCGGAAAATGCTGCCTGAGCCCTACCAATCGCCTCTTCCGTTCCCCGGCGAAGGCCGGGGTCCAGAGTTGCGGGGGACACCGCTTGAGACCCTGGGCTCCGGCCTTCGCCGGAGAACGAAACAGCAGCCACCGTACGCTCCAGCACCGCCCGATCCGCCAGATCCAACCCCGCCGAATTCCGCCGCCCATCGCCGAACAAATCCACCGGCAGCGGAATGCTCGGATGGCGCGCCCCGCCCACCGCGGCGATCTTCGCCACCGGGTCCGCCAGAATCTCCGCCTCGGTCAGCCGCTCGTCGGCCAATTGATGCACAAACGACGAATTCGCGCCGTTCTCCAGCAAACGCCGCACCAGATAGGCCAGCAGATCGCGATGCCCGCCGACCGGCGCGTACACGCGGCAATGATAGCCATTCTCGCGCACCAGCCGCTCGTACAGCCCATCGCCCATGCCGTGCAGCCGCTGGAATTCGAAATCGCGCGAATTCCCCGCCCATTCCATGATCGTCGCCACCGTCAGCGCATTATGGCTCGCAAAGGCCGGGCGGATGGCCGGCGCATCAAGCATGTCGCGCGCCACCGCCAGATACGACACATCGGTCGCCGCCTTACGCGTGAACAGCGGATAATCGGCCAGCCCCTCGACCTGGGTCCGCTTGATCTCCGAATCCCAATACGCGCCCTTCACCAGCCGCACATTCATCGTCCGGCCAAGCTCGCCCGCCCACGCGACCACTGGCCGCGCGCGCTTGCCATACGCCTGCACCGCCATGCCAAACCCGTCCCAGCCCTGCAGGCTCGGCAGACCCGCGACGGTGCCGATGATGTCGAGGCTCATCTCGAGCCGCTCGCTCTCCTCGGCATCGACCGTCAGCGCAATCCCCAACCCCGCCGCCTGCACGGCGAGCGCCTCAAGCATCTCGGTCAGCGCCGGCACGCACTCGTCCCACCGCGCCACTTCGTAACGCGGGTGCAAAGCCGACAGCTTGACCGAAATCGAATGCCCCGCCGACGGATCGCGCCCCACTGCAGCCACCGCATCGATGTACGCCCGGAAATACCGCGCCGCATCATCTTGCGTCCGCGCCGCCTCGCCCAGCATGTCGAAGCTCGCCGTGAAGCCCTTGTGTTCGGGCTTCTTCATCCGCTTCATCGCTTCGTCGATCGTGCGGCCCATCACGAAGATTTCACCCATCATCCGCATCGCCGCGCCCACCGCCTGCCGCACGAACGGCTCGCCCGCGCGGGAGATCAGCCGACGCAGCGCCGATGGCTTCTCGCCCTCGCCCACCAAGGCGCGCCCGACGACCAGCCCCCAAGTCGCGGTGTTGACCAGCCCCGAATTCGACTTGCCGGTGTGCGCCCGCCAGTCGGCGTCGCCCAATTTGTCGGCAATCAGCAGATCCGCCGTCTCCGGATCGGGCACGCGCAGGAACGCCTCGGCCAGCGACAGCAGCGCCACGCCTTCCGACGAATTGAGCCGATATTCCTGCAGGAACTGGTTCACCCACCCCTTCCCCTGCGCCGCGCGCAGGTCTGCCAGCAGCCCGGCGGCGTGCCCCAGCGTCCTCTCACGCGAATCGGGGGTCAGCGCGGCACGCTCCAACAGCGGCTTTAGAACATCGGGTTCGCTCGCACGGTGCAAAGCGGGCATGGATTTGCGGGCATTGGACGCTACGTCTGGTGTCATGTTCCGGTTTCCGGTCGGGTGAGGCTTGCGCGCGGCGGGCCTCGGTGCCATTTGCCGCGCCACGCACCTATGCGACGATTTGAGCCTTAGGGGAATGCAGTGACCAGCATCACAGTCCAGGAAATGGCCGGCCGCATCGGCACCGAACAGGTGTCCGACTGGGTCGAGGTCAGCCAGGAAATGATCGACAAGTTCGCCGACGCGACCGGCGACCACCAGTTCATCCACGTCAATCCGCAGATGGCGGCGATGACCCCGTTCGGCGGCACGATCGCGCACGGCTTCCTCACGCTCTCGCTGATGCCGCTCCTGTCGTCGAAGATCGTCGACGGCGTGACGATCGAAGGCGTCAAGATGGGCGTCAATTACGGCGGCAACAAAGTCCGCTTCCTGCAACCCGTCCGCTCCGGCAAGCGCGTCCGCGGCCGCTTCAAGCTCTTGAGCTTCGAGGAAAAGCGCCCCGGTCAGTGGCAGCAGACCAACGAATTCACCGTCGAGATCGAAGGCGAGGAAAAGCCCGCGATGATCGCCGAATGGATCAGCCAGATTTTCGTGTAATTCCAGTCACCCCATCCGTCATGCCAGCGCAGGCTGGCATCTTCCTGGGGCGGGCGGCGCGCTCTCCCCATTGATACCCCAGCCTTCGCTGGGGTGACGCTTTGAAAGGAAAACCCGCCCATGCGTTCCGCCGTCATCGTCTCCACCGCCCGCACGCCGATCGGCCGCGCCTATCGCGGCGCGTTCAACAACACTCCCGCCCCCACGCTCGCGTCGCACGCCATCAAGGCCGCAGTCGAGCGCGCCGGGATCGAGGGCGGCCAGGTCGACGACGTCGTGTTCGGCTGCGCGCTGCAGCAGGGGCATCAGGCCGGCAACATCGCGCGCACGTCGCTGCTGCGCGCCGGCCTCCCCGTCACCGTCCCCGGCATGTCGGTCGATCGCCAGTGCGCGTCGGGTCTGATGGCGATCGCCACCGCCGCCAAGCAGATCATCACCGACAATATGGACATCACCATCGGCGGCGGCGTGGAGAGCATCAGCCTCGTCCAGACCCCGCAGATGCGCGTCGCCGCCGATCCCGAGCTGATCGCGATGCACAAGGACGTGTATATGGCGATGCTCGGCACCGCCGAAGTCGTCGCCGAACGCTATGGCATCAGCCGTGAGGCCTGCGACGAATACGCGCTGGAATCGCAGCGCCGCACCGCCGCCGCCCAGGCCGCCGGCTACTATGACGCCGAAATCGTCCCCACCACCGCGACGATGGCCGTCACCAACAAGGAAACCAAGGAAGTCACCTACAAGGAGGTGACGCTCGCCAAGGACGAGGGCAACCGCCCCGAAACCACGCTCGAGGGGCTGCAGTCGCTCCAGCCCGTCATGGGCCCGGGCAAGAACGTCACCGCCGGCAATGCGTCGCAGCTTTCGGACGGCTCCTCGGCCAGCGTGCTGATGGAGGAATCGCTCGCCTCGAAGCGCGGCCTTCAGCCGCTCGGCCGCTACGTCGGCATGGCGGTCGCGGGCACCGAGCCCGACGAAATGGGCATTGGTCCCGTGTTCGCCATCCCCAAGCTGCTCGAACGCTTCAACCTGAAGATGGACGATATCGGCCTGTGGGAGCTCAACGAAGCCTTTGCGGTGCAGGTGCTGTATTGCCGCGACAAGCTCGGCATTCCGAACGAGCTGCTCAACGTCAGCGGCGGCGCGATCTCGATCGGCCACCCCTACGGCATGACCGGCGCCCGCGCGACCGGCCACGCCCTGATAGAAGGCAAGCGCCGTGGCGCGAAGTACGTCGTCGTCACGATGTGCATCGGCGGCGGCCAGGGTGCGGCCGGGCTGTTCGAAGTCCTCTGATCGATCGCCACTAAGAAGCGAAAGGGCGGCGTCGGGCAACCGGTGCCGCCCTTTCTGCGTCCGGCCCACGCCATTTGACTCGGATCAAAGTGCCGCACCCTTCCCCTGCGGCACACTCTCCGCGTTGAGGAGGAGGGGCCGATGACTGCTGCCGCGCTGACCGCCATGCCGACCACCGAAGGATTGAAGCGCCAGATCGTTGACGAGACGATCCTGTCCCCGCGTTTCTACACCACCGATTTCGCCGCGCTCGATCGGCTGGACGTGGAGCCGGTCCGCGCCGAGTGGGACGAATTGCTGGCGGTGATGGAGGCCGACCCCAACCGACTGCATTTCCGCAAGAAGGAGCCGTTCACCGGCATCGTCGAGACGCTTCCGGCGGACGTGCGCGAGGAATTCGTCTCGTTCATGGTTTCCTCGATGACGTCGGAATTTTCCGGCTGCATCTTCTATTCGGAGATCGCGCGGCGCACCACCAACCCCGAGATCCGCCGCCTGATGAAGCTGCTGACCCGCGACGAAAGCCGCCACGCCGGCTTCATCCGCGACAGCTTGAAGGACGCAGGCCTGCCGATCAGCCTGTCCTTCCTCACCAAGGCCAAGACCTATCACTATTTCCGACCGAAATTCATCCTGTACGCGACCTATCTTTCTGAAAAGATTGGCTATGCGCGCTACATCGTGATTTGCCGCCATTTGCAGCGGCACCCCGAGCACGCCTTCCATCCGCTGTTCAGCCGTTTCGAGGAATGGTGCAACGACGAGTATCGCCATGGCGAGGCGATCGCCCTGCTGATCCGCGCCGACCCACGGCTGACACGCGGCATCAACCGGCTGTGGATCCGGTTCTTCCTGATCTCCGTCTATGCGACCATGTATTGCCGGGATCACATGCGCCCCGCGCTGCACAAGGCGATGGGGCTCGACATCACCGATTATGACTATCGCGTGTTCGAAACCTGCACCGCGATCAGCCGGCAGGTCTTTCCGATCCTGCTCGACACCGACTCCCCGCGCTTCCGCGCAGGCATGGAGGCGCTACGGCGCGCCTCGGTCCGGCTGGAGGCAGCGCGGCAGCAACGCGGGATCACCCGCACACTGGCCCGCACGGCCGCCATCGCGGCGACGGCCTGGGCCTTCCTGCGGCTATACGTCCTGCCGACCAAAGAGAATCCCCCGCCCGACAGGATCCTGGCACCCGCGGTGTGGTAAAGGCTCCAGCGCGGCCACTCGAGTGGCATTACGGCCAACCGCGCGCTGATCGAATACAAGCACGGCGCCTTCGACTACGTCGTAGTCATGATGGGCATCAGCGGCGGCTAGGTCGGCTGTTCGAGGTGCTGTACGCCGCGTGGTGCGGCGGGTTGGACGGGGCGGCGACATTAGGCCGACCCCGCCTTTCTGGCGATCATGCCGTACGCTTTCTTCACGGGAGTTCGCCGAACCACACTGCTTTCTCAGAACTGCTCGTGACAATCGGCAGAAATACGCGTTCTGCCTGCCGGTAAATTCCGCCCCCCTCCTGAACATGACGCAACGCCGTGAGTGTGGTACGACAAAAAAGTACACCTGCGCTTTGTACGCGCCCGTCAGACGGATCCGTGTAGGAATAGCTCGCGATCAGACCGCCGCTGATTTTCACCGGATCAACGCCAAAGGTTGTCGCAATGTTCTTGGTATTAACAATGCTTCCGCCAGCTTTATCTAGATCAACACGCAAGATCGAACCGATCTTGCCCTTTAGCCGCTCCTGGCGCGCTGCTTCCGCTATGGTCACGAGGCCCTTGTCATCGGGACTGGTGGCCTTGGCGAGGAACGCGTCGAAACGCGACACCGCCGCATCAAGCCGAGCGGCCTTCGTCGCTTGAGCCCCCTTCGGCTCTTTGGGCAGCGCGTTACGCGCGGTCACCGCGCCTTCGCGGAGGCCCGACAGCGTATCGACACGCTGAAGAATTGTTTGACCGGCCCAGTCTTTACCATCGTCCAACATCTCATCTGCTGGGAACGTCGGTACAGATAGCAGATACGCGTTGCCGAGTCGTTGGGTCGTGGCCGTCGCCAATGCACGCGGCGTGAGAGCTGTCATATCGATGCCGGAGACTGTAGTCTCCGCTCGAAACAGCCCGGCGACCGCCGAAACGGCAGCAACCGCCATTTGTGGAGTAAGGCGATTTGGCGACGGTCTCGCGTTGATACCGGCGTTGCTGAATGCCTGGCGTAGCCCGTCGAGCTGCGCACGCACAGTGCCCAGCAAGTCAAAACGTGCGCTCTCGTCGCCAGCGAGCACGAGATATCCCTTTCCTACTCCAAGCCCTGGCTTTCTAAGAGAAATATACTCGGCAGCCTTATTCAACGCGGCGGTGGCTAAAATTGTAGCTTCGATGCTACCCGCGCCGCTTCCGAGGCTAGTCGTCCCACTGAAACTCGGCAGGCCCAGTGCATCTATTTTGGCTTTGGTCAGTGCCGCTTCGGCGTTCTTTTCCGCTGCTCGCGCATTAATTAACGCCGTCTCGGAACTGAGTCGGGCCGTTTCCGCGACAGTGGCAGCATTTGGATCGTCTTGTGCCGCCTTCGTTCCGGTTGAAACCATCGCGGCCAAAATTACAGCAACTATTTGAGCCGATTTAATTTTTCGCATCATCCCCCTCCCCAACAGAAAAATAAAGATCACACATCAATCGGCATATGTCGACTCATTCTGCAAACAATATGCCTTGATGTGTTCTACCAACCATTCTGATGATACGTAATTGACTCTCCACATCCGCCAACGGCATGATTACGCAGTATGAGTCATCTTGCATGGGGGATTGGGATGCGGGGCCTGGCGAAGATCACACCTCATGTTATTATAATCATGATTTTATTGTTTTGTTCAAAGAATGTGAGTGCGCAATCCGCGACGCCTGTGGATACAGCCGGCCCAGGTATCAACGATGTGCAACGCCAGGCGTCTAAGATTGCAGATAAATATACAAAATCTATAAACAAAGGACTTAAAGGCAGAGAATTCTTAGAGATTTATCGCGCTACCCTAAACGCATCTTATAGAGACACCCTTTCGAAGTCACCAAATGCGCTTGCTGAATATAAAGACAGGGCAACAAAGGCCATTATTGGGGGAACTCCGGTAGGCGAAACAATCAACCCTATTAAGGATATTGTATCGCCGCCTCCTACGCCGTCTTTGTTAGATATCGACCCGCGATATCAGCATAATTTCCTTGCCCTAACTGGCCATTCATCTTTACGTGATCGCATCTGGGGTGGTTTGCCGACCTCACTGTATCTGAATACAGTCGTCATTGTCGGCGGCACAAATTTGTGCACCGGAACGGTGATCGGCAAGAGAGCAGTGCTGACCGCGCAGCACTGCCACTGCGGAGGTGTTAGAGCCACCGTATATGTGGGCAATACGCTCGACGACTCACAGCCCGGCTATAAGATCGAACGCAGCGTTCCCATGAAGCCGTGCGGCGGCCCAGACGGTGACGCCGCCGATGTCGCGCTCATGTTCGTTGACCGGGATTTCGATGCAGCCGTGGTACCGGTAAAATTGGCCACGTCGGCGCAAATCAACCAGGCACAGTTCATGCGCGCGGTGGGCTTTGGCCGCACCGAGGCAGGCACGGTTGGACACAAAATGATGGTCGATCTTCCTGTCGCAACACCAGACTGCCTGGGAAACGTTTCCACGACCATCGGCACGAAGTCCGATGCCGCTTACTATCAATGTATCGCTGGCATCGAACTGGTGGCCGGGGCCCCTGCGCTGAACAAGGATACGTGCAATGGCGACAGCGGCGGGCCGCTTTTCGTGTCCGATGGGAATAATGGGCAGGTCCTTGCCGCTGCTACATCGCGCGCTGTCGGTGTCCCAGGGGCACGTAGATGTGGCGACGGCGGAATCTACGTTCGTGTGGATGGACCGATAGGAGCCTGGATCGCTTCGCAAGGGATTTAGGCGACCCGCCGATCCGGAAAAGTCCGCTATCGCCTAGACTGGTCCGACGATACCGGATTGCATCGCCCACGGGACGGCTGCCGTACAGGTTGGAACGCAGCTTTCTCCGGTTTCCATAAGTTTTTCCCCGTCGTACACACCCCGCATCTGCCATCCTCGGCAAAGCTCTTTGAAATCGCCGGTCGGCACGCAAGCCGCCGGGCAGGAGGCACGCACCCTTGCCGCCATGATCCATCTGACTTTAACGCGGGCAAACGATCGCCTCCCCCCCGGCCAAACCGGGAGCAGCGCAGCGATGGGTTTATTTATTACCGCGCGAGGCCTAATCTTCGCAGCCGCCCGCGCCGCGCCCCCCCCTTGCGGGCACAACTTTCGCAACTTTCGGGGCACCCCTCACCCGTGCGCGGCGATCCATTCTTCCAGCACCGGCGCGATTTTCGTCCGCCATTTGGAGCCGTTGAAGATACCGTAATGCCCCGCGCCCTCGGCCATGTAATAACGCTTCTTGTCGGCAGGCAGGCCGGTCGCAATGTCGAGCGCGGCCTTGGTCTGGCCGAGGCCGGAAATGTCGTCCTTCTCGCCCTCTATCGCCAGGATCGCAATGTCGGTGATCGCCGCCGGATCGACGCGGCGGCCCCGGTGCAGCATCTCGCCCTTGGGCAGGGCATGATCCTGGAACACCACGTCGATCGTCTGCAGATAAAATTCGGCGGTCATGTCGCAGACCGAGCGATATTCCTCGTAAAAATCCTTGGTCTGCTCGGCTTCCAGATCCTCGCCCTGCACCAGATGCTTGAACATCTCGTAATGGCTCATCATGTGGTTGCCGAGGTTCATCGACATGAATCCAGCCAACTGCAGGAACCCGGGGTATACGCGGCGACCAGCACCCGGATATTGCGCCGGGATCGTCGCGATGACGTTCTGGCTGAACCAGCTATGCGGCCGCTCGGTCGCCAGCGTGTTCACCGCAGTCGGCGCCTTGCGGGTGTCAATCGGCCCGCCCATCATAGTCAGCGTCTTGGGCCGACACGGATTCTTGTCCGCGCTCATCAGGCACGCTGCGGCGTAGCACGGCACCGATGGCTGGCACACGGCGAGCATATGGGTGCCGCCCTGCCCTTCGTTCGGGCCGATCTTCTCCAGGAATTCGATCAGATAATCGACATAATCGTCTAGATCGAACGTGCCATCCGACAGCGGCACCAGCTTCGCATCGCGCCAATCGGTGATGTAAACATCCGCGAACGGCAGCATCCGCTCGACCGTCCCGCGCAGCAGCGTGGCGTAATGGCCCGACATCGGCGCCACGAT
Organism: Sphingomonas sp. MMS24-J45; assembly: GCF_044881195.1. Taxonomy (GTDB): domain Bacteria; phylum Pseudomonadota; class Alphaproteobacteria; order Sphingomonadales; family Sphingomonadaceae; genus Sphingomonas. The sequence goes on along the minus strand of NZ_CP173255.1, from coordinate 2,876,931 downwards.
CAGCAGCTTCGGCCCGCCCGTCACGCCAGCGCGCACGAAACGCTTCAACTGGCCGAACGGCTTGCGCAGCACGATTTCCTCGGTCACCGCGACCTCTGCACCGTTGATCGTGGTCGAGTGCAGCCCGAACTCAGGCTTGCCGCGCGGTGCGGCGGCATGGGCGAATACCTCAAGCGCCGAGCTCAGAATCTGACCGCCGCCGAAATAGGCGAAGGGGTTGGCCGGGTTGCTCAACAGCTCCGCGCTGAAATCCGCCATCGCGCTTGCACCGGCCAACATCGATTTCTGCATTTCATACGCACTGTACAGCATACCGGACATTCCAATTATCGAGGTGCCACCATAGCGGCGGAGCATTACGGTTCGCTTAAGCTTATGCCGCACTGCGGTAAACGGCAACCAATCGTTTCGCGTTAGCACCGTTGCCGATTGAGGCTTGCCCCCGGCCTGCTAGGCGGTCCGGATGGCCGATATCGAACCCGCCGCCCCAATCGAAGCCGCCGCCGCCGCGACGCCGCCCGAAAAACGCAAGCTCAGCAGCCTGGTGATGATCTGGCGCTTTGCGTCGCGCTACCCGGCGCAACTGCTGATCGCGCTGGCGGCGCTGCTCACCACCTCGGCCGCAACGCTCTACATCCCGTGGAGCGTGAAGTCGGTGATCGACCAGGGCTTCACCCACGGCGCCAGCGACACGCATCATATCGACACGATCTTCTACGGCCTGTTCGCGGTGGTCGGCGTGCTCGCGGTGGCGACCGCCTTGCGCTTCTACTTCGTGTCGTGGCTGGGGGAGCGCACCGTCGCCGACGTGCGCATGGCGGTACAATCCAACCTGCTGACGCTCGCCCCGCGCTGGTTCGAGGAGAACCGCCCGTCGGAGGTCGCCTCCCGCCTCACCTCCGACACCGCGCAAATCGAGGTCGCGGTCGGCACCACCGTCTCGGTCGCTTTGCGCAACACCTTGACCGGCATCGGCGGCATCGTCTCGCTCTTCGCACTCGCGCCGAAGCTCGCCGGGCTGCTGATCATCGGCATCCCGATCGTGGTGCTGCCGATCGTCCTGCTCGGGCGGCGGGTGCGGAAATATTCGCGCTCCAGCCAGGACCGCATCGCCGATATCGGCGCGATGGTGGTCGAAACCTTCGGCGCGATGAAGGTGGTGCAGGCGTTCGGCCAGGAGCGCCGTGAGGCGGAACGCTTCGGCAAGGCGGTCGACAACAGCTTCGTCGCCGCCAAGCGTCGCATCACGATCCGCGCGATCATGACCGCCCTGGTCATCGGACTCCTGTTCGGCGCGGTGACCCTGCTGATGTGGTCGACCTTCGCCGATGTCGCGGCGGGCAGGCTGTCGGCCGGCTCGCTGACCGCCTTTATCTTTACCGCCGGGCTCGTGACCGGCGCCTTCACCGCGCTGACCGAGGTCTATGGCGACCTGCTGCGCGCGTCGGGCGCAGCGGAACGGCTGGCGGAATTGCTCAACGAACAGCCCGAGATCCGCGCGCCTGCGGTGCCCGCTGTGCTGCCCGTCCCGCCGCGCGGCACGCTGGCGTTCGAGCATGTCGAGTTCCGCTACCCCACGCGGCGCGATGTGGCCGCGCTGCACGACTTCTCGCTGTCGGTGGCTCCCGGCGAGACCGTGGCGATCGTCGGCCCGTCGGGTGCGGGCAAGACCACACTGTTCCAGCTGATCCAGCGCTTCTACGACCCCGATGCCGGGCGCGTGCTGATCGACGGCGTCGATCTGCGCGAGGCCGATCCGGCGGAGGTTCGCAAGCGAATCGCGATGGTGCCGCAGGAGACGGTGATCTTCGGCGCATCGGCCCGCGACAATCTGCGCTATGGCCGTTGGGACGCGCATGACGACGAGCTGTGGGCCGCCGCCGAAGCCGCCAACGCTGCGGAATTCCTGCGCAAACTGCCCGAGGGGCTCGACACCTATCTCGGCGAGGGCGGTGCGCGCCTGTCCGGCGGTCAGCGGCAGCGGGTCGCCATCGCGCGCGCGCTGCTGCGCGATGCGCCGATCCTGCTGCTCGACGAGGCAACCAGCGCGCTCGATGCCGAGAGCGAGCGGCTGGTGCAGCAGGCGCTCGAACGGCTGATGTCGACCCGCACCACGCTCGTGATCGCCCACCGCCTCGCCACCGTCCGCGCGGCGGAGCGCATCATCGTGATGAGCGACGGGCGGATCGTGGAGAGCGGCTCGCACGGTACGCTGGTGGATCAGAACGGCCTCTACGCGCGCCTCGCCAGCCTGCAGTTCAGCGAGGCTGCCTAGCCTTTCTTACTCCCCTCCCGCTTGCGGGAGGGGCTGGGGGAGGGCATGATCAAGCGCATCGCAAGCGGACGGGCCCTCCCCTGCCCCCTCCCGCAAGCGGGAGGGGATAATAAGATGGCACGCGACTTCGACATCATCGTATTCGGCGCAACCGGCTTCACCGGTCGGCTGGTGGCGGAATATCTCGCACAGACCGGCGCAAAACGCTGGGCGATGGCAGGGCGCTCGCAAGCAAAGCTGGAGGAAGTGCGCGACCTGATCGGTGCGCCCGCCGACACCCCGCTGGTCACCGCCAATTCGGACGACCCCGCCTCGCTCCGCACGCTATGCCAGCGCACGCAAGTCGTGCTCACCACCGTCGGCCCGTATCAGCTGTACGGCAGCGACCTGGTCGCCGCCTGCGCCGAGACCGGCACCGCCTATGTCGACCTGTGCGGCGAACCGGCGTGGATGCGCCAGATGATCGACGCGCACCACGAAGCCGCCAAGGCATCCGGCGCGCGGATCGTGTTCAGTTGCGGCTTCGATTCGATCCCATTCGACCTCGGCGTGCTGACGCTGCAGGACGCGGCGAAGGACAAGTTCGGCCACACCGTGCCGCGGGTAAAGGGACGCGTGCGGAAAATGCAGGGCGGGTTCTCCGGCGGCACCGCAGCCAGCCTGAAGGCGACGCTCGCCGCCGCGGCGAAGAACCCCACGCTGATCGGCTACCTCACCGATCCGTTCGCGCTCGCCCCCGGTTTCAAGGGCCCGCACCAGCCGAGTGGCCTGCTCCCCGAATATGACCGCACGATCGAGGCATGGGTCGCACCGTTCATCATGGCGCCGATCAATACCAAGAACGTGCACCGCACCAATTTCCTGACCGGGCAAAGCTATGGCGCGGACTTCGTCTATGACGAAATGATGGTCGCGCCCGGCCTCGGTGAAATGGGCAAGGCGGCCGCGGAGGCGATCGCCAAGATGAATCCGCTGGCCAGCGACAAGGGCCCAAAGCCCGGCGAAGGCCCGTCGAAGGAAGAACGCGACGCTGGCTTCTACGACCTGCTGTTCATCGGCGAAGGCCCGGGCGGCGAGCGTCTGGATTGCGTCGTCACCGGCGACAAGGACCCGGGCTACGGATCGACCAGCAAGATGATCGCCGAGACCGCGCTGTGCCTGGTCGAGGATGTGGCGGGCGATGGCGGCATCTGGACGCCCGGCGCACTGATGGGCCGCGTGCTGGCCGACCGGCTGCAGGCGCGCGCCGGGCTGACCTTCCGGGCGGGATAAGCACCCCTCCCCGCGGCCCGCCTATAAAGGGAGGGGATAGAGCGGAGCGCGGGGCGTGATGGATTTCGGGCATCAGAACGAGATGGGGGCAGCGGATGACGCCGACGGGGTCGCCACGCCCGCGGCGCCGCCCGCACCCGATTATCTCCAAATACTCGAAAACGTAGTCGCACATCTCGAAGACGGGCTCGATCATCCTGAAATCTGGCAGCTGTTGAGCGCGGAGTCCCCGGGCGAGATCGCCGACCTGCGCGGTCTGACCGAGCGACTGATAGGACAACAGAGCGGCACCGTCCTCAAGGCGCTGACGGTTCTGCTGGGCATCCTGCGCGCGTTGGACGGCGATCGTGCAACTGGCCTCGCGCTGCTCGACGGGATTGCCACGCAAACCGCGCATTGCCCGCAGATCGCCGGTGCGCAGTTCTTCGTCCAGCGCCACGGCCAGGACGGCCCCTCCCCCGATCTGTCGGACCGCTTCTGCGATAGCCCCTTCGTGAAGTTCGAGACGCTGATGGACGGCACCGTCGCGCCGTGCTGTTCGATCTGGACAGAGCAGCGGCTCGGCAGCCTCGACGGGCAGAGCTTCGCGCAAATCTGGAACAGCGAGGCCGCACAGGCGATGCGCGCCAGCATCCTCGACGGCAGCTATCGCCACTGCAACAAGCAGCGCTGCAGCTTCATTATCGATGACGTGCTGCCGAAGCGCGATGCGGTGACCGACCCCGATCTGCGTCATATCATCGACGAAAATGTCACCGAATTGACCAAGGGCCCGCGCTGGCTATTCCTGGCGCATGACGTCACCTGCAACCTCGCCTGCCCGTCGTGCCGCGGCGGAATCGAGGTGGCGGACGAAGAACAGGAACGGCGCTTCGAAATCATCGAGCGCGACGTGTTCAAGCCGCTGCTCAATGCCGAGGGTGAAGTGCTGATCTCGGTGTCGGGCCAGGGCGATCCGTGGTCGAGCCCGCATTACCGCTCGATCTTGCGTTACATGGCCGACCACGATCTCGACGCGCGACTCAATCTCCATACCAACGCGCTGCTGCTGAACGAGACGCGGTGGGCGCAATATCGCGGCCTTGAGAAATATCCGACGAAGGTGGACGTCTCGATCGATTCGTGCACGCCCTGGGTCTACGCGGAAATCCGGCGCCCCGGCACCTGGGCGAAACTGCTGCCCAATTTGCAGTTCATCGCGGCAAAGCGCGCGCGGGACGAATTCCGCGAATTTCATATCAACGCGACGATCCAGCTCGACAATTTTCACGAAATGCCAGCACTGGTCGATCTCGCCGAGACGCTCGGCGCCGACAGCGTGCGGCTCTACATGATGCAGAACACCGGCGGACATCTGGCGCAGGATTATGAGCGCAAGAATGTCGGCGCGACCAGCCACCCGCTGCATCTCGCGTTCCTCGAAACCCTTCGCGACGAGCGCCTGGGCCGGGCCATAGCCCATCTCTACGACGTGGCGAATTGGCGCACGCGGAGCTTCGAACAGAAGCTCCCCTCGGACAGCTTGCCGGGCGGCTTCACGCTGCTCGATCTGCACGAAGCGATCCGCGAGGCGCACGGTATGCCGGAGCGCGTCATCGCCTTGTGCGCCGCTGGCCGCACCCGCTTCCGCGACGATCTCGATCTGCCGCTGATCGAGGCGAACGCGCTCGCGGAACTTGGTTTCAGTGCGCAGGGGCAGTACCGGCTGAATGAACGAACCGCGCTTGGCGGCGAGGCGATTATCCTACGCCGCCAGTGATCTGCGCTAGCGTTGCGGTCCTCATGCTGGATGGTGGCGCGGTGAGCGCCTTGCTTGATCGCGCGATCGGACCATGCGCACTGCCAGTCCGTTAGTGCGGGGCGCGTTTCGGGCTGAGAAGCCGCAGCATCGGCTGCTCAAAAAAACTATAGACCGACGCTGATACGACAAGGGTTAGCACGACCGCCACTCCCCGCACGCCGAGCCGCGCAATCGGCGGAAAGTGCTCGTAGCCGGGCACGCGGTACAGCAAAAAGAGCACGGGGGCATGCGCGAGGTAGATCGAATAGGACCACTGACTTAGGTGCTTTATCGCACCCCGAACCCTGCCGCCTCCGTCCGGCAACCGAACCGCACCGGCAACGAGCAGTGCACAGCAGAGCGGCAGGGCAGTGAAGAGCAAAGCCGCCTGCAGCGCGGTGAGATCGGCAGTGTGTCGCCAAAGCGACAAGCTCAGCACCATTAGCAGCACGAATCCTACAGGCCACAATCGCCCGAAGCGCCGCCACGTATCCGGCAGGAGTTGCGCGACGACCGCACATGCCACCCCGATCGCCAGTGCATCCAGGCGGTAGATGACGACCATCCTCATGCCGGTGTTCCAATCGCTCGGATGCGCGAGAAGCCGCACCACGAACGATCCGACGATCAGCGCAGCGATCGTTGCAAGGATCGAAGGGATCGGGCGGCGAAGAATTTTCAACCCGAGCATCGTAACCCCCGGCACGATCAGATAGAACCACTCCTCAACGGAGAGGCTCCACGAAAGTCCGTAGAAAAACGGGATCGGCTTTGTCAGGTTTTGCAGGAAGAGCGCGTACTTCCATAGCTGTGCAAGGGGAGGAAGCTCATCATGAAAAACGGCAGCGTAGACGGCGAAGAACAGAAAGTAGTTGGGCAAAGTCCGAGCCCAGCGTCTCTGCCAAAAGTGCAGGAGCAAGGGTGCCCCCGCCCCCGGATCGGCAACGATGGCTCTCAAAAAGATCCCCCCGACAAGGAAGCCACTGAGGACGAAAAATAGCTCGACCCCGCCGACACCGAGGATATCGGCCCGAATTTGAAGGTGTGCCAGCACGACGAGCGAAACCGCGCATGCCCGCACGACGTCGAGCCCGAAAACGTAGCCGGAGCGCCCGCGCTCAGGTCCACCTTCTAGCACGGCCGTTTCGGCGGTCTTCGTCGCCAGCGCCTCGATCGTGGTTATCAAATTAGTCATTGCCCGCTTCTAATATAACAGCCCGCCCTCAATGCTTTTGTCCGCTGCGTTCATCGCTTCCGGCCCTGATGCCGGATGTTGGCCGGGCGGCCGCGATGCTTGATGATGCGCTTGCGCGATCGCTCCTCCGGCTTGGCCGGAGCAGCGCGGCCGTCGACCATTTCAAAGCGTAGCGCGCCCGTTACCGGATTGGCCTCGGCCAAGCGTAACGGCAGCTTCTGGCCGCTTGCGAACACCGTGCCGGTCTGATCGCCGATCAAGGTACGGCTCGCCTCATCGAAGCGGAAATATTCGCCGCCGATATCGCGTACCGGCATCAACCCGTCGCCGCCGATCCCCTCCACGGTCGCGAAAAAGCCGAAATTGGTGACGCCGGTGATCCGCGTCTCCAGCACCTCGCCCACCTTTTCGGAGAGGAAGGCCGCGACATAGCGGTCGATCGTGTCGCGCTCCGCCTCCATCGCGCGGCGTTCGAGCATCGAAATGCTCTCGCCGATCTTCTCCATCCCCGCCGCTTCGCCCTCGGTCAGCCCGCCGGGACCAAGGTGATACGCCGCGACCAGCGCGCGGTGCACGATGAGATCGGCATAACGCCGGATCGGCGAGGTAAAATGGCCGTAGCTGCCGAGCGCCAGCCCGAAATGCCCCATGTTCGCGGGCGCATAATAGGCTTGCGTCTGCGTGCGCAGCACCTGCTCCATGATCTGCGGCCGCTCGTCGCGGTCGATCACCTTGTCGAGGATCTGGTTGAAAGTTTTGGGCCGCACCACCTGCCCCAGCGCGAACTCGATCCCGAAAGTCTTGAGATAGTCCTTTAACGCGACCAATTTCTCGCGGCTCGGCGCTTCGTGGACGCGATACATGACCGGGGCCTTCTTCGCCTCCAGCGCCTTGGCCGCGGCGACGTTGGCGGCGATCATATAATCCTCGATCAGGCGCATCGAGTCGAGCCGCTCGCGCGGCGCGACCGACAGGATGCGACCCTTCTCGTCGAGCACGACACGGCGCTCGGGCAGGTCGAGGTCAAGCGGCGCGCGCGCGGTGCGGGCCTTGTAGAGCGCCTTCCAGCAGCCCCAGAGGGGAAGGAGGGCCTTCTCCACCAGATCGTGATCCCAGCGCAGGCTGGGATCTTGTGGGGTCGGTTCCGCGCTTTCCCCGTGAGACCCCAGCTTACGCTGGGGTGACGTATGATGATCGATCGCCGCCTGCGCATCCTCATACGCGATGTTTGCCGCAATCCGCACCACCGCGCGGGTGAAGCGCCAGCTCTTCAGCGCACCGCCCTTCCCCACCTGCAGATGACAGACCAGCGCCGCACGATCGACGCCTTGCTTCAGCGAGCACATCTCCGCCGACAGGCTTTCGGGTAGCATTGGTACGACCCGATCGGGGAAGTACACGCTGTTGCCGCGCCGCCGCGCCTCGCGGTCGAGGCTCGATCCGGGGCGGACGTAGAAGGACACGTCAGCGATCGCGACGATCGCCTTCCACCCGCCTTCGTTTGCCGGATCGTCGTCGGGTGCGGCCCACACCGCGTCGTCATGATCGCGCGCATCGGCCGGATCAATCGCCACGATCGGGAGGTGGCGCAGATCTTCGCGCCCTTCGCCGAGCGGCTGCCCGGCCACCCGCACCGCCTCGTCCAGCGTCTCCGCCGAAAACACATCGGGAATGCCGAGCTTGTGGATAGCGATCAGCGAGAAGCTGCGCGGCGCGAACGGGTCGCCCAGTACTTGCGTGACGCGCACGGTGATGCGTGGCGGACGACCCGCCAATTCGGCGAGCACGAGATCGCCCGGCTCCGCCCCGCCGGCGTCCGACACCTGGAACTCGCGCCGCTCTTTTTCTCGACACCTTGCAGCCACAGGCTCGCGCCTTCCTGGCGCAGCACGCCGAGCACAAGTTCCTCGCCGCGCGGCAGCACTTTCATCGGATGCGCGATCCAGCCGTTGCCCGCCTCTTCGGTCCGCGCGAGCATGCGCTGGCCCACGCCCAACGCGCCACGCTTGCGCTCCCGCACGCGAAGTCGCGGCGCAGGAGTGTTCGCCTCCCAGCGTTCGGGCACCGCCCACACGGTACCGCTGTCGTCCAAATCGACGACGCGCAGCACCGTCACCTTGGGCACCCCGCCCATCTTGTGGAACGCGCGGCCGGGCGCGGAGTCGATCAGTCCCTCGTCCGCCATGTCCTTGAGCAGGGCCTTCAGCAGGATCTTGTCCTGTGCCGTCAGGCCGAATGCCTTGGCGATCTCGCGCTTGCCCGCGGGCGTGGGGGAGGCTGCGATGAAGGCGAGGATCTGCTCGCGGGTCGGCAGGCCGGGGGTTTGCTTTGGGGGCTTGGGCATCGTCGCCTGCGATACGCGACGGGCGCGCAAACAGCAAAGGGCGCGTCGCCCCGCCGGGTGACGCGCCCTTGGTTGAGTTGTTTGGCCGGACTTGGGCAAAGCCCAAGTCGTCGGACACGGCTTGCTGCGCCGGCCGGCCTGGCGGGGGTGCGATTTAGCTACGCTAAATCGTCTCTCCGCTGCGGCTTAAAACTTCCCTCTCAGCGTCACGCCATAAGTCCGCGGTTCCGCCAGGAATTGCGAGAACAGGTTGCGGCCGCCCGGATATTGCGGGTCGGTGAACGGCGCGCTGGTCGTGCCCGCCTGGAACGGCGTGTTGAACGCGACCTGGGCGTAGTTCTTGTTGAAGATGTTCTGCCCCCAGAATTCGATCGCCCAACGCTCGTCCTTGCCGCGCAGACCGACGCGGGCGTTGAACAGCGCGAAGCTGTCCTGGCCCTTCTGCGGGAACAGGTCGGAGCCGGTGTTGTAATCGTCGCTCAGACGCGAATCGATGTAGAACAAGCCCGACAGGCCGCTGCTACCGATCCGCGGCGTCCACGCCGCCGAGGCCGTCGCGACGATCAGCGGCGCATTCGACAGCGCCTGACCCGGCAGCTTGCGCAAAGCAGGATCGAGCGGCGCACCGGTCGAGCTGCCCACCAGGTTCTCACGGTACTTGGTATCCTGATAGGTCAGACCGAGGCTGACGCGGAAATCGCGGATCGGGACGAGCGAGGCCTCGAGTTCGACACCCTGCGCGCGCACGCCGTACCCGACGTCGCCCGCCGGGCACGCGCCCGTCGCGGCGCTGGCGTCCCGATCGGCGCCGCCAAGGCTCGATGTGCAGCCGTTGATCGACTGGACGAGGAAGACCGTGCCATTGAAGGTGTTCAGCTGGAAATTGCTGAATTCCTGCCGGAAGCCAGCGATGCTCAACGAGAACGGACCCGTCGAATATTTTGCGCCGATTTCGTAGGCATCGACGGTTTCCGCAGCAAACTGCAGATTACCGACCAGCGCCTGCGCACCGCCCACGGACGCGAAACTGACGAGCGGCGATTTCAGCGCCGAACGGTCGAGGTTGAAGCCGCCCGCCTTATAGCCGCGCGAGAAGCTGCCATAGACCATCAAATGGTCGATCGGACGCCACGAGGCGATCGCCGTGCCGGTGAAACGCCCTTCGCTGCGCTTGCTGTTGATTGCGACGCCGTTCAGTTCGGAGGTCGAATTGCCCTGACACGACAGGCCGATCACGCCACCCGCCACGGCGGCGAGCGCTGGGTTCGTCAGGAACGGCGACAGCAATGTCTGATTGGCGACGCAGGCGGTGTTGTCGTTGCCGAACACCGCATTCAGTTTCTTGGTTTCGTGCGTGTAACGTCCGCCCAACGTGATGTCGAACCGATCGGTCACGTGGAAGATATTGTGCGTGAACACCGCCCAATTCTGGCTGTTCTGCGTGTAGCGATCGAGCGTGGAGCCCTTGTTATTGATGGAATCGAGGTTGTCGAACCCGGCGACGATCGCGGGACCGGCGGCACCAAACGCGCCCGACAGGACCGCCTTGGAGGCGACGCAATCGGGCGAGGTTGGGCTATACAGCCCGGCAAGGCCGCCACCGCTGATGATACGGCAGGTTGCGAAGCGGCCGTACTGGTTGCCGAAGCGCAGATTGTCGGTGACGGTCGCGTCTTCGTTCGCGAAGAAGCCGCCGACCAACCAATCAAGCTTATCCTCGAACAGCGAGCCCTGCAGGCGGATTTCCTGCGTGAAGGTGCGGAACTGGCGCTTCGAATTGCCGTCCGGTGCGCGGTAAAGAATATCGACCGAGCTATAATCGATGTCGCCCCCCTGGCTCGCCTTATAGTCGCGATATGCCGTGATCGAGGTCAGGTTGACGCCGCCGAGGCTCCAGTCGAGCTGTCCCGACACGCCCCAATCGGTCGTGATGCCGGCGAAGCTCCGTCCCGGGGTGACGCTGACGTTGCGGCTATAGCCGGGTGACTGGATCGCCGTGACGTTCTGGCCGAGATCGCGCAGCACGTTCACGATGTTGTTTCCACCGGCCTGCAGCGGCGTGAGCGGCGTCGACGGATTGTTCAAATCGCCGATGTACGGGCTGACCGAATTGTCGACATAGGTCGCGGCGCAGCATTTCTCATTCCGTCGCGTGTAATCGCCGATCAGGCGGAACGAGAGGTCCGAATTCGGCTGGAACAGCAACTGCCCGCGCAGAAAATACCTATCGCGATCGTTGATGTCGGTGTTGTTCGCGGCGTCGTAATAGAAGCCCTTGCGATTGACATAGACACCGTCGAGCCGCGCCGCGAGCGTCTCGGTAATCGGCCCGGTGATCGATCCGGCCAGACGGTAGAAGTCGTAATTGCCGTACGTCGCCTCGGCGTTGCCGCCAAAGGTGAAGCTCGGCTTTTTCGAGAAGATCGAGAGTACGCCCGCCGATGCGTTGCGGCCGCCGAGCGTACCCTGCGGCCCGCGTTGTACCTCGACCCGGTCGATTTCGCCGAGTTCGTTCAAGCCGGCACCAGCGCGGGAGCGATAGACACCGTCGATGAACACCGCAACCGAGCTTTCGAGGCCGGGATTGTCACCCACCGTGCCGATGCCGCGGATACGGGGCGATGCGTTGGCTTCGCTGCCGGTTGATGACACGAGCAGCGACGGGGCGAGCTGTGTCAGCCCGCGAATGTCGTTCGCGCCGGAATTGGCGAGTGACTGCGAAGTAACGGCCGAGACGGCGGCGGGTACGTTGGCGAGAAGCTGCGAGCGGCCCTGGGCGGTGACGACGATATCTTCGCCTGTATCGTCGAGGGTCGACGTCGGCGCGGGGGTGGACGGCGTTGCGGGCGCGGTTTGCGCGGCCCCGGGCGTTGCGACCCCAAGCGCCAGCGCCGACGCGGCGCAGGTGTACAGCAGACGGTTCAGGTTTAGCATGGCACTCTCCCCGATGCGGCCAGGATCGTCTTTGCGATCCCGTACCGGTTTATCGAAAGTGGAGGATGCCGCGCTGAATCTCGTCCGTCAATCACACCTTTAGCTTAGGCCTCTGCATGTTGCCATCTCGCAACACTTCCGATCCGGCCAGAACGCATTTTCGAAAATCACCCAAATCACGCTGCACCGCAGCGTGATCTGGTCCGATCAATAGCCGTTGAGCCGCGCAAAACGTTCGCGGTGGAAAGCAGCGTTCCCCCACATCGTCTCCAGCACGCGTGCGCGCTTGATGTAGAAGCCCGCGTCATGTTCGTCGGTCATGCCGATACCGCCGTGCAACTGGATCATTTCGCGGCTGACCAGGTGCAGCGTATCGCTGGCCACGGCCTTGGCCAGGCTGACGGCCTGATCGAGATCGCTGCGCCCCGCATCGATCGCTTCGAGCGCACCTTCGACCGAGGACCGCATCAGTTCGAGTTCGGTGAACATCTTCGCCATGCGGTGCTGCAGCGCCTGAAACGTCGACAATTGCTGGCCGAACTGGACGCGCGTCTTCAGATAATCGTTGGTGGTGTGAAACGCCTGTTCGGCCATGCCGAGCATCTCGGCGCAAGTGATCGCCGTCGCGCGGTCGATGACTTGCGCGGTAAGCGTGGTATCGCCGAGCCTTTCGGCGGGCGCACCGTCAAAGGTTACCTGCGCATGGCTGCGGGAATCGGTCATGTGGCGCGGCGAACGCGTGACGCCGACATCACCGCTGACCAGATAGAGGCCATCGGTCGCAGCAACGACGAACACGCCAGCGCTGTCGCCTTCCGCGACGAACGCCTTGGTGCCGCTTAGCTTGCCGTCGGTGACGGTGGCGGCAATCTTCGCCGGATCGTGCACCGGGCCTTCATCGATCGCGAGCGTGGCGACCACCTCACCGCTGGCGATCTTGGGAAGCCATTCCGCCTTCGCCGCGTCCGATCTACCAAGCACGATCGCGCTTGCCGCAGCAGCGGTGGAGGCGAGCGGCGAGGCGGCCAGATTGCGGCCGAGCTGCTCTAGCACCAATCCGAGCGACAGATAGCCGAACGCCGTGCCGCCAAATTGCTCTGGGATCACAATGCCAGGCAGCCCCATTTCGGACAGTGCTCGCCAAGCGGCGGGGTCATAGCCCTCCGCCGGTGCCGCCGCGCGCAGTTTGCGGAACGCGGTAACGGGCGATTCATTGTCGGCCCATTCGCGCACCATGTCGCGCAGCATTGTTTGTTCGTCGTTCAGTGCGGCCATGTTCTTGCGTCCTCTTACCCAAAAGCGTCATGCCAGCGCAGGCTGGCATCTCGTCGAAGCGCATGTTCTCGCTTCACAAAAACCCCAGCCTTCGCTGGGGCGACGTTTCACTTGTGCCTATTGATGGTCCAGCATCCCCAGGATGCGCTTCGCCACGATGTTGTTCTGGATTTCGGTCGAGCCGCCATAGATCGACACGGCCTTGCCCCACAGCCAGGTGCGGGTCTGGGTCAGTTCTTCCTCGGTGAAACCCTCGCCTTCCCAGCCGAGCCCGGCCATGCCCATGATTTCGATCGACAGCTCGGCGCGCTCCTGGGTGATGCGCGCGCCGACATTCTTCATGATCGATGTCGCCGCCGACGGGCCCTGGTTCGACTTCGCTTCCATCGCGGCGCGGCGCAGCGTGAGCGCGAAGGCGCGGCTGTCCATCTCGTGGCGGACGATCCGCATCCGCAGATCGCTGTCGGGCACGCGGCCCTTCTCGTCCTCGCCGCGATATTCCTTGGCGAGCGCGCCCATCGGCTTGCCCGCGAACAGCCGCGAGGCACCACCACCGCCCGACAAGCTGTTGCGCTCATGCTGCAACAGGCGCGTACCGATCTCCCAGCCCTGCCCCTCGCGCCCAACAAGATTGCTCTTGGGCACCTTCACGTTGGTGAAAAAGGTCTCGCAGAAAGGCGATTGCCCGGAGATCATCCGGATCGGCTTCACCTCGACACCGGGCGAAGTCATGTCGATCAGCAAGAAGCTGATGCCGCCATGCTTTTGGCTCTTGTCGGTCCGCACCAGCGCAAAGCATTTGTCGGCCCACTGCCCGCCGCTGGTCCATGTCTTCTGGCCATTGACGATGTAGTGGTCGCCCGCATCTTCGGCGAAGGTCTGCACGTTGGCGAGATCCGACCCGGCATTGGGTTCGCTATAGCCCTGGCACCAGCGCACCAGACCCTTGGCGATCGCCGGGATATGCTCCTGTTTCTGTTCTTCGCTGCCATATTCGAGCAGGGTCGGGCCAAACATCATCACGCCCATCCCGCCGATCGGATTGGTGGCCCCGGCACGCGCGAGTTCTTCCTGCAGAACACGCACTTGCGCCTTGTCGAGACCGCCGCCGCCATAGGCCGCGGGCCAGCCGGGAACGCCCCAGCCCTTATCGCCCATCGCCTGCTTCCACGCCGCCTCGTCGTCGCTCAAATCACCCGGCCCTTCGAGGGCGGACATGGAATTATCCGTGCCCTTCAACGAAGGCGGGAAGTTCGCCGCGATCCACGCGCGCGCTTCGGCGCGAAAAGTGTCCAGCGGGCTTGCTGCAACATCGAGTTCGGGCGCGGTGGCCATGAAACCTCTCCTGAAAAACAAAAACTGAAGATCGGGTATGGTCGGGCGATGCCACAGTTTGGCGTGCCGTGAAAGGCCCTATCCGGCGCGCCTCGCACTTTCCGCCGCAATTCGATAAGCTCGCACTCGGGGGGAGTTCATCATGCGTTTCGAGAACCGTGCCGTGCCGATCGTACTGGCCGCCGTGCTGATCGACACGATCGGCTTCGGCATCGTGATGCCGGTGTTCCCCGCGCTGATCACGCGGCTCGGACATGTCGGGATCGACGATGCGACGCGGATCGCGGGCTATATGCTCGTCGCGTTCGCAGTTGCGCAATTCTTTGCAGGGCCGGTCCTGGGAAATTTGAGCGACCGGTTAGGGCGTAGACCGGTCCTGATCGCGTCGATGCTGGCGTTCGGCGCGGATTATGCGCTGATGGCCTGGGCACCGACGCTGGCGTGGCTGTTCCTCGGGCGTGCGATCGCCGGGGTCGCCGGGGCGGTCTATGGCCCGGCCAGCTCGGTGATCGCCGACGTCACGCCTCCTGAAAAACGCAGCGCCGCGTTCGGCTATGTCAGCGCCGCCTTCGGGATCGGCTTCATCATCGGACCGGCGCTCGGCGGCGTGATCGCCGGCCTGGGCGAGCGCGCGCCGTTCATTGCCGCCGCCGTGCTCGCACTCGGCAATGCCGCGGTGATGCTGATCGCAATGCCCGAATCCTTGGCACAGGAGCACCGTCGCCCCTTCCGCTGGCGCGATGCGCACATCGTCGGCACGTTCAAACCGCTGCTCGAGAGCCGAACGGCGCTGCCCTTGTTCGCCGTGTGCGTCGCCTGGCAGATCGCGCATATGGTCTACCCCGCAACCTGGGCTTTCTGGGCGACCATCCGATTCCAATGGGGCCCCGCCGCGATCGGCTTGAGCCTGGCTTATGTCGGGCTGGTGATGGCGCTGGTTCAGGCGCTGGTCGTCGGACCAGTGATCAGCCGGATCGGCGACCGGCGTGCGTTGATGGTCGGGCTCGCGTGCGGCGCGGGCGGTTTCCTTGCCTTCGCCTTCGTGACGGCGGGATGGCAGGCCTATGCGATCATGATCCTGGCGGCCTTGTCGGGCTTTGTCGGACCGTCGGCGAATGGGCTGCTGTCACGGTTGGCCGGACCGGAACGGCAAGGCGCGCTGCAAGGCGGCCTCGGTAGCCTCAACAGCGTCGCCGCAATCCTAAGCCCGTTCGCGATGACGCAGACGCTCGCGGCCGGGGTCGAGCATGGTTTCCCCGGGGCCGCCTTCCTGCTCGCCGCGAGCTTTGCGCTCCTGGCACTCGTCATTGTCGTGTGGCGCGTGTTCGACCGCGCGCCGGTCGCAAGCGCGGCTTAAACCTCCCGCCCCGGCCGCCGAGCCAGACCGACATCGAGATGTGCGCCAGCGTCGAGCAGCATCGTCTCGCCGGTGATGACGCGGCTCGCGGGATCGAGCAGCATCACGATCGGCCCGGCGATATCGTCCGGCCCCGGCGCCATCGCCATCGGCGTGGACGCGGCGATGCGCGCGTTGAGCTTGGCGAAGCCCTCCTCGCCGAGAAGCTTCTCGAACCAGCCCGTCCCGACATAGCCGGGTGCCACCGCATTGACGCGGATCGCCGGGGCAAGTGCGCGTGCGAGGCTCTTGGTCATCGTCGTCAGCGCGCCCTTCGACGCGGCATAAGCCACCGATGAGCCATGTCCGAACACGCCCGCCACGCTTGCGACATTGACGACCGCGCCGATGGCACCCTCGCGCATCGCGGGCGCGCAGGCACGGATCATCTGGAACGGCGCGATCGTGTTGAGCCGGTAGATATCGATGAAGTCGTCGGCGCTGAGGGCATCGAGATCCTCGTGATTGGCGAACTTCGTACGCCCTGCGTTGTTGACCAGAAAATCGATCCGCCCGAAGGTCTTGAGCGCTGCTTCTGCGAGCGCGTGGCAAGCAGCGTCCTCGACGATGTCGGCCTGCACCGCGATTGCGTCCGCCCCAATCTCGGCGGCCAATGCTTCCGCATCGTCCTTGCTCGATGCGTAGTTCACGACGCAGCGCACCCCGCGCGCCGCGAGCCGCCGAACCACCGCCGCGCCGATCCCAGTGCCCCCACCCGTTACGATCGCGACGGCACCATCCATGCCGCCGCTCACGCCGCAGCACTCGGGCGCGCGGAGGCGCGAGCGTGCCAGTCGCGCAGAGCCTTCGCTTCTTCTGGCATCGACACGCCGACGAAGGCCGCGAAGTCGATCGTCGTCAGCAGCACGATATCGGCCATCGAATAGCCTTTTCCATCGAGACATTCCCGCGCGGCCAGAGCCGCATCGATCTCGTGCATCGCCGCCACGACCCGCGGGCGCTGGCTTTCCCCAAAGTCGGTATATTGCGGCTTCACGACGCGCGCGGTGAACGGGTGCGTATGCGCCCACACCATCGCCAGCGGCGACATCAGCCGCAATTCGACGCGGCGGATCCACTGGTCCACCTCGGCCACGCCACGCGCGCCCACCCCAAACATCGGCGGGCTGGGATGCAGCGCCTCGAAGAAGCGGCAGATCGCAATGCTCTCGGTCAGCACGTCATTGCCGTCGATCACCAAGGCTGGCGTCTGCCCAAGCGGATTGACCTTCAAAAACGCCTCGCCGCGATGCTCACCGTCGCGAATTGAGATCGACTGCATCGGCACGCTCAGCCCCTTTTCGGCGAGGTAGATGCGGACGCGGCGCGGGTTCGGCGCGGGGTTGGGTGAGTCGTAAAAGAGCATGTCCAATTGGCCCGGTTTGCATTTTTCGAACGTCGCGTATGGCATTTCCGTATCGCCTCGCCTAGCGGATCGTGGCTACGGTATCGGAACACCTGCCCATGAACCCCGCCCTGAACACTGCCGCCGAAATGCTAGCGAGTGATTTCGCCACCCTGCCGGACCTGATCCGCGCCCATGCCGCCGAACGCGGCGAGAAGGTCGCGCTGGCCGATGCGAGCGGGGAACTCGATTATGCCAGCCTGGACGCGCTGATGGACCGCATCGCAGCGGCGTTGCAGCGCGACGGGGTGCAACAAGGCGATGCCGTCGCGATCGTCGCGTCCCCAAGCATCGACTATGCGGCGGTGTTCCTGGGTGCCTTGCGCGCCGGGTGCGTGGCAACGCCGTTTGCCCCATCGAGCACGCCCGAGAGCATCGTCGCGATGATCACCGATTGCGCCGCGCCGATCACTTTCATCGATGCCGACGCCGCGAGCGCGCTGGCCGGGCAGCATATTCCGGGCAAGCTGGTTCACCTGAAGTCGCTCGGCCCCTGGCTCGCGCCCGCCGGGGCAAAGCCCGCGGCCGTGGCGATCAAGCCCGAGGACGGCTTCAACATCATCTATTCCTCGGGCACCACCGGTACGCCCAAGGGTATCGTGCAGAGCCACGCGATGCGCTGGGCGCATATCCACCGCAACGCAGGCGCTGGCTTTGGCGACGCCGTCACGATGCTCGCCACCCCGCTCTACTCGAACACGACGCTGGTCAGCTTCCTGCCGACGCTCGGCTGGGGCGGCACGGCGGTGCTGATGAAGAAGTTCGACGCGCGCGGTTACCTGACGCTCGCCGAGCGGCACCGCGCGACGCACACGATGCTGGTGCCAGTGCAGTATAGCCGGATCATGGCGCTGCCTGATTTCGATCGGTTCGACCTGTCGAGTTTCCAGTTCAAGACCTGCACCTCCGCGCCCTTCTCGGCGGCGCTCAAAGCCGATGTGCTGGCGCGCTGGCCCGGATTGCTGGTCGAATATTATGGCATGACCGAGGGCGGCGGCACCTGCTTTCTCGTCGCGAACCAGTTCCCCGATAAGCTCCACACCGTCGGCCGCCCGGTGGAGGGTCACGACATCCGCTTGATCGACGACGACGGCAAGGAAGTACCGCAAGGCGAGATGGGCGAAGTCGTCGGCCGATCGCCTGCGATGATGACCGGCTATCACGGTCGGAAGGAGGCGACCGCCGCCGCCCAATGGTTCGATGCCGAGGGCAATCGCTACATCCGCCACGGCGATGTCGGGCGCTTTGATGAAGACGGGTTCCTGACGCTGCTCGATCGCAAAAAGGATCTGATCATCTCCGGCGGCTTCAACATCTATCCGACCGACCTGGAGGCGGTGCTGTCGCGCCATCCCGCGGTCGCCGATTGCAGCGTCATCGGCGTGCCGAGCGCGGCGTGGGGCGAAACGCCGGTCGGCTTCTATGTTCCGCACACCGGCATCGCCGCGAGTATTCCCGAAATCCTCGATTGGACCAATGCGCAGCTCGGCAAGACGCAACGCCTGTCCGCGCTGCACGCGATCGACGAATTGCCGCGCAGTGCGATCGGCAAGGTGCTCAAGCGCGAACTGCGTGACCGATTGATGGAGACGATGGCATGACTTCGATTCGCGACATTCTGGCTGCCGCGACGCCGATCGAGAACGGGTTCCGCGCCGAAATCCCGGCGAGTTGGTTGCAGGGGCGCACCGCCTATGGCGGCCTGTCGAGCGCGCTCGCGCTGCACGCGGCGCAGGCGATCGAACCCGATCTCCCCCCATTGCGGTCGGCGCAAGTGTCGTTCATCGGGCCGCTGTCGGGCAGCGTCACCGTCACCGCGACCAAGCTGCGGCGAGGGCGCACCGCTGCCTTCATCCAGGCCGATATCGTGTCCGAAGCCGGGCTCGGCTACCGCGCGACGTTCGTGTTCATGGCCGAACAGCCGTCGCGCGTGGAGCTCGCCGGGCGGCTCCACAGCAAGGTGCAGCCGCCAGCGCCGGATGCGAAGCTCTACACTGGGCCAGACGAGTTCTTCACCGGCAATTTCAACTTCTTCGACCTGAAGGAAAGCGCCCCAGGCGCGCCCTTGGGCGAGGCGGAATGGCTGCGCTGGGCGCGGCTGCGCGAGACTGCCGGACTCGACCCGATGGTCGAGGTGATGGCACTCGCCGACGCGCTGCCCCCCGCCGCGTTCAAGCTGTTCGGCAAGGAGTTCGTGCCGGTCAGCTCGGTCACTTGGATCGTCAATCTGCTGACTCCGACGCCCGCCACCACCGATGGCTGGTGGCTGCTCTCGGCGGACGCGCAGCACGCCGTCAACGGCGGATCGAGCCAGACGATGATGCTATGGAATGCCGACGGCGTGCCGATCGCGCAGGGGATGCAGAGCGTCGCGATCTTCGGTTGACGGGAAGGTTGCTGCGACATTTTGCGACACTTTGTGCGCTCTCCGGGCACAGCGACGCGACAGGTCGGACAGCATATGGCGATCAACCACCGGGCCGCGTCCCGATCCTGTCGAGAGGATTTGTTTGATCATGCGCTACACCTTCCTCGCATCCTTCGTCGTCACGGCGATCGCCACCGCCGCCGTTGCGCAAGCCGAGGGCCAGGGCGGCGGGATGGGCATGATGCGCGCCGATACCAATGGCGACAGCATGATCTCCAAAGCCGAATGGGCCGCACAGACAAATGCGCGGTTCGACCGTTTGGACGCCAACAAGGACGGCACGATCACCGCCGACGAGCGCCAAGGCCCCGGTGGCCGCGTAATGGCGCGCGCAGGCGGGGGTGACGGCGCAATGACGCGCGCCGAATTTTTGGCGCAGGCCGACCACCGCTTCGCCCGCATCGACACCAACAATGACGGGCAGATCTCCGGCGCCGAATTGAAGGCATGGACCGACCAGGCCCGCGCAATGGCCGGGCAACGCCGCGCCGACCCAGCCGACGCGGTCGCCCCACCGCCGCCGCCTGCACCCAATCCGGGCCAGTAATCCCCCTTCCCGGCCCGGGAGCCGGACGAGCGCTTCCCCGATCGCTCGTCCGGCACGTCCCGTTGGAACGCCCTCCTTTCCAGAAATCCCAGCCATGCTAGAAACGGACATCATGGGGGACACGCCACATCTGCTGCTCGTCGATGACGAACGCTCGATCCGCGAGCCGCTCGCGCAATATCTGACGCGGCAGGGCTTTCGTGTAACGCAAGCCGGCGATGCCGAGGGCGCGCGGGCGCGGATGACGGCGTACGCGATCGATCTCGTCATCCTCGACATCATGATGCCGGGGAAGACGGGCTGTCGCTGACCCGCCACATTCGCGAGACGAGCGAGACGCCGGTGATCCTGCTCACCGCGCGGACCGAGGAGACCGACCGTATCGTCGGGCTGGAAATGGGCGCAGACGATTATGTCGTGAAGCCCTTCTCCCCGCGTGAGCTGGCGGCGCGGGTCAAGGTGATCCTGCGCCGCGCCGCTGCCGGGGGCACGCGGCAGCACGCGCCGGAGACGGGGTC
The DNA here is from genome assembly GCF_044881195.1 of Sphingomonas sp. MMS24-J45. Lineage (GTDB taxonomy): Bacteria > Pseudomonadota > Alphaproteobacteria > Sphingomonadales > Sphingomonadaceae > Sphingomonas. The sequence continues at coordinate 2,856,227 of NZ_CP173255.1, read as the reverse complement.
GTTCGCCTTCGCCGGATGGGTGCTCAAATCCGGCGAGCGCACGCTGGTCGACCGCGAGGGCGTGTCGGTGCCGCTGTCGACTGGCGAGTACAATCTCCTCCACGCGCTCGTCACCCGCCCCCGGCAGGTGCTGACGCGCGATCAGCTGCTCGATCTGACGCAAGGGCGCGAGGCCGCTGCGTTCGACCGCGCGATCGACAATCAGGTCAGCCGCCTGCGCCGCAAGATCGAGGCCGACCCGAAGAATCCCGAACTGATCAAGACGGTGTGGGGCGGCGGCTATACGCTGGCCGCCGAAGTGACGCGACTTTGAAGCTGCTGCCGCGCAGCCTGTCGGGGCAGATGGCGCTGCTGATCGCGGTCGCGCTATTCGTCGCGCAGGCGATCAACTTCGCGGTCTTCCTCTACGATCGTCGCCAGGCGCGGATCGAGCAGGCGACAAGCCCGGCGCTGACCCGCATCATCGATGCCGAGGAGCGGATCGCCGCAGGACGCCTGCCCAACGACCATAATCGGCGACTTCGCCTGCTCCCCGCATCCCCAATTCCGCCGGGCGGCCCACGCAACACGGAAATCGAAAACGCCTTGCGCGCAGCGCTGGTCGAATTGGGCGTGAAGCCCGGCCGGATCGAAACGCAGGTCATCCCGCTGACGCGCGACAACCCGCGGTTCCGCTTCATGAGCCCCGACCGGGTCGAACGCTTCATGCGCGATGGCGGCGAACTGGTCATCGCGGTCGAACGGCCCGATCATCGCTGGCTCGCGCTCAACTTGCCGTGGCTGCGCAGCGATTGGTGGATCATCGGGCGGCTGATCGCGCAAACGCTGACCCTATATGCCGTCGTGCTGGTGCCGCTGCTGTGGGCGGGACGCCGCATCTCGCAGCCGCTGCGACGGCTGGCGCACGCTGCCCGCACGTTCCGGCCGGGCGAGGTGGACGTGCCGGTGGCCGAGCATGGGCCGCAGGACGTGCGCGACGTGATTGCCGCGTTCAACGCGCTGCGGCTGCGCGTGACGGCGATGCTCGATGAAAAGGACCGGATGCTCGGCGCGATCGGGCATGATCTGCGCACCCCGCTCGCGGCTCTCCGCGTCCGGATCGAATTGGTCGACGATGACGAGGATCGGCTGAAGATGGCCGATACGATCGCCGAGATGAATTCGACGCTCGACGACATCCTCTCGCTGGCGCGCCTGGGCCGCCCGAGCGAACCGCCGACCGAAGTCGATCTCGCCGCCTTGGTCGATGCCGTGGTCGAGGATTTCCGCGATCTCGATGCGGAAGTGGCGTTCGAGGCGGGCGAGCGGCTGAAAATGCGGCTGCGCCCCGGCCTGATGCGCCGCGCGGTGCGCAATCTGATCGAGAATGCGCTGAAATATGCCGGGGCGGCGGAAGTGTCGGTCACCGCAGACGCCCGCACCGTAACGATTGCGGTGTGCGACCGCGGCCCCGGCATTCCGGTGGATCGTCTCGGCGACGTGTTCGAGGCGTTCACCCGCATCGAAACCTCCCGCAACAAGGAAACCGGCGGGATCGGCCTGGGGTTGGCACTCGCCCGTACGATCGTGCGCGACGCGGGCGGGGACATCACGCTGGAGAATCGCGAGGGCGGCGGGTTGGTGGCTCGGATTGTTTTGGTGCGGTAAGACGCAAAAAGCGCGCTCGGCACGCTATCAGCATCCGCGAAATTTTGGCCCGGCGTAGGAATAATGCGTGTCGCGACGTCAAAATTTGCGACCACCCAACGCTAACGAAGGCGACCGCCATATCCCAAATCCGCCAAGAGGAATGACGCCGCGACCCCCAGCATGATCAGCGCGAAAACACGCCGGACGATTTTGATTGGTCCGGGATTAACGAGCCATGTGTGCACCTTCCCGGCGACGGCGACGATCCCCACGTGAATCGCCGTCGCAATGCTGGCGCTGATGACGCTCAAAGCAAGCGCGCCCTTGAGACTAAGCACCCCGCCGAGAAACTGCGGGGCAACCACCAAAAAGAAGATATACGCTTTAGGATTGAGCAGATTGATAAATGCTCCGGTCGCAAAGGCGGATGAAGGCGATCGCGGTTGACCTGCTCCCCGTTTTCAGGCCGCTGATAAGTTAGCTTCGGTGTCCATATGCCCTTGGCGGGGGCGGTTCGTAAACTCGGCGGGTGCCAACCCGCCAAGGCTGCTGTGCGGACGAACGGTGTTGTAGTCCGTCCGCCATGCCTCGATGATCCGTCTCGCCGCCGCCAGCCCTCGGTCGCGGCAAGTCCTGCCAGCCACGCCATGTTTGGACCAGGCGTCAACTCGATGATTAGGACAGCAAGCGCAAAGCCAAGCAGATTCAACAAAGCTTCTCCGCTGGCTTTCAGGACATCTAGGCTGCTTACACCCTAAACTGTCGCAAAGGTGAAGGCGACCGTGTCCTGGACTAACGGAACGCACCATAGCGTCGTAAATCTTGTCTAGACGGACGTCATGAGGCGACCGTGCCCCTCACCCCACCCCGATCACCTCAATCGCCTCTTCCTTCCCCCCGAAGTCGACCAACTCGCCCACCTCCGCGCCGATCAGAGCGCGTGACAGCGGGGCCTGGAAGCCGATCCGACCGGCGGCAGGGTCTGCTTCGTCGCCGCCGACGATTTCGGCGACGTGCTCGGTGCCGTTCAGGCGATAGGTGACGCGGCTGCCGATGCCGACCGTGCCGGGGGCTGGCGGCGGGACGACCTCGGCGGTGGTTTGGCGCGTGTGCCAGTAGCGCAGCTCGCGGCTGAGCGCCGGTCGGTCTTCTTCCGAGGCGGTGGCGAGCGCGGCTTCGATTTCCGCGACCTTCGCCCCGATGAGCGCGAGGCCGCGTTCGGTGACGAGGTTGGGGCCGGGCGCAATGGGGCGTTCGAATTTAGGTTCGAGATGTTCATCGTCGCTCTCGCGGCGGAAGGCGACGCTCATGTTCGGTCCTCTCTCGGCATAATATATCTTCTTACCCCGTTCGGCCTGAGCCTGTCGAAGGGCTACCTCTCTTTTCCCGCGATGAAAGCAAAAGTGCGGCGCTTCGACCGGCTCAGCACGAACGGGTGGGTTAACAACACACCAGGCCCTTCGACGGGCTCAGGGCGAACGGAAAGATTGGTCAAAGATAACGCACAAACCCGCCCCTTGGGTGCAACGCAACATTCTGCTAGGGGCGCGCCATGCTCAATATCAACGGTATCACGGTGCGCCTTGGCGGGCGCGCGATCCTCGACGGCGCGAGTGCCGCCTTGCCCCCCAAGAGCCGGGTCGGGCTGATCGGCCGCAACGGCGCGGGCAAATCCACGCTGATGAAGGTGATGATCGGGCAGTTGGAGCCCGATCTCGGCGAGATCGAAATGCCGCGCGGCACGCGTATCGGTTATATCGCGCAGGAAGCGCCGTCGGGCACGACCACGCCGATCGAGGCGGTGCTGGCGGGCGATACCGAGCGCGCGGCGCTGATGCTGGAGGCGGAGACCTGCACCGATCCCGACCGGATGGGGGCGGTATATGACCGGCTCACCGCGATCGACGCGTACACTGCCGAGGCGCGCGCGGCGCGGATCCTGGTCGGGTTGGGCTTCGATGAGGAAATGCAACAGCGCCCGCTCGACAGCTATTCGGGCGGCTGGAAGATGCGCGTCGCGCTGGCGTCGCTGCTGTTCTCCGAGCCCGATCTGCTGCTGCTCGACGAGCCGTCGAACCATCTCGATCTCGAAGCGACGTTGTGGCTCGAAAACTTCCTGAAAAGCTATCCGGCGATGATGGTGGTCATCAGCCACGAGCGCGATCTGCTCAACAATGTCGTCGACACGATCCTGCACCTCGAAGGCGGCAAGGTGCATCTGTACACCGGCGGCTATGACAGTTTCGAGCGGCAGCGCGCCGAGCGGGTCGCGCAGTTGGCAGCCGCCAAGGCCAGCCAGGATGCGCAACGCGCCAAGCTGACCGAATATATCGCCAAGAACAGCGCGCGCGCCTCGACCGCGAAGCAGGCGCAGAGCCGCCAGAAGATGCTGGCGAAGATGCAGCCGATCGCGGCGATGGCGGAGGATTCGACGCTGTCGTTCGATTTCCCCTCGCCGGAGGAATTGCGCCCGCCGCTCATCACGCTCGACATGGCGGCGGTGGGTTACGCCGACAAGCCGATCCTGCAGCGGTTGAACTTGCGGCTCGACCCGGACGACCGCGTGGCACTGCTGGGCCGCAACGGCAATGGCAAGACCACGCTCGCCCGTCTGCTGGCGGCGCAATTGCCCGCGATGGACGGCGCGATGACCGCGTCGGGCAAGATGCGCGTCGGCTATTTCACGCAATATCAGGTCGAGGAGCTCGACGGCGACGATACCCCGCTCGAACACATGACGCGGATGATGTCGGGCAAGACGCCGGGCGCGGTGCGCGCGCAGCTCGGACGCTTCGGTTTCTCGGGCGTAAAGGCGACGCAGAAGGTCGGCAAGCTTTCGGGCGGCGAGCGCGCGCGTCTCGCGCTGGCGCTGATCACGCGCGACGCGCCGCACATGCTGATCCTCGACGAACCGACCAACCACCTCGACGTCGATGCGCGCGAGGCTTTGGTGCAGGCGCTCAACGCCTATGACGGCGCGGTGATCCTGGTCAGCCACGATCGCCACATGGTCGAGCTGACGGCGGACCGGCTGGTGCTGGTCGATGGCGGGACGGCGAAGGAATATGCCGGCAGCATGGAGGATTACATCGCCTTCGTGCTGGCGGGCGACGGGGCCGACGCGAGCAAGGCCAAGGCAGCGGCGAAGAAGGACGACAAGCCGCAATTGAGCGCGGCGGCGGTCGCGCTGCAGAAGCGGGCGCATGAGGCCGAGGCGCTGGTCGCCAAGCTAACCAAGCAGCGCGACGCAATCGACCGCGCGATGCTCGACCCGAGCACGGCCGAAGCGTGGCTGGCGCGGCTTTCGCCTGCGGAGCTTGCCAAGCAACATGCGCAGATCTCGAAGAAACTCGATGCAGCGGAAGCCGCCTGGTTCGAGATCAGCGAGTCGCTGGAGCTGACGGCCGCCTAGCCCGCGCGCAGGATGGCGAGGGTCGCGGCGTCGCGCGTACCGCCGCACCAGCGATCGATCGCGGCGGCGATGATCGGCGGGCCGCCCGCCGCCTCGAACAGCGTGAGCGACGAGGCGAGCTTGAGCGCGTCGATTGCGCCGAAAACCCGCTCGGCCGTGCCGCCGGGCAACGCCTGCAATGCTTCGACCGCAGTGACATAGCGTGGCCCGAGCAGCGGATCAGCGAGATACGCCCGCGCTTCCGCGATCGACTGAATCGCATAATGCTGCGCCGTCGGGCTGCGGCCGAGGCCGGCAATCTGCGGGAAGATGAACCACATCCAGTGGCTGCGCTTTTGCCCGGCGCGAAGCTCCGCCAGCGCGTGGTCGAAGATGCCGCGCTGCGCGTCTACGAAGCGGTCCAGATTATAATCGCTGGCCATCAACGGCGCCGGATCGTTCAAGGCACCGAATTGTCGGCAACCTGGAAAAGTAATGGTGCGGGTGGTCGGGGTCGAACCGACACTCCTTGCGGAACGGGATTTTGAGTCCCGCGCGTCTACCAATTTCACCACACCCGCGTGCGGATGGCGCTGGTAGCCGCAGCGGCGATAGACTTCAAGCCCAGTGATACTAGGCCCAAAGATACTAAGCCCAGTGATGCACCGGCTTGCTGGGACGTGCGTCGTCATACTCGTCGCGCACCGCCGCCACGATTGCGTGTTCCGCCAATCCAACGAAGCGCGCGTAACTGCGCGCGAAACCAACCGCATAGATGCGGCCGTGAAAATCCTGATAGGCCCCGGCTTCGATCAATTCGAGGTGCCGCTCGGTGATCCGCGTGTGCTGCGACACGTCCGCCAACGTCGCGCCCATCGCCTCGCGTGCCTGCCGCAACAGCGCACCTGGCCGCACCCCCGGCGTCAGGCCGAGTTCGACGCCGTCGAACGCCTCAAACGGTCGTTCGGCCTTTTCTGCGGAAATCGACACATTGCCCCCCAACCCCGATTTGGGGTCGTTACGAGATCGAATCGACACTATCAATGTCAGGAATACCCGATTTGATCATCCGGCAGGACTGGTCAGATCGTCCGTTTCAATGAAGGTTCGACGGCAGTTCGATGAAGGATGTGTATAAGGCCGAGGTGCCAAGCCTGCCGCCGCGCCCGGGAAGCCGCTTGGTGTCGCGCTTGGTGGGGGAACTGCTTCTGGCCGGGCCGGGCGATGTCGTCGCCGCGTTGGAGGATCATCTCGGCCACCGCGTGCCGCGCGACCGGGCGATCTTCCTGCTGCTGATCCTGCGCGAAAGCGGTCGGCTGACCGGCGCTAGTGTCCTAAGCGGCGGCGTCAGCATCAGCGCGGTCGCGCGGTCGCTCGACCGCCCGTTCGAAACGGTACGGCGACATGTCAACGCGCTGATCGGCGACGGCATTTGCGAAACATCGCGAAACGGCGTGATCGTGTCCGCCGCAACATGGGATTTGCCGCCCTTCCTCGCGCTGACACAGTTACTGCACGATCGGTTCGTCGCGATGATTGCCGACCTGGCGCATTCCGGCATCGCATTGCCCGACAGCCGCGCCGGGGTGCGGCACGATCCCGACGCGATCGTCGCTGCCGCCATAGATATCATCCTGGCCCCGTTCGAATATGTGGCGAGCCAGTTTCGATCATGGCTGGAAATGATGGTCGTGTGCGCGGTGACGACGGGCAGCGTCCGGCAGGTGACCTATGACCCGATCTTGACGCGGCGCTATGCCGACGCCGACACCATCCCACCCGATCAAATCCGCGAGCCCGTGGTCATAGCGGGCGTCGCCCGCGCCCTGCGACTGCATTACGCCACCGTGCGGCGTGAAGTTCAGGCCGCGATCGCCTGCGGCACCTTGATGCGCGCGGGAGCAGGCGTCCGTGCGACCGAGGCGTATTTGTCCGACGTCACGATTTCCCGTGGCGGCATGTTGGTGGCGGCACGAACGGCGCAAGTGCTGCAACGGCTGGCCTGTGCCGGGTTTCGGCTGGAGGACCCGGCATCGTACTACCTGGTCGGCAAACCCGCGCTGCCCGCGTTCGATTAAGCTTGGGCAGGCTCGGCCTGCCCCCGCGTCATTCGAAGGTGCGTGCGAGATCGGCCGGCAGATCGCCCTTGGGATCATCACCGAAGCGGTTCGGCCCGCGCGTGCCATCGGTGCAATACCACACCAGCAGCAGGATCGCGCAGATGAACACGCCGAGAAACGCGACGCCTGCGAAGATCATGCTGGAGGCGCTGGCCGCGACGGCCCCGGAGACGAGCGCTGCAACGGCGAGCAACGCTGGCGCGATCGGCAGCAGGATCCACCAGCCACTGCGGTCGGTATCGTGGAGCCGTCGTACCGCGACCGTGATGTTGGGAAGCAGCACCGCCAGCGAAAAGATGCTTGAAAGCAGTCCGCCGCGCAGATTTCCGGCGGCGCCGATCGCGCCGGGCGCGCTGCTGGTCGTGGTCGTCGCGCTACCGCCGAGGCCGAGCACGGCATCGAGGAAACTGAGCACGATGTTGGCGAGGATCAGGAACAGGATCCACATCCAATATTCCTTGCGCCGCGAACGTCCGCTGAATTCCGCGTAGCGCTTCAACGGCAAGATCATCCATTCCATAACGGCCCCCGTTTGCGACGATCTCTCGCCCGTTCAACGAGATGTGTCGCGTGCTTTGATGACGATAGCAAGTCGAAGCTCAGCTCCGCGGGGCCTGTCGGCGATAACTGAGCGCTTCTGCCACATGGATGCGCCCGACCTGCTCCGCCCCCGCAAGATCGGCGATCGTGCGCGCCACGCGCAGGATGCGCGTATAGCCCCGCGCCGAAAGACGCATCGCCTCTGACGCCTGCGCGAGCAGCTTGCGACCCGCCTCGTCCGGCGTCGCGACTTCCTCGAGCAGCACGCCGTCGGCCTCGGCATTGGTGCGGACGGGATGACCGGCATAGCGCCCCTGCTGAACCGCCCGCGCCGCCGCCACGCGCGCGCCGACCTCGGCCGATCCTTCGGTGGGCGGCGGCAGGACGAGATCGGCGGCGCTGACGGCTTGTACCTCGACATGCAGGTCGATCCGGTCGAGCAGCGGGCCCGACACCTTCGCCTGATAATCCGCCGCGCATTTCGGCGCGCGCGAGCAGGCCAGCGCGGCATCGCCGAGATGCCCGCAGCGGCAGGGGTTCATTGCCGCGATCAACTGCACCCGCGCGGGGAAGGTGACATGTGCATTGGCGCGCGCGACGCTGACGGTGCCGGTCTCGAGCGGCTGGCGCAGGGAATCGAGCACGGCGCGCTGGAATTCGGGAAGCTCATCAAGGAACAGCACGCCGAGATGCGCGAGGCTGACCTCGCCCGGCTTGACCTTCAACCCGCCGCCGACCAGCGCCGCCATCGATGCCGAGTGATGCGGTGCGCGGTACGGGCGATTGCGCGTCAGGCGACCGCCGGTGAGCGTGCCCGCGACACTCGCCACCATCGACACTTCAAGCGCCTCGGCGGCATCGAGCGGCGGGAGGATGCCGGGCAGGCACGACGCCATCAGTGATTTACCCGCGCCCGGCGGCCCCACCATCAGCATGTTGTGGCCCCCGGCGGCGGCGATCTCCAGCGCGCGCTTGGCGGTTTCCTGGCCCTTCACCTGGCGCAGATCGGGTCCTCCCACCCAATCGTCCGCCTCGCCCGGCTCAGGCGCCCCCAGCAGCCCGTGGCCCTTGAAATGGTTGATCAGCGACAGGATGTCCGGGGCCGCCAGCACGCCCGAGCCAGCCCACGCCGCCTCCGATCCTTGCGCCGCCGGGCAGACCAGCCCCTTCCCTTCTTCCGAGGCATGAAGCGCCGCGAGCAGCACCCCCGGCGACGGCGCAATCCGCGCGTCGAGACTGAGTTCGCCGACCACGACATAATCGGCGAGCGTCTCGGCATCGACCACCCCCATCGCCGCGAGCAGCGCCAGCGCGATCGGCAAATCGAAATGCGATCCTTCCTTGGGCAGATCGGCGGGGGACAGATTGACGACGATCCGCTTGGGCGGCAGCGCGAGACCCATCGCGGCGATCGCACCGCGCACCCGCTCGCGGCTTTCGCCGACCGCTTTGTCGCCCAGACCGACGACGTTGAAGGCGGGCAGACCGGGGATGAGCTGCACCTGCACCTCGACCGAGCGCGCCTCGAGCCCGAGATACGCCACCGTCGATACGCTTGCCACCATGCCGCCCCCGCGCGCCCTGCCCCTGCCGCAGCGACCATAGCGGCGATCTGGTCATCAGGACTAGTTCAAAAGGTGCAGGCGGACGGTCCGCGCTTGCGTGCCGAAAGCATGTTGTCCCATTTTAGCGGTTCAGCGAGTTGCACGTCTGCAGGGAGACACTCGGATGACAGACAATGAAGATTCCGCGCCGCAAGCCGACGCCGCGCGTCGCAAGGCTTGGAACACGCCAGAGGTGATCGAGGCCGTGATCGACAGCACCGCCAAGATCAGGACGCCCGGCGGGGAGACTCCGATCTACGGTCCTTCCTGACGGCCGGGATTGATCGCTCATTTTTGAAACCCCAGTCCCGCTCGCGTGGCGCATGTACTAGTTCTGCGGAATCGCACGAAATCCAAAGTGTGTGGGAGCAGGCCAAGAATGAGTTGCGCCTGCACCTCGATCGCGTGCTGAACGCACCAGGCATGGGGGCTGTGTTCCGCTAGCGCCGTAATCCACGGCTGGTTTCGCGACGTGCGCGCGTTCTCGCCGAATTTCCCGCACGGGCGGGCGGTTCGCCACCTTGCGCAATGGGAGGGGGTGGGCCACATCGCGATCGATGAAGTCGCAACCCGCTCCGTTCGTACGCACATTGTGGTTCGGGACCGGTGTCGCGCTGGTGATCGTCTCCCCCATCGTCGGCGCGATCCCCGGGCCAGGCGGCGTGTTTGTTTTCGCGGCGGGTCTGACGCTGATGCTGCGCCATTCGCGTCGCGCAAAAAAGCACTTCGTTGGCGTGAAGCGACGCTGGCCAAAGATCGGCCATTACGCCGACATCGGGCTGCGGCGGCAGAGTGCGGCCAGACGGCGCGCGCGCGACAAGGAACTGCGGACAGCGCGTTGACTTTCGCAGACCCGAAAGCTAAGCGCTCCCCATCAAGGCCGTCCTCGTGGCGGCCGTTTTCTATTCAGACGATCAGGGAATGAACGATGAAGCGGACCTTTCAGCCGAGCAATCTGGTGCGCGCACGCCGCCACGGTTTCCGCTCGCGCATGGCGACGCCGGGCGGCCGCAACGTGATTCGCGCTCGCCGCAGCCGCGGCCGCAAGAAGCTGTCGGCCTGAAGACTCTTACCGTTCGCCGCGATTTTCTCGCGGCGAATGGCGGAAAACGCGCGCCGATGCCGGGCTTTGTCCTGCAAGTGCGGCCGCGGGGTGATGGCGATTCGACGATGCGGATCGGCTACACCGTGACCAAGAAAATCGGCAATGCCGTGGTGCGTAACCGCATGAAGCGGCGGTTGCGCGCTTTGGCGCATGAGCTGCTGCCCGAATTGGGCGTGCGCGGCGCGGATCACGTCTTAATCGGCCGCAATGGCGGGATCGAGCGCGATTATGCGCTGCTGCGCGCGGAGCTCGCCAAGGCGCTGGCGAAGGTGGCGCGGTGAGGATTTACCTCCCCGTCCCGCTTCGTGCTCCGGCGCAGGCCGGAGCGTTGGCGGCTAAGGGCAACTCTCATAACCCAACGCGCCCGCCGTCGCAGGAGCTCAAGGTCGGGAGCGCCCAATGCTAACCCGCTTCCTCATCCTCCTCGTACGCGGGTGGCAAGTCGGCCCCTCGGCGATCCTCCCGCCCTCCTGTCGGTTTCAGCCAACCTGTTCCAGCTATGCAATTACCGCCCTTCGCCGCTATGGCGCGGTGAAAGGCGGGTGGTTGGCGGCCAAGCGAATCGCGCGATGCCATCCCTGGGGCGGGTACGGACCCGATCCCGTACCCTGATCGAACGGACGTTCACGTGAAAGACGATACCCGGAATTTTGTGCTGTTCGCGGTGCTGGCGGCGATCATCCTGCTCGGCGGGAATTTCCTGACCGCCAAGCTGTTTCCGCGCGCCAATCCCCCGGCGACCAAGATTGTAGCGGGCAAGACCAAGGTGATCGACACGCCGACTGGCCCCGCCGCGACCGGGACGGCGGCGATCCGCGATCTGGCGATCGTCCGCGCCGAGACGCCGCGCGTCGCGATCCGCACCGCCGCCCTGCAGGGTTCGATCAATCTGAAGGGCGCGCGGATCGATGATCTGACGCTGACCAAATACAAGGAAACCGTCGACAAGAATTCCCCTCCGATCCGCCTGCTCTCCCCGCGCGGTACCAAGAATGCCTATTTCGGCGGCTTCGGCTGGAGCGGCGACGGCGTGACGGTTCCGAATGCCGACACGCTGTTCACCGCGAGCGGCACCGAACTGGCGCCGGGCAAGCCCGTCACGCTCAAATGGGCGAATGGCAAGGGCCAAGTCTTCGCGCTGACCTTCGCGGTCGACGACAAATATATGTTCACCGTGCGCCAGACGGTCAGCAACGCCGGCCCCGCGCCGATCGCGCTGCGCCCCTATGCGCTCGTCTCGCGCGCTGGCGTCGGCACCGAGCCCGACACCTGGACCAACCATATCGGCCCGATCGGCGTATTCGATAAGGGTGCGACCTACGACATCACCTTCGACAATCTGAAGGGCAAGGAACCCGGCTTCTTCGCGCGCCTGTGGGGCAGCAGCTCGAAGGCGGGGGCCAATATGTATGACGCGACCGGCGGCTGGCTCGGGTTCGGCGACAAATATTTCCTGGCCGCCGTGATCCCCGATCGCGGCACGCCGGTCCGTTCGGGTTTCCGCGCGGCCAATGGCGATGCGTATCAGGGCGATTTCACGCTCGCCCCGCGCGTCGTCGCACCGGGCAAGGCGCTGGTCTCGACCGCGAAGTTCTTTGCGGGCGCCAAGGAAACCAACACGCTCGACCGCTATGAGGATCGCCTCGGCATTCCCAATTTCGGCAAGGCGATCGACTGGGGCTGGTTCGAGGTCGTCGAGAAGCCGATCTTCAAATATCTCGACTTGCTGTTCCGCAACATCGGCAATTTCGGCGTGGCGATCATCCTGCTGACCGTCACGATCCGCACGCTGATCTTCCCGATCGCGCAGCGCCAGTTCGCCTCGATGGCGGCGATGAAGGCGATCCAGCCGAAGATGAAGGCGATCCAGGAAAAGTATAAGGACGACAAGGCACGCCAGCAGCAGGAGGTGATGGCGCTGTACAAGGCGGAAAAGGTCAATCCGCTTGCCGGCTGCCTGCCGACCTTGCTGCAGATTCCGATCATGTATTCGCTCTACAAGGTGCTGCTGCTGACGATCGAAATGCGGCATGAGCCGTTCGTCTTGTGGATTCGCGATCTTTCCGCGCCCGATCCGTTGCACGTCCTCAACCTATTCGGGTTGCTGCCCTACACCGTGCCGGGCTTCCTCGCGATCGGCGTGGTGCCGGTGCTGCTCGGCGTGTCGATGTTCTTCCAGTTCAAGCTGAACCCCGCGCCGATGGATGAAGCGCAAAAGCAGGTCTTCGCGATCATGCCGTGGATGCTGATGTTCGTGATGGCACCGTTTGCGGTCGGCCTGCAGATTTACTGGATCACGTCGAACCTGTGGACGATCGCGCAGCAGCGCTTGCTCTACGCGAAGCACCCGGCGCTGAAAGAACCGACCCCGAAGCCCGTGGTGAAGACGTGAGTTTCGAGCCCGAAGCGATCGAAGCCGCGCGGAAAGCCTTTGCCGGGCCGGTCGCGTTCCTGAAATCTGCGCCCGCGCTGGAATTCCTGCCCAATGCCGATGTGCCGGAGGTCGCCTTTGCCGGGCGCTCCAACGTCGGCAAGTCGTCGCTGCTCAACGCGCTCGCCGGGCGCAACGCGCTTGCGCGCACGTCGAACACGCCGGGGCGGACGCAGGAGCTGAACTTCTTCGACGTCGGCAGTCCGCTCAGCTTCCGGCTGGTCGATATGCCGGGCTACGGTTTCGCCAAGGCGCCCAAGGACATGGTGCGCAAGTGGCGTTTCCTGGTGAACGATTTTCTACGCGGGCGCGACGTGTTGAAGCGCGCTTTGGTGCTGATCGATTCACGCCACGGCATCAAGGATGTCGATCGCGAAATCCTGGAAATGCTCGACAAGGCGGCGGTCAGCTACCGCATCGTGCTGACCAAGGCCGACAAGATCAAGGCAAGCGATCTTGCCGCGGTGACCGAAGCGACGATCGCGGAAGCGCGCAAGCGCCCAGCAGCCCACCCTGATGTGCTGGCGACGTCGAGTGAGACGGGAATGGGCATTCCCGAGCTGCGCGCGGCGGTGCTGGAAGCGATCGGGTAGTTTCTAGCGCTGTGCTCCGGCGAAGGCCGGAGCGCTGGCCAGCGAAGTACACCATCTTCAACGCTCCGGCCTTGGCCGAAACACACGTGAGCGAGGGATCACCCCTCCCGATACGTCGCCGCATATTCCACCGGAAAATTGACCGACCGCGCGATGAAGCAATGCGCCTGGATCCGTCCGTGGATCGCGTCCGCCGCCGCCAGATCAGTGCCTGCCATCACGGTGATCGTCGGCCGCAGCACGGCGCGGACGAACCGCCCGGTGCCGTCGGGTGCGCTCTCCCCCACCCCCAGCGGATCATCGATGTAGTCGGTCACGACGATCCCCGCCGCGCTCGCCAGATGCAGATACCATAGCATGTGGCAGGCCGAGAGGCTGGCGAGCAGCAGATCCTCCGGATTGGGCAGACCCGGATCGCCGCCCAGCAACGGATCGTTCGAACAGTGCACCACCGGCTTGCCCGGCGTGGCGATCTGCCACGTGCGGTCATAGCCGCGATAAGTGCGCGTCCCCTCACCACGATTGCCGGTCCACGCGATCCTTGCGGTGTAATCGTGCTGCATCGTCATCTCCGCTTTCCCACCGCCCACGGCCGAACGCATCCTCTCGCCGTTCGGGCTTAGCTTGTCGAAGAGCGAACGGGGAGTGGCGCGCCGCCTGCGAAAATCACCTTACCCCCCGCCCGCGGTTGTCGGCAACGCCGCCGCACGCTACCCCATCGCGCATGAAACTGATCATCGGCAACAAAGCCTATTCGTCCTGGTCGCTGCGCGGCTGGCTCGCGTGCAAGCAGTCCGGGCTGCTGTTCGAAGAAGCGGTCGTGCCGCTCTACGATGGCGAATGGGACAAGCGCCGCCAGGGCGACGAATTCGCGCCATCCTCAGGCAAGGTGCCGATCCTGTGGGACGGCGATGCGGTGGTATGGGACAGCCTCGCCATCGTCGAATATCTCGCCGAAAAGACCAGCCGCGACCTGTTCTGGCCCGCCGACGATGCCGCCCGCGCAATGGCGCGGTCGATGGCAGCGGAAATGCATTCCAGCTTCACCGCGCTGCGCCGCAAGCACAGCATGAACGTGCGCCAGATCTTCCCGCCGCGGCGGCCCGACGACGATGTCCTCGCCGATCTGACCCGCATCATGGAGCTATGGGCGCAGGCGCGCGCGCGCTTCGGCGGCGAAGGCGATTTCCTGTTCGGCGCGTTCGGCGCGGCGGACATCATGTACGCGCCGGTGGTGACGCGTATCGTCACCTATTCGCTGCCGGTCGCGCGCTTTGCCACCGGCTATATGGACGCGGTGTTGCACCACCCCTTCATGCAGGACTGGATCGCATCCGCGCAGGAAGAGGAATGGGTGATCGAACAGTTCGAACAACCGCCCGCAAAGGCCTGATCAAGCGGGGCGCTTGGTCGGATAAGGCGTGCCGTCCTTCCGTTCATAGCCCGCTTCGGTAAAGCGCATGTCGATGTCGGAATAGACCCCGCCCGCCAAGCGCGGCCCGGTGCCGATCGCGACAAACACGCAGTCTGTGTCGGTGCGGTTCTGCAGGTGATGCCCATTCTCCGCCCCCGCCGGGAAAGTCGCGATGTCGCCTGCGCGCATCACCGTCTCGCCGCCATCCTCGATCAGCACCGCTTCGCCTGAGATCATCACCACCATCTCGTCCTCGTCGGCGTGCCAATGGCGCTGCGAGGACCACGCACCGGGCTTGAGCACGACATGGCTCACCGCGAAGTGCGACAGGCCCGACGCTGGCGCGAGGCGGCGATACCAGCGCTCCGCCACGGGCGCATCAAACGGCGGCGGATAGCCCGTCGCATTGGTCTGCGGGATCGAATCGAGATCGAGTTTCGGCATAGCATGTCCCCCGGCCCGCCGCGGCGGGATCGCGCCAATATGCCGCGAGAAGCGCTGTTGTTGAAGCGATCATGCTCATCCCTACGCACTACTGCCAAGCCGCGTCAGTATGTGCTATAGCAACGCCATGTCCCGCTCCCGGCGCCTGCTCGATCTGATCCAGGTGCTGCGGCGGCACCATCAACCCGTTGCGGGTGCGGCGCTGGCCGAGGAGCTCGGCGTATCGCTCCGCACGCTCTACCGCGATGTCGAGACGCTGCGTGCACAAGGCGCGCCAATCGATGGCGAGGCGGGCGTCGGCTACGTGCTGCGCCCCGGTTTCCTGCTCCCGTCCCTGATGTTTTCGGACGAAGAGATCGAGGCGCTCGTGCTCGGCGCGCGCTGGGTGTCGGAACGCGCCGACCAGCCGCTCGGCAAGGCGGCGCGCAACGTGCTCGCCAAGATCAACGCAGTGCTGCCCGACGATCTGAAGGCCAACATCGAGGCCACCGGCCTGCTGATTGGCCCCGGCGATCCGGTGCCGGTCGGCGATCGCAAGCTCGCCACGATCCGCGAGGCGATCCGGTCCGAGCACATCATCCAGATCGCCTACGCCGACGAACACGGCGCAATCACGCATCATGCGGTGTGGCCGTTCACGCTCGCCTTTCACGACCGCGTTCGCGCCGTACTCGGCTGGTGCGAAGCGCGCGGCGGGTTCGATCATTTTCGTACCGACCGGATCACCGCGCTCTATGTAGCGCCCAAACGCTACCCGCGCCGCCGCACCGCCTTGCTGAAGGCATGGCGGGCGGCAGCAGCCAGCCGGGATGCAGCTGACAAAATTTGACAGCGTTGCGGTCGCTGCAAAGCCGCTTCCCTTCCGCGCCCGGAAACGCGAAAGGGAAGCGGGTTGAGAAGGGGCTGACGTGACCGATCCTGTAGCACTGACCAAGGCGTTTCTTGCGTGCGAGAGCGTGACGCCCGCACAGGGGCCGGTATTCGACGTGCTGGAGGCAGCACTCCTGCCGCTCGGCTTCACGGTCGGTCGCTTCGTCGTCGGGGACGCGCCCGATGGGCCGGTCGAGAATCTGCTCGCGACGCGCGCCGGGACCGGCACCCACCTCGCCTTTGCCGGGCACCTCGACGTGGTGCCGCCGGGCGAAGGTTGGACAAACAGCGCGTTCACCCCGGCCGAACGCGGCGGCTTGCTCTACGGTCGCGGCGCGGTCGACATGAAGGGCGCGATCGCGGCGTTCGTCGCCGCCATCCCGGATGCGCCCGGCGCACCGCTCAGCCTGATCATCACCGGCGACGAGGAAGGCCCCGCGACCTACGGCACGCGCGCGCTGATCGACCGGATGCAAGCGACCGGCGTCGCGCCCGATCTGTGTCTGGTCGGCGAGCCGACGTCCTCCGCGCGGCTGGGCGACATGATAAAGATCGGGCGGCGCGGCTCGGTCAATCTGTGGATCACCGTGCCGGGCAAGCAAGGCCATGTCGCCTACCCCCACCTCGCCGACAATCCGATCCCGCGCCTGATCGCGATGCTCGCCGAGATCGACGCCATCGTGCTCGACACCGGCAACGCCTGGTTCCAGCCATCGAACATCGAAGTGACCGACATCACCGTCGGCAACCCGGCGACCAACGTCATCCCGGCGCAAGCGAGCGCGCGGATCAGCATCCGCTTCAACGACGAGCAGCGCGGCACGGCGCTGGTCGAACGGATCGAAACCCTGGTCCACCGCCACGACTCCGCCGCGCAGGTGACCGCGCGCATATCGGGCGAAGCGTTCCTGACCCCGCCCGGTGCCTTTTCGGACCTGCTCAGCGCTGCGATCGAAGCCCGCACCGGCATCCGCGCCGAGCTTTCCACCACCGGCGGCACCTCCGACGCGCGCTTCCTCTCGGCACTCTGCCCGACGGTCGAATTCGGGCTGACCAACGCCACCATGCATAAGGTCGACGAGGCCGTGGCGATTGAGGATCTGGGCGTGTTGCGCGACATCTACGCCGACATCATCGCGCGTGTTGCCGGGCTGGAGCAGCGGTGATGCGCGCGGCCCTGCCGCTCGCACTTCTGCTGATCGGCGCGACCCCCGCCCCCACCGCCAGCGACTACGCCGCCGACGCGCGCGAAGTCGCCCCGCTGATCGCCGCCAATTACGCCTATCTCGATGCTCTGCCCGGCGGCGTGGTACCCACCTCGCCCGCGCTGATCGCTGAACGCGATGCCGTGCATGATGCCGACACGCTGTTGCATTACGCCGAAGACATGATCGCGACGCTGGCCGATCATCACGCGCTGACCGGCAAATCGTTCAAGGACGATTGGGCGATCGTGCCGACCTATGCCGACCTGTGGATCGTCATGCGCGACGGACGCTACGTGATCGACGCGGTCAAGCCGGGCAGCCCCGCCGCAGGCGCGGGTCTTCACGCAGGGCAGACCCTCAGCGCCGTCGACGGCGTGCCCACAGAACAGGCCGTCGCCGCCTATTGGGCGCGCCTCGGCTTGCAACCCACCGGCGAGCGCACCGCGTTCGCCGCGCGCGTACTCGCCGCCGGGCGGCGCGACCGGGCGCGCCACCTCACAATCAACGGTCGCGCCGTTACGCTCGCCAGCCTCTACGAAGGCCAGGCCGATCGCCCACCGCTAATGGTGTCGCAGGCACACGGCGCGACGGTGATCCGCTTCAACAACGCGCTCGGCGATTCCGTTACGATAGCCGCGTTCGACGAGGCGATGGCCGCCACCCCGTCCGACGCCCGCGTCATTCTCGACCTGACCGACACGCCGAGCGGCGGCAATACCAGCGTCGCGCGCGCGATCATGGGGTGGTTCGTCACGCGCCCGATGCCGTATCAAATGCACGTCCTGCCCGCCGAGGAACGCGAGACCGGCATCGCGCGGCGCTGGGTCGAAATGGTCGATCCGCGCGCGGGCAAATATCACCCCGGCCCGGTCGCCATCCGCGTCGGGCGCTGGACGGGGAGCGTCGGCGAAGGGATCGCCATCGGCTTCGCTGCAATCGGCAAGCCGGTGTGCGGCACGCGCATGGCGGGCCTGAAGGGCGCGGTGTACGACTTCGATCTGCCCCGCACTGGCCTGCGCGTGAAGTTCCCGGCCGAGCGGCTCTATGCGGTCGGCGGCCAACCGCGCGAGACATTCGTCCCGCCACCCTGCCGCCCATAACCGATTCAAACGACTCGAGATTCCCCGCGACTCGTGCTGACTCCTTGGTTTTTGTGGACGGGAGTCGGTGAAGAGCGTAAGCCCCACCTTAACCATAATGGTAAGCGGGCATGGCGATCGACCCCTGGTTCTACATTGCTGTGGCGTGCAGCCTGAGCGGATACGCGCTGTATCTGACCGGGCTGCGGCGGCAATTGGTCCAGCCCAACCGCGCCTCCTGGCTGATCTGGAGCGCCGCAACCGCGGTCGAGGCGGGCACCTATGCCGCGGTGAACCCCGGCGCGTTGCAAGGCTGGGTGTTTGCGCTGTCGGCGCTTGCCTGCGTCGCGGTGACGATCGGCATCTGGCGGCGCTCGGTGTGGAGCGCGCCGTCGCGCGGCGAGATCGTCTGCACCGCCGCCTGCCTTGCCGCGCTGACGCTGTGGATCGTGTCGCGCAACGCCTTCTGGGCGCACATGCTGGTGGTCGCCGCCGTCCCGGTCAGCTTCTGGCCGACGTGGCAAAGCGTGGCGCAGGATCGCACGCGCGAGCGCTCCCCCGCCTGGGGACTATGGGCGGTCGGCGATCTCGCCACGCTGCTGGTCGCGACGCGCGGCGGCAATCAGCAGGTCGGCGAATATGCCTATATCCTGGTCGAATTGCTGTGCCACGCGAGCGTGTGGTTCATGGTCGGCCTCGCCACGATCAACCCGTTGCGCTCGCTCGGCTTTCGCAACGGGCGGCTCTATGTGCTCGATGCCTATAGCCCGGCGGCGAGCCTGTTCTCGGTCGGCGAAACGCATCTCGGCAAGGCGGTCTATGCCGCGCAGGGGTTCGCCGAGGGCGACGAGATCATCCGCTTCACCGGCCGCCGCTTCCGCGCCGACCGCGTGCCGAGCCTGATGCGCGGGTCGAGCGACCGCTTCGTGCAAGTCACGCCGCAGCATTATATGGGCCCGTCGGGGCGGATCGACGATCTCATCAACCATAGCTGCGCGCCCAATGCCGGTCTGCGCTTTGCGGGCGGGAGCGTTACGCTGGTCGCGATCCGCACCATTGCCCCGGGCGAGGAAATCACCTGGGATTATTCGACCACGCTGGCCGAATCGAACTGGCACATGATCTGCCAATGCCGCGCGCCGGAGTGCCGCCGCGTGATCGGCAATTTCGCGACGCTGTCGCCCGAACGGCAGGAATGGTTCCGCGCGCGCAATTTGGTCGCGCCGTATCTGCGGCGGAAGGATGACGTGGCGGCGGCGCGGGACCGGGCGGCTTAGCCTCGCGCCGAGGGTGAAGTTTCCGGGACTGGGGACGCCGCCCCACCACGACCGTCACCCCGGCCTTGTGCCGGGGTCCACCTGGCCTCACACGAGGCGAGTGTGAGTTTGACGGGCCAAGCCGCGCGACCGTGCATCCATCTCAAGCCGGATGCGACGCTGCACGGTGGACCCCGGCACAAGGCCGAGGTGACGGTGAGGATGTCTGAATTATGCAGGGAGCCGCCGCTGTGGCGTAGCCATCAAAGCGGGACTAGGCTCTGGCTATGAAGAAGATCGGCCTCTTGCTTAGCGTAATGATGTTCTTGGGCGGCTGTCATCACCAGACGACCTACGCCGAGGGATGCGGTGGTTTGCCTGCAAACTGGATAACTCCGCGTGATGGCCGGGGCGTGATGTCGCTTTTGAGTGTCATAGTGGTTCGCGCGGACGGCTCACTACAATGGAATCGGATAAGGGTTTCGGACGCTACGCTCAAAGCCTATCTAAAGGAAACGGCGACGCTGAACCCCGTGCCGGTGGTGCAGATCAAGTTTGCGCCGGACGTTGATTGCAACACAGTGGCTCGGCTGCGTCAGCTTGTATCAGAGACTCTAGATTGCAAGTTTGGTCAGTGTGCAGAAGGCAGTGGGAAATGGTGGCGTATTGGCGACGTCGGCCCCCCGTTTGAAGCCTACGATCCGCAACCAACCTTGCTGCAAAAACAATAGGCAGCCTGTCCGCAATCGGCACCTCCCAC
The DNA here is from genome assembly GCF_044881195.1 of Sphingomonas sp. MMS24-J45. Lineage (GTDB taxonomy): Bacteria > Pseudomonadota > Alphaproteobacteria > Sphingomonadales > Sphingomonadaceae > Sphingomonas. The sequence continues at coordinate 2,835,783 of NZ_CP173255.1, read as the reverse complement.
CCCCTACCCCAACATCTCCCTAACCCGCGCCGCCAGCGTATCCATCCCGAACGGCTTCGCGATCAGCGCCATGCCCGGCTCCAGCGGCCCATCCCCCACGACCGCATTCTCCGCAAAGCCGGTGATGAACAGCACCGGCAAATCGGCCCGCACCGCGCGGACCGCGTCGGCGACCTGGCGGCCGTTCATGCCGCCGGGCAGGCCGACATCGGTGATCAGCAGATCGACGCGCCGTGCCGCGACCAGCAGTTCCAGCGCTTCGCCGCCAGTCTCCGCCGCGATGACGGTATAGCCCAAATCGCCGAGCACTTCGCTCACCAGCATGCGCACGGCGGGCTCGTCATCGACCAGCAGCACCGTCTCGCCCGCGCCCTCCGGCTCGATCGCGGCACCCGCTCCATCCGCCGTATCCGCGACCGCGCCATAATGCCGCGGCAAATACAGGCACATCGTCGTGCCCTCGCCCGGTGTGGAGGTGATCTGCACCTGCCCGCCCGACTGCCGGACGAAGCCATAGATCATCGAAAGGCCGAGCCCCGTCCCCTGCCCCATCGGCTTGGTCGTGAAGAAGGGATCGAACGCGCGCGCGATCACGTCGGCGCTCATGCCGGTGCCGGTATCGGTGACGCACAGCGTCAGGTACGCGCCGGGCGGCAACTCGCGCTCGGTCGCGCTTGCTTCATCGAGCCATTCCTGCCCGGTCTGGAGCGTCACCGTGCCACCATCGGGCATTGCGTCACGCGCGTTGATGCACAGGTTGAGCAGCGCGTTTTCGAGCTGGTTGGCATCGGCCAGGATCGGCCAGGCCTCGGTCTCCACATCCACCGCCAGCGTGATGCCGGGACCGAGCGTCCCGCGCAGCAAATCCTCCATCCCCGCGATCAGCCGCGGCACGTCAACCGGGCGCGGATCGAGCGGTTGCCGCCGCGAGAATGCGAGCAGGCGATGCGTCAACGCCGCCGCGCGCCCTGCGCTGGTTTGCGCCGCGCCGATATAGCGCGGCAGATCGTCGATCCGACCCTGCTTCAGGCGCAACTGCATCAATTCGAGTGCGCCCGAAATACCGGTCAGCAGATTGTTGAAATCATGTGCCAATCCGCCGGTCAGCTGCCCCACCGCCTCCATCTTCTGCGATTGGCGCAGGCGGTCCTCCAACTCGCGCTGGCGGCTGACATCGACGCCCACGCCGATCACTTGCTCCATCTCGCCGCGCGCATCGCGCATCACGTGGCTGCGCGAGAGAATGTGGCGGATGCCGCCGTCGGGCAGGATGATGCGATATTCGATCTCGCCATCCTCGCCGCTTTCGCGAGCGCTGGCGATTGCGGCAAAGGTGCGCGACAAATCTTCGGGATGAATCCGCTGGAGCACTTCCGCCATCGACCGGCCCGGCCCGGCCTCCTCCGCCGGGAAGCCATGCAGCGCGCCGAAACCGGGGTCGCTGTAGAAGCGATCGGTGGCGGCCTCATAGGTCCACACCCCCATGCCGTCCATCGCCTCCAGCACCATCCGCGTGCGCTTCTCGGCGGCGACCAACGCGGCTTGCTGACGCCGCTCCTCGGTCACGTCGCGCGCGTTGGTGTAGAGGCGATCGTCGAACAGGATCGTCTGCCAGGCGAGCGTGCGATAGCTGCCATCGCGCGTGCGCAGCCGCTTCTCCAGCCGCTGCGGCGTGCCTGGCTCGGCGATCGCCGCCCGGTCCGCCGCGCTGCCGCCGGTGTCATCGGGGTGGCGCAACCACTGCGTATCGCGCCCGACAATCTCTTCCGCAGTCCAGCCGAGCAAGCGCTCCCACGCGGGATTGACCGCGATCCAGCGGCCCGTGCGGTCGGCGATGCCGAGCAGGTCGTTGCTCACTTCCCACAATTTGTCCCGCTCGGCGGTGCGCGCAGCGACTTCATCCTTCAGGCTGAGATTGATCGCGTGCAGCCGCGCCGTTGCCCGCACGCGCGCGACCGCGTCCCAGCTCAGTTCGGCCACTTCCTCGACCAGGGCGATTTCGCCCCTCGTCCACGCGCGTGGTGCCACGCTGCCGAGGTAGAAGCCACCCTGCCACTCGCCGCGGCGGACGAGCGGAACGCTGACCCCCGCCTCCATGCCCATCGCGTCCAGCGCGGCGCGCGGCGGGGCCGTCGCGTCGTCCGGGCTTGTGAAGGCCAGCGTCCCCCGGTCCGCGCAAGTTCCCCAAGGTCCGGCCCGAACGCCGATGACGGCACCGTACCGGTCAGCGGTGGAACCGCGCCCTCGACCCAGCACGCGCCATAGCGGATCATCGCATCGGGCAGGACCTCGAAGAACCCCGCGCGATCGACACCAAGATAGCCGCCAATCGCATCGGCGGTCAGTTGCATCACGTCGTCGGGATCGGACTGCGCCCGCTGAAGCTCGGTCAGCGTCAGGATGAACTCGCGCTCCTCCTTCGCGGTGCGCAACGCGCGTTCGTTGACGATTTGCGCGGTCACTTCCAGGCCCTGATTGATCAGGCCGTGCGCCACGCCCTGCTCATCCAGAATCGGCGAGCTGTTGTAGGTCCAGAAGGTTTCGGTCGGCACGCCCTCGCGCATCATCATCAGGCGCTGTGCGACATGCGCGACGCCAGTCCGCGACGTCAGGACGGCGGCGAATTGCGGGCCGAGAATCGCCCAGATGTCGGGCCGCACCTCTGCCGCCGGGCGACCAAGCGCCCAAGGGTGGTTTTCCGCGAGTGCCGCCCACGCATCGTTGTAGAGCAGCCGATATTCCGGCCCCCAATAGATTGCGGTCGGAAAGCTGGAATGGAGGCAGTGGCTGACGCTCAGCTTTAGCGCCGCGGGCCAATGCTCGGGCAGGCCGAAGGGATGGGCCTGCCAATCGAAAGCGCGCAGCAATGCCCCCACTTCCCCGCCACCATCCAGAAACCCACGACCGCCCGCGCGCGCCGTTTCAGGATTGATGGTCGGGGCGGGCGTCATAAGGGCCTCATAGCACGTATTCGGCTATCCAATTCAACGGCTTGACGACAGAAATCGTCATCCCGCGCGGTCCGCCCCAGCCCGCGCGTGGTTCCGTCTCATACAGCCTGCGCTATAGCGTGGCGAGATCGATCTGGCCGAACCGGTCGAGCGTGTCGTTCGCCTCCGGCATGGGATATTTGAGTCCGGTCGCGCAGTTGAACAGCACGACGCGTTCGTCTTCATCGACCTCGCCGGTGCGCAGCGCTTCCTTATAGGCCGCCAACGTCGCACCACCCTCGGGGCACAGCAGCAGGCCGTCCTTTTTCGCGCACTCATCCACCGCCTTCAGGATCGCGGGATCGCCGACGCCAAGCGCCTTGCCGCCGCTCTCGCGTACCGCGCGCAGGATCAGGAAGTCGCCGACCGCGCGCGGCACCCGGATGCCAGCGGCGACGGTTGCGGCGTCTTCCCAGCGTTCGGCATGTTCCTCGCCCGCCTCGAACGCGCGCACGATCGGCGCGCAGCCGCTCGCCTGCACGGCGTACATGCGCGGGCGCTCCGGCCCGATCCAGCCGAGCTTTTCGAGCTCGTCGAACGCCTTCCACATGCCGATCAGGCCAGTACCGCCGCCGGTCGGATAGAAGATGGCATCCGGCAGCTTCCAGCCGAATTGCGCGGCCAGTTCCAGCCCCATCGTCTTCTTCCCCTCAATTCTGTACGGCTCCTTCAGCGTCGAGAAATCGAACCACAGCCCCTCGGCAGCACCCTTGCCGATCAGCGCACCGCAATCATCGATCTGGCCGTTGACGCGGTATACGCGCGCGCCCTGTGCGGCGATCTCGCGGATGTTCACCTCCGGCGTTTCCTCGGGCGCCAGCACGATCGTCTCGATCCCGCAGCGCGTGGCATACGCGGCAAGTGCCGCCCCGGCGTTGCCGTTGGTCGGCATCGCGATCCGCGTGACGCCGAGTTCCTTCGCCATCGCCACCGCCATGACGAGGCCACGCGCCTTGAAGCTTCCGGTCGGAAGCCGCCCTTCGTCCTTGACCAGGACATTGTGGCTGCCCGAGGAACGCGGAACCGGAATCAGCGGCGTCTCGATCTCGCCCAGGCTGACGATGTCGCGCGTGTGCCGCACCGGTAGCAACTCCCGCCAGCGCCACAGATCGGTCGGCCGCGCCGCGATCATCGCCTTGGGGATCGCGGCTTTCACCGCATCGAGATCATAGCGCACCAGCAACGGCCGCCCGACGCGCGACAGGCCGTGGAGCTGGTCCGCCTCATAGCGTTCGCCCGTCATCGAACATTCGAGATGCGTGACGAACGTCGGCCGGTCGGTGGTGAGGTTGGGATTGATCACCATAAATTACTCGCGATCCTCATCAATGCCCAAACCAACAGCCAGACCGCAATGCCGAAACCGGCAAAGAGCAAAGGCATAAACGCATATACAAGGGCGGCGACGCGCAGGCTGCGCCCATAGCCAGGAAAAAAGAGGAACCAGACAAAAACAATCGGCAACGCGACGAGCCCCAGCATAAACGCCGGATTGACCGCGCGCGGGTCTGCCGAAGTGGCGGTCACCATTTACCGCCCGCGTCCTCGATCGCTTTCAGCAAGGCGCGCTTGCTTTCGGTGCGGCGGTTGCCCGAATTGCGCGGGACTTCCGGTCGACCCGCTTCCTCGTACCGGCGCGCCATATCCGCCGCGAATTCGTTAAAGGGGATGCCTTTCGAGATCCGCGATGGTGTAGTCACCGAACGTCTCCTCTGAAATCCGTCGCGCTAAATATGCGCGATCAGCATTTTTGTGAAGCGACCAAAGCACGCTTGCCTGCCCCAGCATGTCTGGAGCGGAGCCCGAAGCGAACTGGCCCATCCGGTCGGCGATCATGTCCTCGACCGAAATGATGCGCGCATCGCCATCGTCACCCAAATCGATAAGATACACCCGGTCGCGGTCGGCCATGCCATCGAGCAATGTCGATGATACGACCTCGAAACCAAGCATCAGATCAGGGTGAATCCATCCCTTGGTCGCCATGCCTGGCCCCGATGGCTTAACGAAACCAAGGTCGCGCAAAGCCTGCTCGAAGACTTCTTGGCGTCCCGTCGAAACATCGAAGTCGCCCGTCGCGATACGGCTGGTGGTGTAAAGCTCCACCGCCGCCCCACCGACCAGCACCGGCGCTTCAAACCCAAGCGCGACCATCTTCCCGCTAGCTTGGGCAAACATGCGGAGGGCGGCCTCGAACTCGCGTCGATAGACCGCCTCCACGCTTACCCGGCCGCCTTCGCCACGCCCACCAAAGCCGGCCGCAACAGGCGGTCCTTGATCATATACCCCGACTGCATTTCCTGCACGACGGTGCCTGGCGGCTGGTCGCTCGGCACTTCGAACATCGCCTGGTGGAAATTGGGGTCGAGCTTCTCGCCGACCGCGCTCAGCTTCTTGATGCCGTGGCGCTGGAACACCGCCTCCAGCTCACGCCCGGTCGCGTCGAGCCCGGCGACGAGGCCCTTCATCTTCTCATCTTCACGCAGCTCGGCAGGGATGGCTTCGAGGCCCCGCGCAAGATTGTCAGCGACCGACAGCAAGTCGCGCGCAAAGGCCGTCGCGGCATAGGCGCGCGCATCCGCGGCTTCCTTCTCCGCGCGGCGGCGCATGTTTTGCGCCTCGGCATGGGCATAGAGCAGCGCCGACTTCGCCTCAGCCAATTCCTCGGCCAGCTTCGCAGTCGCATCGCTTTGCGCCACTTCGGGGGCCTCGGCTGCGGTTTCCTCGCGCACATCGGCACCGCTGGTGATGTCGATCTTTTCGTCTTCGATCATGTCGTCTTCTGTTCCTGTTAACGCATCAGCCGCGCGAGCGTCGCGGCGGTATAATCCACCATGGGCACGACGCGCGCATAGTTCAACCGAGTCGGGCCGATCACACCGACCACACCGACCACGCGCCCATCGGTCCCGTGGAACGGTTTGGCGATCACCGACGATCCCGACAGCGAGAACAATTTGTTTTCCGCACCGATGAAGATGCGCGTCGCATCGCCGGCACTCGCATTGTCGAGCAGGCGCGCAATGTCCTGTTTGCCCTCCAGATCGTCGAGCAATTCCCGCACGCGCTCCAGATCGGCGGCGGCGGCATCGTCGATCAACCGCGCCTGCCCACGCACGATCAGCACCGGGCGGCGGTCGGTATCCTCGCTCCAGATCGCGAGACCACGTTCGATCAACGTCCGCGCCGCGCCATCAAGTTCCGCACGCTCGGCGATCAGCTCGCGTTCGATCCGCGCGCGCGCTTCGATCAAAGTCAACCCGCCGAACATTGCGCTCATGTAATTGCCAGCCTCGACCAGCGCCGAGGGCGGAAGGCCCGGCGGCAAATCGATCACGCGATTTTCGACCGACCCGTCCTCGCCCACCAGCACCGCCAGCGCCTGGCTGGTCGAAAGCGGCACGAAGCTCATCTGGCGCAGCACGAGATCGCGCTTGGCGACCATCACCATCCCGGCGCACGCCGACAGGCCGGACAGCGCCGCCGTCGTCGCGGCGATCGCGTGCTCGACCGGGCCCGCCTGGACGATCTGCGCGGAAATCGCGGCCTGTTCCTCCGGCGAAGGTTCCAGCGCCTGCATCATCCCGTCGACGAACAACCGCAAGCCGACGTCGGTCGGCATCCGCCCAGCGCTGGTATGCGGTGCAGCGAGCAGACCGAGTTCCTCCAGATCCTGCATCACATTGCGAATCGAGGCCGGGGAGAGGTTTAGGCCGGACAGATGCGCGATCGTGCGCGAACCGATCGGCGCTCCGGTATCGAGATAGCTCTGGACCACCACGCGAAACACGTCGCGCGCACGGTCGCTCAGTTCGGTGATCGGGGGTAGCGGCATGGCGCATATATGGGGCGTAACAAGGCTTGGCTCAACCGGGTGCGGCCGCGTGAGAACGCCATCTATCGCTCCTCCCCCTTCACAGACTCCCGCCGTTCCACCGTCCATTCCTGCTCGAACAGCGCGGTGTCGGTAACCTTCCGCCCCTTCGCATCCCGCGCCGGGCGGAAGCGCACATGCTGCAGCGCCAGCGAACAGGTGGCTGCATCGAGCGCGGCGTTGCCGCTGCTCCGGACGATCCGGCAATCGCTCAGCCGCCCATTCGTCCCGATCGTGGCGCGATAGGTAACCAGGCCCGCGGCCTGCGCATCCCACAGCGCGCGCGGCAGATCGCGGTAGCGCAGCTTGTTGCTGACCAGCTCCGCCTCGGTCCCGCCGCCACCGCCGTCCCCGTCACCACCGTCGCCGCTGCCGAGACCATTGCCCTGTCCCCCGCTCCCCGTCCCCGGCCCTACCACCGGCGCGGCGCCTGCCGAGCTATCGGCACCCAGCCCCGCGATCGGCGCGACGACGACTGGCGGTGGCGGCAGCAGAACCGGCACCGGCGGCGCGACCAGTTCGGTCGCTTTCGAGGTGATGTTCGGCGGCGACGCCGCTCCTTCCTTGCGCTTCTCCGCGTGTTTCGGCGCGCGCACCGGATCGGGCTTGGGCGGCGGTGCGCTTTCCGGCAACAAGGCAACGACGGTCAGTTGCTCGACAATGCGCTGCGCCGCGCCGACCCCCAGCCCGATCGCAAGCCCATACAGAATCAATGCTACCAACACGGCCGCCGCGCCCGCGCTCTTGATCCGGTCTGCCCGCGTCGAACCGTACCCCGTCATGCCGTCTGCCTGAACCTTCCGCGATGAATGTGGTCTCTCCCGGCACCGTGCCAAGGGGTGACACTCGCCCAACGCACGAGTAGGGCGACGCGATCATTTCCAGGAGATTTCCCATGCGCCCTTCCGGCCGCACCCCCGATCAAATGCGCGCGATCACGATCGAGCCACGCTTCACCAAACATGCCGAAGGGTCGGTGCTGATCGGTTTCGGCGAGACCAAGGTGCTGGTGACGGCCTCAGTCGAGGAGAAAGTGCCGCCGTTCCTGCGCGGGCGTGGCGAGGGTTGGGTGACGGCCGAATACGGTATGCTTCCGCGCGCGACGCACACCCGCGGCAGTCGCGAAGCCGCCAAGGGCAAGCAGTCGGGTCGCACGCAGGAAATCCAGCGGCTGATCGGCCGTTCGCTGCGCGCGGTCACCGATCTAAAGCTGCTCGGGGAGCGCCAGATCGTGCTCGATTGCGACGTGATCCAGGCCGATGGCGGCACCCGCACCGCATCCATCTCCGGCGCGTGGGTCGCGTTGCGGCTGGCGATCGACGGCCTGCTGGCGAGCGGCAAGCTGACCGCCGATCCGCTTACGCAGAAGGTCGCGGCGATCTCGTGCGGTATTTTCAAGGGCACGCCGGTGCTCGACCTCGATTATGACGAGGATTCGACCGCCGACGCCGACGCGAATTTCGTCCTGCTCGAAAACGGCAACATCGCCGAGGTGCAGGCGACCGCCGAGGGCGCGACCTATGATGAGGAAGCGCTGCTCCGCCTGCTTCGCCTGGCCCGCATCGGCTGCACCGATATCTTCGCGGCACAGGCGCGGGCGGTAGCCAAGTGAGCGACGAGGTCGCCCCACAGGCGATCCGAAAACTTGCCCCCGGCAAGCTGGTGATCGCCACCCACAACGCGGGCAAGGTCAAGGAAATCCGCGCCTTGCTCGCGCCTTACGGCATCGATGCGATTTCGGCCGGCGAGCTTGATTTGCCCGAGCCGGAGGAAACCGGCACGACCTTCGTCGCCAATGCGGAACTGAAGGCGCTGTATGCCGCCGACCTGTCCGGCCTGCCCGCGCTCGCCGACGATAGCGGGTTGTGCGTCGACGCGTTGGGTGGCGATCCGGGCGTCTACACAGCCAATTGGGCGGAAACCACGGACGGCACGCGCGACTGGACGATGGCCATGGGCAAGGTCGAGGACAAGCTCGCCGCGCTTGGCCCCGACACCAGCCGCTCGGCGCATTTCGTCAGCACGCTCGCGCTCGCCTGGCCCGACGGGCATGTCCAATGGTTCGAGGGACGGATCGACGGTACTTTAGTGTGGCCGCCGCGCGGACAGATGGGCTTCGGCTACGATCCCGTTTTCGTGCCGCTGGGCGACACGCGGACCTATGCCGAAATGCCGTTCGAGGAAAAACAGGCGAACAACCACCGCGCCAAGGCCTTCGCGGAAATGATTGCGGCAGTGCTGTAAGAAAGACTGTAATGTTCCACCCCGGGAACCGCCGGGGTGGAGTGCAGGGCGGTCGCTGGCTGGCTCAGTCCTCCGCCCGCCGCCCCACGACATTCCCCGGCGGCGTGTAGCGGCACACCAGATAATCGTCCCGCCGACTGCTCGCCACGGCACATCCGACCTGCGTGCTTCGCCGCCAGATGATCTGCGAATAATGGCCGACGTCCTGCCAGCGCCCGGTGGTGCTGATGTCGGGCACCGCGCCGGTACGATAGTAACGCCGCTCGTCGACCCACAGCCGCGCCATCTCGTCGTAACGATAGGCTCCGCGCGACCCCATGAAGAGGTTCTCGCCCTCGGGCACCGCGCCGCGCGGCTCGGTCGAATGCTTGAACTGCTCGGTCTCGGCCAAAACCGCGGCATAGCGCGCGGCATCCGCCGCCAGCGTCTCGCTCCACACTAGCGGCGGCGCGCCCACTACGGCCCGCGCGGCATTGTGCTCCTTCAGCATTGCCTGCCGCAGCACGCCCTCCCCACGCGCGGCGGGGGCGGCGGTCAGCCGCGGCTCGACGACGCGCTGCGGCCGCTCCTCGACACCCGCCGAACAGCCGCACAACAGCAACGCCAGCACCACAACCCGCATCTTCCGTATTCTCCTTGCGCAGCCCATAGCAGCTTTCGATGAACCCCGCCCAAACCGATCCACTCGCGCTTTATGTCCATTGGCCGTTCTGCGTGTCGAAATGCCCCTATTGCGACTTCAACAGCCACGTCCGCGAAAGCGTCGATCAGGCCGCCTGGCGCGACGCATTGCTCGCCGATCTCGCTTATGAAGCGGCGGCGCTGCCGAGGCGACGTTTGGGCTCGATCTTCTTCGGCGGCGGCACGCCCTCGCTGATGCCGCCCGAGACGGTGGCGGCGGTAATCGACGCCGCGACCGGCCACTGGCCCGCCGAGGCCGACATCGAAATCACGCTCGAGGCCAATCCCTCCTCGGTCGAGGCGGCGCGCTTCGCCGATATCGCGCGCGCCGGGGTCAACCGCGTGTCGCTGGGGTTGCAGGCACTCGACGATCGCGCACTCCACTTCCTCGGCCGCGCGCATGACGTGGCGGAAGGACTCGCCGCCCTCGATACCGCGCAACGCGCCTTCGCGCGCGTCAGTTTCGACCTGATCTATGCCCGCCCCGGCCAATCGCTCGGCGACTGGCACGGCGAACTCGCCCGCGCGCTGTCGTTCGGGACCGAACATCTCTCGCTCTATCAACTCACCGTCGAGCAGGGCACGCGCTTCGCGACCGAGGAGCGCGAGGGGCGGCTGACCCTGCCCGATCCCGACTACGCCGCCGACCTATTCGAGCTAACCCGCGAAACTACCGCGCGGGCCGGGCTGCCGGCCTATGAAGTGTCGAACCACGCGCGGCTCGGGGCGGAAAGCCGCCACAACCTCGTTTACTGGCGTTATCGCGATTACGCGGGCGTCGGTCCCGGCGCACACGGGCGGCGCGGCGGGCTGGCGACGGCGCGGCACAAGAAGCCGGAGAATTGGATCGGCGCGGTGGCGCGCAACGGCCACGGCGCGCAGATCGAGGACGCCCTCCCGCCCGCCGACCGCGCCACCGAGGCACTACTGATGGGACTGCGGTTGCGCGAGGGGGTGGACTTGGGCCGCATTGCCGCGATCGGCGAGACGACGGTCGATGCGCTGATCGACTGGAACGCGGCGCAGCGGCTGGAGGGTCAGGGTCTGCTGGTGCGCGACGGCGACCATCTCACGGTCACCGATGCTGGGATGCTGCTACTGGACGCGATCCTCCCGCTGGTCGTGCTGGGGTAATCCGCCCCCGCCGTTCATCCTGAGTAGGGACTGAGCTTGTCGAAGGCCCGTAGCGAAGGACTTGGCCGCAGACTGCCCTTCGATAAACGTCTTCGACTACGCTCAGCCGCTACTCAGGGCGAACGGTGGGTGGTGTGAAGCGCTTACCCCCCAAACCCACTAGGCGCAGGCGACACCGTCACCGTCGTCCCGCCACGGATCTCCTGCACCTCCAGCGCCCGCTCCGCGACATTGTCGCGACCAAAGCGGAATGCCCCGTCGATCCCGGCGAAGCCGCCGCGATCCTTCAGCCGGTCCTCCGGGAACGGCGCATTCATCGGCCAATCGCGCATGATGCGGATTGTAAGCAGCACCGAATCATACCCCAGGCTCGACAGCCGGAACGGCGCGACGCCGAAGCGCGCGCGATATTTGGTGGCATATTGCCGGTACAGCCCGTCCGAGACGCTGGCGAACCACGCGCCCTCCAGCGCGGGCTTGCTCGCGATCGAACTTTCCGAATTCCACAATTCCGTGCCGAGCACGCGCGCACCGCCCATGCCGTTCTTGCGCAGCACCGGCACCCCCGCCGCCGCCATCCCGCCGCCATCGGCGATCAGGATCGCCTGATACGGCGCGCTCTTCGTCAGGCGGTTGATCGCGCCCGTCATCGATCCGGGAACGCGGTCATAGGTCTGCAGCGATCCGACGCGGCCGCCCGCCGATTCCACCGCGCGCAGGAACGCGGTCGAGGCACGCTCGCCATACGTACCGTTCGGCACCAACGCGCCGAAGCTCGTCACCCCCTTGTTGCTGGCATAATCGACCACGCGTTCGATCGATTGCGCTGGGACATAGCCCATCAGATAGGCCCCGTTGCCGGCGACCGACGTGTCGTTGGAAAAGCTGACCACCGGCACCCCGGCGCGCCGCGCGATCGGCGTCACCGCGCGCACATCCTCGGCCAGCAACGGCCCCAGGATCAGTTGCGCGCCATCCGCCAAGGCCTTTTGCGCCGCCAGCGCAGCGCCGCCCGCGGTGTCATAGGTGGTGATGCGCACGCGATCGTTGCCCGAATCCAGCAGCGCCAATTGAGTCGCGTTGGCCAGGCTCTGCCCCACACCCGCATTCGCGCCCGACAGCGGCACGAGCAAAGCGACACGGTGCCGCTGCGTGTCCTTGGGGATGCCGATCTCGACTACCGGTTGCTGCGGCTGGTTGGGCCGCACGACTGGTGCGCGCGACGGCGCAGGGCCGCGCGGCACAACCGTCTGACAGCCGCCAAGCACCAACGCACCCGCCGCCACGACCGCCGCCGTGAAGCGCCGCCAGCCACTCGGCATTTGCCCTATCGATACCCGCTCTGCCATGACCGCTCCTGATGACATCTGTTCTTACACCTGATTTGGCTCCGGGCCTCTACATCGTTGCCACCCCGATCGGCAATCTCGGTGATCTGTCGCCGCGCGCCGCTCATATCCTGAGCCATGCCGCTGTAATCGCTGTAGAAGACAGTCGCGTGACGGGCAAACTTCTCAACCATATCGGCGTCAAACGCCCGATGACGCCGTATCACGACCATAATGCCGAGGAGGTTCGCCCCGGCTTGATCGCGCGCATGGGCACGGAGGCGGTGGCGCTGGTGTCGGACGCGGGCACGCCGCTGATTTCCGATCCAGGCTATAAACTGGTGCGCGATGCGCGCGCGGCGGGGCATACCGTGTGGACGATCCCCGGCCCCTGCGCGGCGGTCGCGGCGCTGACGCTGGCGGGCCTGCCGACCGACCGCTTCCTGTTTCTGGGGTTCTTGCCGTCCAAGGCCCAGGCGCGCGCCGCTGCCATCGCCGAAGTGGCAAGCATACGCGCGACGTTGGTGCTGTACGAGTCCGGCCCGCGCCTGGCGGCTACCCTCGGCGCGCTCGCCGACGGCCTCGGCGAGCGCGAGGCGGCAGTGACGCGCGAAATTACCAAGCATTTCGAGGAGGCGGTAACCGGCACGCTGTCCGAACTCGCTACGCGCTACGCTGACGCGCCCCCAAAGGGCGAAATTGTGCTGGTCGTCGCCCCGCCCGGTGCGCCCGAGGCCGCAAGCGCCGCAGACGCCGACGCCGCCCTCACCAAAGCGCTTACCCGACTATCCACCGGGCAAGCCGCAAGCGAAGTCGCCAAAGCGCTCGGGCTGGACCGAAAAACACTCTACGCGCGGGCGCTGGAGCTAAAGCGTAAGGCCTAAACGAATCCTCCCCCGCAAGGGGGAGGTGGCGCCAAAGGCGACGGAGGGGGAGGCAGGCCATGACCTAGGTACCTGCCTCCTCCCCGGTCGACACTCAGACCCCAGCAGGCAGCGTCGTCCCCTGCGGATACGCGACCGGCCCGGCGTGCGGGATAGGTTCAGCATTGCGATTGCCGCGCGCCATCAGTCCTTCGATGACGATGGCGATGGCCGGGGCGGCGATGATCCAGAACGGAAGGAGCGTGATCGACATGGCGTTTCTCCAAGGGCGTGATCGGGTCAAATGCAGACCCACTATTGATCAACAACCGCCAGAATTGTGCCACGTTCCGCTCGGGCACTGGCAAACTAATCCATGATATTCAGATAACTGCGCCTCTCCAAGTATTGCTGGGCACCCTTGTCGAAGCGCGCCGCATCGACTGCCGATCCCATGGCGCCTGTCCTACACGCGCCGATCCTGCCAATCTCGTCGTCCGCTCTTTCGCATCGTCAAACTGCCCATCAACCGCGCTCCCGAAAATAGCACCGATACTGCGACTCTGTGTGACTTTAAGTCCGAGCACGGTCGCCTGACTCAACCCGGTGGTGTCGAGCGAAGTCGAGACACTTGACGAGCGCGTGCGGCGGATTCTCGACTTCGCTCGACACGAACGACCTGGCGTGCTGACTCGCGGCCATGCCCCGCCCGACCCGCAAGCACACGCCCTCCCCAAAACGCCAGTCGGCCGAAGCTTCCGGTCGCCGAGGCGAGCGGCTCGCCGGGTGGTGGCTCCGCCTCAAAGGCTGGCGCATCCTCGCGCGGCGCGTGCGCACCCCTGCGGGGGAGGTCGATCTGGTGGCGAAGAAGGGCAATCTCGTCGCTTTCATCGAAGTAAAGCTCCGCAAAACCGCCGCCGAACTCGATTTCGCGATCGACGAACGCCGCCTCACCCGCGTCGCGGCGGCGGCGGAGTATCTGATGCCGAGCTATGCCGAAGCAGGCGACGACATCCGCGTCGATGTCATCCTGATCGCGCCGGGGGTCAGGCCACGGCATATCGAGAATGCCTGGCTGCCATAAGGAAATCGTCACCCCGGCCTTGTGCCGGGGTCCACCGTGTCGCACATCCCGCCCTTGAACGATCAAGCGTTACCGCTTGCCGCTCGGTGGACGCCGGCACAAGGCCGGGGTGACGGGCGGAATGGAGAATGTGCATGTCCCTCACCGTCGCCGTCCAAATGGACCCGATCGCGCATATCAACATCGCGGGCGATTCGACCTTCGCGCTGATGCTCGCCGCGCAGGCGCGCGGGCACCGGCTGTTCCATTACACCGCCGAGGATCTCAATTACTCCAACGGCCGCGTCTGGGCGAAGGCCGATCCCGTCACCGTCCAGCGCGTTGTGGGGGATCATTACAGCTTCGGCGAACCCGTCAGCCTCGATCTCGGCGACGGGGCCGACGTGATCCTGATGCGGCAAGACCCGCCGTTCGACCTCGGCTACATCACCGCAACCCACCTGCTCGAACGGATCGCGCACAAGACGCTGGTGGTGAACGACCCCGCCAGTGTGCGGAACGCCCCCGAAAAAGTCTTCGTACTCGATTACCCGCAATTCATGCCGCCGACGCTCGTCACGCGCAGCCTCGACGAGGCCCGCGCCTTCCTCGCCAAGCACGGCGAAATCGTCGTGAAGCCGCTCCACGGCAATGGCGGCAAGGCGATCTTCAAGGTCGGCCGCGACGGCGCGAACCTGTCGGCGCTGATCGAAGTGTTCAACACGATGTGGCGCGAACCGCACATGGTGCAGGCGTTCCTCCCCGATGTGGCGAAGGGCGACAAGCGCATCGTGCTGGTCGATGGCGAGGTCGCGGGCGCGATCAACCGCTTGCCCGGCGAAGGCGAAATCCGCTCCAATCTCGCGGTCGGCGGCTCAGCGGTCGCGACCGAGCTTACGCCCAGGGAACGCGAGATTTGCGCCGTCCTCGGCCCGGAACTCAAGCAGCGCGGCCTGCTGTTCGTCGGCATCGACGTGATCGGCGGCGAATGGCTGACCGAGATCAACGTCACCTCCCCCACCGGCATCGTCGCGATCGAGAGGTTCGACGGGACCGATGTAGCAGGCCTGATCTGGGACGCGATCGAACGTAAGGTCGCGGGCTGACGCCCAAAGCCACGATGACCGACTTCATCCTCGATCTCACCGCATGGGGCGGATATTTCGGCATTTTCCTGCTGATGGTGCTGGAAAACGTGTTCCCGCCGATCCCGTCCGAGGTGATCATGGGGCTCGGCGGCATCGCGGTCGCGCGCGGGCAAATGGAAATGGTGCCTCTGATCATCGCCGGGACGGCAGGGACGGTCGCGGGGAACTATTTCTGGTACGCGGTCGGCGCGCGCCTGGGGTATCAACGGCTCCGCCCGTTCATCGATCGCTATGGTGCCTGGCTCACGCTCGATTGGGCGCATGTGCTGCAACTCGAGCGCTTCTTCCATCGCCACGGGCAATGGGTGGTATTCGTGTTCCGCTTCATGCCCGCCTTCCGCACGATGGTGTCGCTGCCCGCTGGCATGGCGCAGATGCCGCAGGGCCGCTTCCTGCTATGGACGGCAGCCGGCGCCGGGATCTGGAACACGGGGCTCGCTTATGCCGGGTACATTCTCGGCAGCAATTTTCGCGAGCTTGACGCCTATATCGGCCCGGCGGCGGTCGCGCTGACGGTTGCGATCGTGCTCGGCTATCTGTGGCGGCTGCTGCGCTGGAAACCGCGCGCCTGAGCCAATTTGCTGCACTGCGGTGGAAAGCTCGCACCGCACTTCCTATCTTGGATCTATCGCGGGGGGATTACCGCTGGAGCAGCATGCATGAAAATTCTGATCGTCCTCACCTCACACGATCAACTCGGCGACACCGGGGCCAAGACCGGCTTCTGGCTCGAAGAGCTGGCCGCACCCTATTACGTGCTGAAGGCGGCCGGGGCCGACCTGACGCTCGCCTCGCCCAAGGGTGGCCAGCCGCCGCTCGATCCCAAAAGCGCCGACGAAAGCGCGCAGACCGACGATACACGCCGCTTCGAAGCCGATCCCGATGCGTCTGCGCAGCTCGCCAACACCGTCCGCCTGGATTCGGTGAAGCTCGAGGATTTCGACGCGATCTTCTATCCCGGCGGCCACGGCCCGCTATGGGATCTCGCCGAGGACGCCACCTCGCGCGCACTGATCGAAGGCGCGATCGCCGCCGACAAACCGGTCGCTTTGGTCTGCCACGCGCCGGGCGTGCTGCGCCATGTGCAGGCCGCCGACGGCACGCCGTTGGTCTCGGGCAAGAAGGTCACCGGCTTCACCAACACCGAGGAAGCAGCCGTCGGCCTGACCGACGTGGTGCCGTTCCTGGTCGAGGATATGCTGACGCAGAATGGCGGCATCTATTCGAAGACCGACGATTGGGGTGTGCATGTGGTGCGCGACGGTCTGCTGATCACCGGGCAGAACCCCGCATCGTCGAGCGCGGCGGCCACGGCATTGGTCGAGGCGCTGGCGTAAATCCGTTCGGCACCCGGCGTCGTCCGGGTGCCGACCCCTCAAGCCCGCGGATGGGCGTTGCGGTACACGTCCAGCAGATGCGCGGCATCGACCTGAGTATAGACTTGCGTCGAACTAAGGCTGGCATGACCGAGCAACTCCTGCAGCGCCCGCAAATCCGCCCCACGCCCCAGCAAATGCGTGGCGAACGAATGCCGCAAGGCGTGCGGCGTAGTCCGGTCAGGCAACCCCAGCCGCACCCGTGCCTGCTGCACCGCGCGGCGCACCAACCGCGGGCTTAACGGCCCGCCCTTGGCACCACGGAAAATCGGCGCATCGCGAGCGGTGCCATAGGGACTGAGGTGCACATAGTCCTCGATCGCCGCGCGCACTTGCGGCAGGAGCGGCACGACACGCGTCTTGTCGCGCTTGCCCGTCACGGCGAGCGTCGCGCCGAGCGGCAACACCGCCCCGGTCAGCGACAGCGCCTCGGCCACGCGCAAGCCCGCGCCATACAGCAGCAGCAACACCGCCAGATCGCGCGCGCCGATCCACGGTTCGCTGGCGTCCTCCGCGACATCCTCGGCCAGTCCGACCGCCTCATCGGGCGAGACCGGGCGGGGCACGCCCTTTTTCACCCGCGGCCCTTTCACACGCGGCATCGCCCCCTCCCCACCTGCAAACGCCAGGAACCCGCGCACCGCCGACAATTCGCGCGCGGCCGAGGCGTTGCCGAGGCCGTCCGAGCGACGAAAAGCTAGGAATGCCCGGAGATCGGCGGCGCTGACCTTGCCGAGCGCCGCGCGATCGATCGCCTCGCCCCAATGCTGGCTGAGGAACCCGCACAGCCGCGTAGCGGTCGCCTCATAGGCCCGTACCGTATGCGCCGAACGCCGCCGGTCGCGGGCGAGGTGGTCGGCGTAAAGGCGGGGGAGGTCGGACATTGCGGGTGGTGTAGCGAGCATCATGCCCCTTCGTCACCCCGGCCTTGTGCCGGGGTCCACCACGCCAACGGGTGAAAGCCAGATATAGGGTGCTGCGCGAGCCGCACCGTGGCCCCCGGCACGAGGCCGGGCGGCGGTTTTTTGCACCCCTTCACCCCGCCCCCCAACCCGCCATATGCACCCCATGTCCCGCGCCCGCGTCCTCGTCCTCAATTCCGCGCTTGGCCCGCTCGATTACCGCGTGCCGCACGGCATGAGCGTCGAACCGGGTTCGGTGGTGGTCGCCCCGCTCGGGCCACGTCAGTTGCTCGGCGTGGTGTGGGAGCCGGAGCGGATGCCCTCGGATGCCGAGGTCGGCGACAACCGCCTGCGCAACCTGGTCGGCGTGCTGCCGGTGCCTGCGCTCGCCGCGCCGCTTCGCCGCCTGATCGAGTGGACCGCTGACTATTACCTCAGCAGCCCCGCTGCGGTGGTGCGCATGGCACTCGCCTCCACCTCCGCGCTGGAGGGCAGCAAGACCATCACCGAGTACCGCGCAACCGGCGACGTCCCCGGCCGCCTCACCCCGCAGCGCGAGCAAGCGCTGGAGCGGATCGGCGCCACGCAAGGCCTGATCCGCGAGTTGGCCGCGATCGCCGAAGTGTCCGACGCGGTCATCCGCGGGCTCGTCAAGACCGGCGCGCTGGAGCCGGTGGAAGTCGACATCGACAGCCCCTTCCCGCTGCCCGACCCAGCTTTCGCCGCCCCCGCGCTCTCGCCCGATCAACGCGCCGCCTCCGCCACGCTTGTCGCAGACGTATCGGCCCGCGCCTTCGCCCCCACCCTGCTCGACGGCGTCACCGGCTCGGGCAAAACCGAAGTCTATTTCGAGGCCGTCGCCGCCGCGATCCGCGAAAACCGCCAATGCCTCGTCCTGCTCCCCGAAATCGCGCTGACCGAACCCTTCCTCAAACGCTTCGCCGCGCGCTTCGGGGTTCAGCCGGTCGCCTGGCATTCGGGCCTGCGCTCCTCCCAACGCCGCCGCGCCTGGCGCGCGATCGCCAGCGGCCAGGCCCTCGTTACCGTCGGTGCGCGCTCGGCGCTGTTCCTGCCCTATGCCAATCTCGGCCTGATCGTCGTCGACGAAGCGCATGAGACGAGCTTCAAGCAGGAAGAAGGCGTGCATTACCACGCCCGCGACGTCGCGGTGATGCGCGGCAAGTTCGAGCAGATCCCGGTGATCCTCGCGTCCGCCACCCCCGCGATCGAGACGCGCCAGCAAGTCGCGCTCGGCCGCTATGCCGAGGTCAAGCTCCCCGGCCGCTGGGGCGCCGCCGAAATGCCTGCGATCACCGCGATCGACCTGATCGCCGAGCCGCCAGAGCGCGGCCGCTGGATCGCCCCGCGCCTGCTCACCGCAATGACCGAGACGCTGGAGCGGCGCGAACAAGTGCTGCTGTTCCTCAACCGCCGCGGCTATGCCCCGCTCACCCTCTGCCGCACCTGCGGGCACCGCTTCCAATGCCCCAATTGCACCGCCTGGATGGTCGAGCACCGCCTGGTGCGCCGCCTCGCCTGTCACCATTGCGGCCATACCGAGCCGGTGCCGAAGGTCTGCCCCGAATGCCAGAATGAGGACACGCTGGCGGCCGTCGGCCCCGGCGTCGAACGCATCGCCGATGAAGTCACCGCGCTGTTCCCCGACGCCAAGATTGCGGTCGTCACCTCCGACACGATGTGGTCCCCCGCCAAGGCCGCCGAATTCGTCGCACGGATGGAGGCGCACGACATCGACATCGTCGTCGGTACGCAGCTCGTCACCAAAGGCTATCACTTCCCCAACCTCACGCTGGTCGGGGTGATCGACGCCGACCTTGGGCTCGACGGCGGCGATCTGCGCGCGAGCGAGCGCACCTTCCAGCAGATCATGCAGGTCGCGGGGCGCGCCGGGCGTGGGGCCAAGCCCGGCCATGTCTACATCCAGACGCACAGCCCCGGCGCGAGTGTGATGCAGGCGCTGGTTTCCGGCGATGCCGAGGCATTCTATGCCGCCGAAACTGAGCACCGCCGTGAGGCCGGTGCCCCGCCGTTCGGGCGCTTCGCTGGGATCGTGGTGTCGAGCGAGGATCAGGCGGCGGCCGTCGAAACCGCCCGCCTGATCGGCCGCGCCGCCCCCGATCCGGATACGCTCGACGGTGCGATGGAAGTCTACGGTCCTGCCCCCGCCCCACTCGCCATGCTGCGCGGGCGGCACCGCTACCGCCTGCTGGTCCACGCCAAGCGCGGGCTGGACGTACAGGACGTGATCCGCGATTGGCTCGGGCGCGTGGAATGGCCCGCCAAGGTACGCGTGGTCGTCGATGTCGATCCGTATAGCTTCGTGTAAAAACATTCACTTGCGCAGTATGCGGCGAGCCCCTTTTATGCCGGCCAGGACATACATTCCGAGGTTGGTGATGGCGCATAGAATCGGTGCTTGGTGGCTCATCCTCGGCCTCATCGCGGTGCCAAATAGAGCGTCGGCGGCGTGTAAGCTCTCGCGATATGTTGATATTCCAGTGACGATGGCGGGGCCCCGCCCCGTCGTGACCGCGCAGATTAACGGTCGCGATGCGCGCTTCATTCTCGACAGTGGCGCGTTTTTCAGCACGATCTCGGCGGCGACCGCACAAGAGTATGGGCTGAAAATCGAAAGCCTGGGTAACGCGCGCCTTCAGGGCATCGGTGGCGATACATCGCTGAGCGTGACGACCGCCAAGGAGTTGCGTCTAGCCGGCGTGCCGATCCCCAAAATTGAATTCGCGGTCGGCGGGAGTGACACCGGCTTTGCCGGATTACTCGGCCAGAATATCTTAGGGCTTGCAGACGCTGAGTATGATTTGCCACACGGCTTCGTCCGGCTGATGAAAAACGAAGGCTGCCGGAATGGGCAACTTGCCTATTGGGCGGGGGCGAAGCCATTTACCGTCGTGCCGATCCTCCCGATGGGCCAAGGCCAGCGCCACACGATCGGTACGATCCTAATCGACGGCAAAAAGATCAAGGCCGTGTTCGATACCGGCGCGGTAGGCTCGATGCTAACGCTTGACGCCGCCAAGCGGCTGGGCAAGGCGCCCGGCTCTGCCGATGTCGAGACCACCGGCTTCGCTTATGGCTTGGGCACCAAGCGCGTCCGGGCATGGCGCACGCGCTTTGCGACGATCGACATCGGCGGCGAACTGATCAGCAAACCATGGGTGAAAATCGCCGATTACGCGCTTGACGGCTCAGACATGCTAATTGGCGTCGATTTCTTCCGGACCCACCGAATCTACGTCGATAATCAGAACCACCGAATGTTCATCACCTACGAAGGCGGGCCGCTGTTCGGGCTCGATCCCAAGGGCGCTGTCGATGAAACCGGCGCGCGGCTCGATTTGACAGACAAATCGAGCGAGCCCACCGATGCCGCCGGATACAGTCGCCGCGGCGGCGTCTTCGCCTCGAACGGCAAGCTCGAAGAAGCGCTGGCCGATTTCGACAAGGCCGTGACGATGGCACCGGACGAGGCGCGGTACTTGATCCAACGCGGCGAGGCGCGTTTGCGCAATCGCCAACTCCTGCTCGGTGCGGCGGATATCGACAAGGCCATCCAACTTGCCCCCCAAGACGGTGACGCGCGCATCGTGCGTGCCCAATTGCGGCTCAGCACTCGCGACCCAGCGGGCGCGCTGAGCGACTTGAAAGCAGCAGATGCAGCACTGGCGCAATCGTCAGACGCGCGGTTGCGGCTCGCCAGCATGTACAACTCGGCGGATGACCCGACGAATGCCGTGCCGAACTACGACAAATGGCTCCAGGCACACCGCGAGGACAGCAACCGTGCGACCGCGTTCAACGGTCGCTGCTGGGCGCGCGCGCTGCTCAATCAAGAACTCGACAAGGCTTTGAGCGATTGCAACGCAGCACTGAAATTACATCCCGGCGAGGCCAATATCCTCGACAGCAGAGCGCTCGTATATTTGCGGGGCGGCGCGCTGGACAAGGCGCTGAGCGATTACAATGCGGCGTTGAAGGTGCAGCCGCGCAATGCCTGGTCGCTCTACGCACGGAGCATTGCAGAGCGCCGCTCCGGTAATATCGCCGCGGCCAACGCAGACCGCGCCGCCGCCATCGCGATCAACCCCCGCATCGCCGAACGCGCCAAGAGATACGGTCTTGATTCGTCCATGCAATAAGCGGCGGCCGGTAGTGAACCACGCGAGTTGCCTCTGTCATACCGCGCCGCTTCCTGCCAACATCGGCCGATGATCCGTCTGTTTTGCCTAGTCGCCGTCCTGCGCGATCGATTCAGCGCAATGGTACACGCTTCGTCCCCGCCGATGCGCACCTTTGGGAGGCAGGCGGCAGCCTTGGTCGGCGCCGCTTTGCTCCTCCTGGGTCTCGCCGCACCGGCGCGCGCCGACGACATCTCGGCAACCGGGCGCGGCGTGGTGCGCGTCGTGACGATTGCGATCGTGGATGACGAAGTGGTCGGCTTCGGCCACGGCAGTGGCGTCGCGATCGCGCCGAATCGGATCATCACCAACGCGCATGTCGTGGAGCTGCTGGCGCGCTTTCCCGGCAACGTCGTCATCGGGATCGTCCCATCCGAGGGTAGCAAAAGCTATCAGGGCCGCGTCATCGCGGTCGATGCCGTGCACGATCTTGCGCTGATCGAGATCACCGGCGTTCGCCTGCCCACCGTCGCGCTTTACACCGGGCCGCTCGAGGAAGGCAGCATGGTGACCGCGCTCGGCTATCCCGGCAATGTCGATCTGGCGACCGCAAAATCGGCGGCGGATTACATCCATCCGCTTTCGCCGATCCGCTCCGAGGGAGTCTTTTCCGGGCGGCGGCAAATGAGCGGGACCGACGTGCTGCTCCACACCGCGCCGATCGCGCGGGGCAATTCGGGCGGGCCGCTGCTCGATCCGTGCGGGCGCGTGGTCGGGATCAATTCGGCAATCACGCGCGGCGAGGAGGGCAATTCGAGCTTCGCATTCGCCATCGCCAACAGCGAGGTCGCCGCATTCCTGAACAAGGCCAAGCAACCTTATGTCGGCGTTGGCACGCCATGCACCAGCATCGCCGATATCGAGAAGCTCGATCAAGCCGCCGAAGCCCAGGCCACCGCGCTGTCCGACGCAAGCAAGCGCGAAGCGGCGAACAAGGCCGTACTGGCGCGCGAGGCTGCGCTCACCGCTGCGCGTGCTGCTGCAGATCGCCACCGCGAGAATATCATGGGGCTGGCCGTGCTGATCCTCGTGCTCGGCGCGATGGCGGTTGGGGCTGGCGGGTTGCTCGATGCGCAGGCGATGCGGCGCGAGGCGATCATCGCCTGGGTACTGGGCGGGCTGACGATGCTGGGCGCGATCGTGCTGTTCGTGCTGCGGCCGAGCGGCGAGCCGATCCTGCCGCAAGCCGTTGCCGCCGCGAACAAGCCGCTCGCGCCCACCGTTTCTTCCACCGCCCCGCTAGGCAAGATGGTGTGTCGCGTGGTGCCCGAGCGCAGCCGCGTCATTTCTTCCTCGACGCAGGATGTGACGATCGACTGGGGCAAGGCGGGCTGCATGAACGGTCGCACGCAATATGCCGAAAATGGCAGCAAATGGGACCGCATCCTCGTTCCGTCGGAGGAGCAGACGGTCTCCGTCCTGCAATTCGATCCGGCCACGCGCAGCTACGCCAATTCCCGCTATTTCCTGAGTGCCGACCAGATGGAGGGCCTGCGCAAGATCCGTGCGACGGTGAAGCTGAAGGCCTGTTCGCCCGACGAAGCAGGCCGCGCCAATCTGGCGACGCAGCAAGCCGCGATCCGCATGGCGCTACCGGCGCGCCCGAACGAGAAGATCGTCTATAGCTGCACGCCCGCGCCGTAGGATCAGCGCCGTGCCCACATCGGCGCAACGAAGTTCCCGCGGCGGTACGCAAGAACAAGCAAGGCCACGCCGAACAGCGTATCGACGATCACCGCGGTCAGCGACGCCTCCGCACCGAACGCGCCGCCGGTCAGCAGCGTCGATCCGCTGACCGCGGGTTTCAGCAGCCCGACCTGCTGAAACCCCGAGACCGGAATGCCGTACAGTGCCCCTTGCGCGAAATTCCACGCCGCGTGCAGCCCGATTGCCGCCCACAACCGTCGCGTCAGCATATAGAGCGCGGCGAGCATGATCCCGGCCTCCAGTGCGATCGCAATCCCCGCGAACAGCGTCGCATTGGGATTGGCAAGATGCGCCGCCCCGAACAACGCGCCCGACAATGCGAGCGCGATCCAGCTCCCGAACAAACGCTCCATCAACCGAAAGAAGATGCCGCGGAACAGCGTCTCCTCGACCAGCCCGGTCAGCAGCGAGGTAGCGAGCGGCAGCAGCAGCACCGACGGCGAATTGGTCCCGACGATCCGATACCCGCCGAGCACCAGGATGATGACGAACACCAAAGAGAACAGCACAATCCCCGCGCCGAAACCGCCGCCCAGTTCGGCCAGCCACCCTCGCGTCGCAAAATCGGCGACCTCGCGCCGCCGCTCGACGAAGCGCACCAGAATCCAATAGGCGAGCATGATGATCCCGGCATTCGCCGCACTGACCACGACTTGCGCCCAGCCGCTGAAATCGCCCGGGCGGTTGCTCGGCAGCACAAGATGCGACGCCGTGCTGCCCGCGATGATCAGCGCGATCGCGATCGCCAGCAGCGTCAGCGGAAAATGCACCACGCGCCAGACGATGCTGTTCGGCGGCGTGTTCGGTTCGATCGGCTTCATGGACGGCCCCCTGCTGTGCCGCACACGTAACACGCGGGAATCGCTTGGCAACCGTCTGGCTCGTTTCACTCCACCCCTTCGCGCGTCCGCAAGGCAACCTTGCGGTCGATCCCGTACGCATAGCCGCCGAGTGTCCCGTCGGTCCGTTGCGCGCGGTGGCACGGGACGATGATCGACACCGGATTCGCGCCGCACGCCGTGCCCGCCGCGCGCACCGCCTTGGGATTGCCGACCGCCGCCGCGAGTTCGGCATAGCTGCGCGTCTCGCCGAGCGGGATCGCGCGCAGCGCTTGCCAGATCGCCTCCTGAAACGCAGTGCCCTGCACGTCGAGCGGCAAATCCTGGTCGCGATCGGGCAATTCGACACTCGCCACCACTTGTGCCGCCAGATCGGCCAACGCCGCGCCGCCCGGGACGATCTCGGCATGGGGGAACCGCACGCGCAAAGCCGCCTCGCCTTCGTCGAACGACACCCGGCACAACCCCTTGTCGGTCGCTGCGACCAGCATCGGGCCAAGGCTGGTGTCGGCGATCGTCCAGCGGATCGTCACCCCCGCCCCGCCGCGCTTCCACGCGCTCGGCGTCATGCCCAGCCGCTTGCCCGCGCTTTCGTAGAACCGGCTCGGCGCGGAATAGCCAGCTTCATAGATCGCGTCGGTCACACTGGTGTCGCTGGTCAGCGCGTGCGCGGCGGCCCGCGCCTTCAGTCCGCGCGCATAGGCCGCCGGGGTGACGCCGGTCGCGCGCTTGAACAGTCGGTGGAAATGATGCGGCGCATAGCCGACCAGCGCGGCCAGTTCGTCCAGCCCAAGCGTCTCCTCCGCCCCCTCGATCAGCGCGACGGCGCGCGCGACCGCCACCCGGTCACGCCCGACCTGATCCGGCGTGCAGCGCAGGCACGCGCGAAACCCGGCCGCGCGCGCTTCCTCCGGCGTGCGGAAGAACAGCACGTTCTCGCGCTTCGGATGCCGCGCCGGGCAACTCGGCTTGCAATAGATGCCGGTGGTCTTGACCGCACCGACGAAGCGACCGTCGCTATGACGGTCTCGCGCTTCGAAGGCGCGCCAGGCGGCATCGGGGTCGAGCGGGAGCGGGAGCGTTTGCGTCATGCGACCGTCATAGCCGCATCGCCGCACGAGCGCCTCCCGCGCTTTGCGCTCAAAGCAGTGGCGCCATCAGCCCCGCCGCCGCGCCCGCTCCCGCGCATCGTCGCGCCCGGCGATCAGGCGCGTCGCGCGATTCGCCGCTTCATTCCCTTCGCCCGCTCCGGCGCGGACGGCATCGCCATAGAGCTTCACCGCAGCCTCATAATCGCCACGCTGCTCGGCACAGACACCCAGATTGAAGAGCAGCGACGGATAACCCGCGGCCTCACTCTGCATCGCCTCCCAGCCAGCACACGCGCCGCGCGGATCGCGCTTGGTGAGCTTCACCAGATCCTTGAACCGCTGCGCAACGTCCTTGGTCAGCCCCTTGGTGCTCTCCCGCACGCGCACCTGATAAGTCTCCACACGGGGCACCAGAGCGCCACGCATCGATTCCGCGATGTCGCGCAGCGCACCCGACACGACGGTTTCGACCGTGCGATCCGGGCTTTGCCGTTCGCACCACGACGTCTCGTCGCGGATCGGACGCGCTTCGGAAAACAGAATCTTGCCATCGGTGTTACGGACGATGCGGATATCGGCGTTCATGTCGATGATGCGCCGGATGCAGGGGATCGAGACCTCCTCCTCCTTCGTGCATTTGCCGTCCGCCGCCTTCTCGACGCACTTCTTTTCTTTCTGCGTGTAGGGCTGCATGTCGACGCCGGTGGATACCGCGCCCGAGACCGAGCCCTCGGCAGTATCGCGCCCGACCCGACCGCCGACCACCGCGAACTGGCTGTTGGTCAGCGCGCGTTCAATCGCGATGGCGAGCGCGGGTCCGTCGGCACCCCCGAAGCGATCGACCGAGATCGACCGCAGGAAACTCGCCTCGCGATTCGCAGCCGGGAATTCCCCCGTAACTTGCAGCGTTTCCGCGCGCGCGATGCCGCCCGCAACGAACGCCAGCGCCAATGCTCCCAAAATGCTCGATCTGCGCACGACAGGCCCCCTTCCCGCTATACCCCGCGGAAAATACCGCGCTCGCGCAGCAATCGCCAGTGCCGCGCGTGCGGATGCACGCCTAACCCGCGTTCATCTCGAACAGTTCGAGCGTACGCTCGCGCGCGAGATCGGCACTTGGCTCGTGATAGTCCTTGCGCCGGTCGGAATTGAAGCCGTGCCCGGCCTCGTACACGTAGACAGTCGCCTTGGGCCAATCCTTCGCGATCACCTTCTCAACCCCCTCCATCGGAATGCCGGTGTCGTGGCGACCGAAGTGGAGGATCACCGGAACCTTGGGCTCCTGATCCGCCGCCGCCGGGATCAAGCTGCCGTAATAACCCGATGCCGCAGCAACCCCGCGCATCCGCGTCGCCGCGAACCAAGCGACCGACCCGCCATAACAATAGCCGACGACGAACACCGGCCCCTTGGGCACCAGCGCATCGACGCAGGTCTGCACGTCGGCGAGCGACAAATCAAACGGATGCAGTTCGCGCGCCAATTGCATCGCGCGGGCGAACCCGTCGCCGGAGTATTCCGCCTCAAAGCCTGGGTGCTCACGGTCGAACAAGGCGGGCGACAGCACTTCATAGCCGTCCGCTGCATATTCATCGCACAGATCGCGGATATGGTCGGTGATGCCGAAGATTTCCTGGACCAGCACCAGCCCGCCCTTGCGCGCGCCGGTCGGCTGCGCGTGATAGACGGCGATCTCCGCGCCGTCGGACATCGTCATCTTTTCCATCGTGCCGGTCATCGAATCGCTCCGCCTGCAGGGACTTACGGCCCAGCGCTAGCGATGTTCGGCGCGCCGCGCTACGCCGCGCGCACGTCGGCGATCAGACGGTTGATCTGGCCGCGCAGCCGTTCGACGCCGCTGGCGACATCCCCTGCGGTGCGCGTAACCTGATCGGCACTATGGCGCGATCGTTCGGCGCGATCCCGCAGCGCTTGCATATGGGTAGCGGCATCTGCGGTCCCGCCCTCCACCTCGGCGATGGCGCGAGCGATCGCCTGCGTCATGCCGCGCTGCTGATCGACCGCGCTCGCGACATTCGCCGAGGATCGATCGAGTTCAGCAACCAGTGCATCGACCGATTCGATCGTCGCCAGCACCGTGTCGCTGGCCCCGCGCACGGCAGCGAGCCGCGCCTCGATCCGTCCGGCGGCAGTCTGCGTCTGCCGCGCCAGACCCTTCACTTCGTCGGCCACCACCGCAAAGCCGCGCCCCGCCTCGCCCGCGCGCGCCGCCTCGATCGTCGCGTTGAGCGCGAGCAGATTGGTTTGCCCAGCGACTGCCGCGATCAAATCTAGCACCGCGGCGATCTCGGCAATCAGTTCGCCGAGCAATTCCGCCCGATCGCGCCCTTCCAGCGTGCGTGCGCGGACCGTGGCGACGCTGGCACGCAATTCGTTCGCCTCGCGGCTGATCCGCTCGATCGCGCCAGCCAGCGCGGCGGCCGATTGCGTGATAGTGCGGGCATTGTCGGCGCTCTGCTCGGCAATCGCTGCGGTCGCCATCGCCTGCTGTTCGGTCGCCCCGGCTTCGCCCGACATAGCCGCCGCCGTCTCGCGCAAGGCGGGGCCGGCCGAGGCAAGTTGCCGCACGGCGGCACCAGCTTCCCCCTCGAACGCCCCGAACAACGCATCGAGATGCGCGGCACGGCGCGCCCGCCCTTCCTGCTCGCGACGTTCCTGTTCGCTGACCGCATCGGCACTGCGCCGCGCTTCCTCGCGCAGGCGTCGCGCGTCGGCCGAGCGTTGCCGCGCGAAAGCGAGCGCGCGGGCAATGTCACCGATCTCATCGGTACGGTCGAGCGCGGGGATCGGCGTATCGGCGCGCTCCAGCGTGATGTCGCGCGTCGCCTCGGCAATCAGCGCGAGCGGGCGTTCGACTCGCTGCCGCAGCATCCGCATCCCCCAGAAGGCAACGAGAACCGCGCCGACCGTGATCATGGCGACGAGTACATAGACTCGGGCGAAACCAAGCTCGAGCGCGGCGCGCTCCTCCAACGCATCGCGGCGCAAATCGCCGATCAGCGTCGTACTGGCGGCGGTTAGCGGATCGATCGCCGCGTACAGCGCGCCGCTCACGAAGAAATCAAGCTGATCGGTCCGCCCCGCGCGCAGCAATTCGACCAGCCGATCGAGCGCGGCATCCGCGTCGCGCCGGGCCGCCGCGACATGCGCCACCGCCGGGGTGCGGCGCGCATCGAGATCGTGTTTGGTGAACGCCGCCCAGCTTGTCGCAATCTCCGCGCGGCTCTGTTCGATCGTGGTGACCGCGCCAACCGCTGACAGATTGCCGCTGCGCACCTTGTGCGCGGTCAACAGGGCGCTGGCGTAGCTTGCGTTCACGCGCTGCAATTCGCCGATCGGATAAAGCCGGTTCATCACCAGGACCGAGACGTGATGGCTGGTCGCGACCGTCGTCCCGATCAGGGCAATCGCCAACACCGCCTGTATCGCAAGCAAGCCGAACACGATCCGGCGGAGTTCCACCCGCATGTTGCGCCCCCCGGCCTCCCACCGGGTGGCAAGGCGCGTGAAGAAGACGGTCAGAATCGGAAGCGAGGCTGATCGAGCAATGCTGTTCATAAGCAAGGCTGTGCCCGCCAAGCCCACAAGGAACGGTTAAGCGGATGTTACGGTTCGATGAAACACGCGGGCGCACATCGCCTTTAGCACACGGCTTGCATCCGCCCCGACCCGATGCTAACCGCCCGCCATCCCATCGGCAGGCGCATTCTAACGCCTTCCATTCGCATGGGGCCACCATTCGTGCCCAAGAGGACCCCAATCGCGTGGAGACATCCGGCGGTATTCAAGCGAGCTTAAGCGGACGCTATGCGACCGCGCTCTTCGAGCTTGCGCGTGACAGCAAGGCGATCGACGCGGTCGAGGCCAGCCTTGGCCGCGTGCGCGAGACGATCGCACAGTCGAGCGAATTTGCCCAGCTCATCGCCAGCCCGATCGTGTCGCGCGGGGCTGCCGCAAAGGCGATCGCCGCTGCCGCCGACATGATCGACGTCGATACGACGACGGCGAAGTTCCTCGGCGTGCTGGCGCAAAATCGCCGCCTGTCGCAGCTTCCTGCGATTATCCGCGCGTTCCGCGGTCTCGCGGCGCGGCACCGTGGAGAGACCACGGCGGAGGTGATCTCCGCCCATCCGCTCTCCGACGATCAGGTCGATACGCTTAAGCAGCAGCTTCGCACGCGCATCGGCACCGACGTTTCGGTCGACCTCTCGGTCGATCCTACCCTTCTCGGCGGTCTGGTCGTCCAGATCGGCTCGCAACGGATCGATTCGTCGATCCGCACCCGTTTGAACTCACTCGCGAACGCGATGAAAGGCTGAATCATGGACATCCGCGCCGCAGAAATTTCGAAGGTCATCAAAGACCAGATCGCATCGTTCGGCACCGAAGCGCAGGTTTCGGAAACCGGCCAAGTGCTGAGCGTCGGTGACGGCATCGCCCGCATCCACGGGCTCGACAACGTCCAGGCGGGCGAAATGGTCGAGTTCTCGAACGGCGTGCAGGGCATGGCCCTCAACCTCGAGGCCGATAACGTCGGCGTCGTGATCTTCGGCTCGGACAGCCAGATCAAGGAAGGCGACGTCGTCAAGCGGACCGGCACGATCGTCGACGTTCCCGTCGGCAAGGGCCTGCTCGGCCGCGTCGTCGATGGTCTCGGCAACCCGATCGATGGCAAGGGCCCGATCGTTTCCGATCAGCGCAGCCGCGTCGAAGTCAAGGCACCGGGCATCATCCCGCGCACCTCGGTCAACGAGCCTGTGCAGACCGGTCTCAAGGCGATCGACGCACTCGTCCCCGTCGGCCGTGGCCAGCGCGAGCTGATCATCGGCGATCGTCAGACCGGCAAGTCGGCCGTCGCGATCGACACCTTCATCAACCAGAAGGCCGCGCACGCAGGCGATGACGAGAGCAAGAAGCTCTATTGCATCTATGTCGCCGTCGGCCAGAAGCGCTCGACCGTCGCTCAGCTCGTCCGCACGCTGACCGAGCAAGGCGCGATGGACTATTCGATCGTGGTTGCTGCAACCGCATCGGACCCGGCTCCGCTGCAGTTCCTCGCGCCCTACACCGGATGTGCCATGGGCGAATATTTCCGCGACAACGGCATGCATGCGGTCATCGTCTATGACGATCTGTCGAAGCAGGCCGTCGCGTATCGCCAGATGTCGCTGCTGCTGCGCCGTCCGCCGGGCCGCGAAGCCTATCCCGGCGACGTGTTCTATCTCCACTCGCGTCTCCTGGAGCGTGCGGCGAAGATGAACGACGCGAACGGGGGCGGCTCGCTCACCGCGTTGCCGATCATCGAAACGCAGGCAGGCGACGTGTCCGCCTACATCCCGACCAACGTGATTTCGATCACCGACGGCCAGATCTTCCTCGAAACCGACCTGTTCTTCGCGGGCGTCCGCCCGGCGATCAACGTCGGCCTGTCGGTCAGCCGCGTCGGCTCGGCCGCACAGACCAAGGCGATGAAGAAGGTGTCGGGCTCGATCAAGCTCGAGCTCGCCCAGTATCGCGAAATGGCGGCGTTCGCGCAGTTCGGTTCGGACCTTGATGCTTCCACGCAGAAGCTGCTCAACCGCGGCGCGCGCCTGACCGAGCTGCTGAAGCAGGCACAGTTCTCGCCGATGCCGTTCGAAGAGCAGACCGTCTCGATCTTCGCAGGGACCCAAGGCTTCCTCGATACCGTGCCGGTCAACGCCGTCGTCCGCTACGAGCAGGCGATGATCACAGCGATGCGCGCCGATCATGCCGATCTCCTCGCCGACATCCGCGACAAGCGCGACCTGTCGAAGGAGACGACCGAAGCGTTGAAGACCGCGCTGGCTGCGTTTTCAAAGACGTTCGCGTAATTAAGGATCAACCGTCACCCCAGCGAAAGCTGGAGTCTCCCGGTAACGGAGAGATGCCAGCCTGCGCTGGCATGACGAGATTGGGAAAACGATGGCATCACTGAAGGCCCTCAAGATCCGCATCGGCTCGGTGAAGTCGACGCAGAAGATCACCAAGGCGATGAAGATGGTCGCCGCCGCGAAACTGCGCCGCGCGCAGGAGGCGGCGATCGCCGGGCGTCCTTATGCCGAGCGGCTCGAAGCCGTGATGGCGTCGCTCGCCTCCAAGGTGTCGGTCAGCGAAAGCAGCCCCAAGCTGCTCGCCGGCACCGGCAAGGACCAGACGCACCTCATCATCATCGCGACCTCAGAGCGTGGTCTCGCGGGTGCGTTCAACTCGAACATCGTCCGCGCCGCGCGCCGCAAGGCCGAAGAGCTGGAGGCCGCTGGCAAGACGGTGAAGTTCTACGTCGCCGGCAAGAAGGGGCGCGTGATCCGCCGCTTCTTCCCGAACCAGATCGCCGCTGACCACGAAATGAGCCACATCAAGACGGTCTCGTTCGCCGATGCGCGCGCGATCGCCGACGATGTGATCGCGCGCTTCGAAGCGGGCGAGTTCGACGTGGCGCACCTGTTCTACGCCAAATTCCAGTCGGCGCTGGTGCAGGAGCCGGTCGGCAAGCAGATCATCCCGGTCGCGATCGACACGAATGCCGCCCCGGTTTCGGACGGTGGTGCCGCGGTCGAGTATGAGCCCGATGAGGAAACGATCCTCGCCGAGCTGCTGCCGCGCAACGTCGCGATCCAGGTGTTCCGCGCGCTGCTTGAAAACGCCGCGTCGGAGCAGGGCAGCCGCATGACCGCGATGGACAACGCCACGCGCAATGCCGGTGACATGATCAACCGCCTGACGATCCAGTACAACCGCAGCCGCCAGGCCGCGATCACTACCGAACTGGTCGAAATCATCTCGGGTGCCGAGGCGCTCAAGTAAGTGAAGATCGCGCGCGCCTTGCCGATGATCCTGTGCGTGGCGCTTGCCGCGTGCGGCGGCGCGCCTGTGTCCAATTCGGTCGATGCCGCCAACGCAATGTCGAACGAATTGCTCGATCCGGCCACGGAAATGGCGCGCCGCTGGGCTACGGTGTTCAACGACGCCGCACTCCGCGTCCGCGCCGCCAAGGATATGGGCTATACGATTGGCGCGCTGACCGCTGGCGCGCCCGGCACCTTCTCCGCGAAGAGCGACGAACAGGTGATCCAGCTCCCGGGCTCGCCGATCAGGACGCGCAGCACGCTCGAAGCATCAGGCACGAAGGCGGATCTGGTCGATCGCTACGTCTTCACCTTTACCTCGACCGGCGATGACGGGCGCGACAGCAAGTCCGCAGGCGATGCCGACAAGACGCCCCTGCGTGTTCTGTCGGGCTTTCTCGGCCGCTTCGACGTACAACCGACCGACCCGATCAAGGCCGGGATCAAATCGTTGCAGCCGGTCGATGTCAGCCTTCCCGGTGCGCGGATCGTGTTCGATCCGGGGCCGGTTGCCGACCCCGAACACAAACGCAATCGGAGCTCGATGATCACGATCGTCCGCCCCGGCGCGACAAGCCCGACGACACCGCAAGATCAAACCATTCCCGCACCAGCCGCCCAGAACAAAGCGACAAGGAAGTAACAGATGGCCACCGCAGCCCCCACCGCAGACAAGCCCGCCCGCAAGCCGCGCGCGCCCAAAGCCGCAGCTCCCGAAGTGACGGCACCGATCGCGACGACCAACAGCGTCGGCCGCATCAGCCAGGTCATCGGCGCCGTCGTCGACGTGACGTTCGAGCAGGATCGTCTGCCCGCGATTTTGAACGCGCTCGAGACCTCGAACAACGGCAACCGCCTGGTGCTCGAAGTTGCGCAGCATCTGGGTGAAAACACCGTCCGCACGATCGCGATGGACTCGACCGAGGGTCTCACCCGCGGTCAGGAAGTCACCGACACCGGTTCGCAGATCCGCGTGCCCGTCGGCCCGCAGACGCTCGGCCGCATCCTCAACGTCATCGGTGAGCCGATCGACGAGCGCGGCCCGGTCGGCCACACCGAAACCGCCCCGATCCACGCAAAGGCCCCCGATTTCGTCGATCAGTCGACCGAGTCGAGCATTCTCGTCACCGGCATCAAGGTCATCGATCTGCTCGCACCGTACGCAAAGGGTGGCAAGATCGGCCTGTTCGGCGGCGCCGGCGTCGGCAAGACCGTGCTCATTCAGGAACTGATCAACAACATCGCCAAGGGCCATGGCGGCACCTCGGTGTTCGCAGGCGTCGGCGAGCGTACCCGCGAGGGTAACGATCTGTATCACGAGTTCCTCGACGCGGGCGTTATCGCCAAGGATGCCGACGGCAACCCGACGCCGGAGGGTTCGAAGGTGGCGCTGGTGTTCGGCCAGATGAACGAGCCGCCGGGCGCCCGCGCCCGCGTCGCGCTGTCGGGCCTGACGATCGCCGAATATTTCCGCGACGTCGAAGGCCAGGACGTGCTGTTCTTCGTCGACAACATCTTCCGCTTCACCCAGGCGGGTTCGGAAGTCTCGGCGCTGCTCGGCCGTATCCCGTCGGCCGTGGGCTATCAGCCGACGCTGTCGACCGACATGGGCGCGCTGCAGGAACGCATCACGTCGACCAACAAGGGCTCGATCACCTCGGTGCAGGCGATCTACGTTCCGGCAGACGATTTGACCGATCCGGCCCCGGCCACCTCGTTCGCCCATTTGGACGCGACGACCAACCTCAACCGCGCGATTTCGGAGCTGGGCATTTACCCGGCGGTCGACCCGCTCGACTCCACCAGCCGCGTTCTGACCCCGGCGATTGTCGGTCAGGAGCATTACGACACCGCCCGCCGCGTCCAGGAGACGCTGCAGCGCTACAAGTCGCTGCAGGACATCATCGCCATTCTCGGCATGGACGAGCTGTCGGAAGAAGATAAGTCGATCGTGTCGCGTGCGCGCAAGATCCAGCGCTTCCTTTCGCAGCCGTTCCACGTCGCCGAAGTCTTCACCGGCATCAGCGGCAAGTTCGTGCAGGTCGAGGACACCGTCCGCTCGTTCAAGGCCGTGGTCGATGGTGAGTATGACCATCTGCCGGAAGCAGCCTTCTACATGGTCGGCGGCATCGACGAAGTCGTCGCCAAGGCCGAGAAGATGGCCAAGGAAGCGTAATCGACTCGCCCTCTCCCCGCCGGGGAGAGGGCTTCTTACTCCCCTCCCGCTTGCGGGAGGGGCTGGGGGAGGGCCTGACCACAGGCTGTCCTTCGAACATCACGCCCCTCCCCCGACCCCTCCCGCAAACGGGAGGGGGAAGGAAGAATACAATGCTCCACTTCGAACTCGTCACCCCAGAACGCCTCGTCCGCAGCGAGGACGTGTACATGGTCGTCGTCCCCGGCACCGAGGGCGATTTCGGCGTGCTGGAGGGCCATGCCCCGGTCATGTCGACGATCCGCGACGGCGCGCTGTCGGTCTATCGCACCGAAAAGGGTGAACCCGAAACGATCGCGATCGAGGGCGGTTTCGCCGAGGTTTCGGCCACCGGCCTGACCGTACTGGCGGAACGCGCCGCCTGATTTTCCGAACCAGCCGCCCGGCGCGGTGGTTTGGTTAGGAAATTGTCAAACTCTCATCCTTAACAAATGCCCGGTGACCAATAGGAAACGGGCAGCATGAGTGCATTTGGACGTCGACCCGGAGCCGCGGGGGCCGGAACACGGCCCGCCTTCGGCGTGGCGCGCCCCATGCATGGCGGCGGTGCGGCCCCGCGACCAACCGACGGCGAAGCGGCCCCCGGCGCTGGCGAACAGTTTCCACCACTGCCCACCCTCCCCGACAGCGATCCGATGGGCACCATGCCCGGTACGCAGCAGGACGCGATGCAGCGCCTCGCCGACCGACAGGCGTCGTCCGCTGAATTGGGCAGTTCCAAGGTCGAAGGCTTCGAAAGCTCGATCCACAAGATCAAGGAACAGGTGCTGCCGCGCCTGCTCGAACGCGTCGATCCCGAAGCGGCAGCCACGCTCAACAAGGACGAGCTCGCCGAAGAATTCCGCCCGATCATCGGCGAAGTGCTCGCCGAGTTGAAGCTGACGCTCAACCGCCGCGAGCAATTCGCGCTGGAAAAGGTGCTGGTCGACGAATTGCTCGGTCTCGGGCCGCTCGAGGAATTGCTCGCCGATCCGAACATCACCGACATCATGGTCAACGGCCCCGAGCAGACCTATGTCGAGCGCAAGGGCAAGCTCGAACTCGCGCAGATCCAGTTCCGCGACGAAGAGCATCTGTTCCAGATCGCGCAGCGCATCTGCAACTCGGTCGGCCGCCGCGTCGATCAGACCACGCCGCTCGCCGACGCCCGTCTAAAGGACGGTTCCCGCGTCAACGTGATCGTGCCCCCGCTGTCGCTGCGCGGCACCGCGATCTCGATTCGTAAGTTTTCCGCCAAGCCGATCACGCTCGACATGATGGCGGGTTTCGGATCGATGAGTCCGAAAATGGCGACCGCGCTCAAGATCGCGGGAGCGTGCCGTTTCAACGTCGTCATCTCGGGCGGTACCGGCTCGGGCAAGACGACGATGCTCAACGCGCTGTCGAAGATGATCGACCCGGGCGAGCGCGTGCTGACGATCGAGGACGCGGCCGAACTTCGCCTGCAACAGCCGCACTGGCTCCCGCTCGAAACGCGTCCCGCCAACCTCGAAGGCCAAGGCGAAATCAGCATCCGCGATCTGGTGAAGAACGCGCTGCGTATGCGCCCGGATCGCATCATCCTCGGCGAAATCCGCGGCAGCGAGTGTTTCGACATGCTCGCCGCGATGAACACCGGCCACGACGGCTCGATGTGTACGCTCCACGCCAACTCCCCGCGCGAGGCGCTGGCGCGTATGGAAAACATGGTGATGATGTCGGACATCAAGGTTCCGAAGGAAGCGATCAGCCGTCAAATCGCCGATTCGGTCGAGATGATCATCCAGGTGAAGCGCCTGCGCGACGGCTC
Organism: Sphingomonas sp. MMS24-J45; assembly: GCF_044881195.1. Classification (GTDB taxonomy): domain Bacteria; phylum Pseudomonadota; class Alphaproteobacteria; order Sphingomonadales; family Sphingomonadaceae; genus Sphingomonas. Next base: position 2,799,435 of record NZ_CP173255.1, on the reverse strand, counting down.
GCGCCGCGTGACCAACGTCACCGAAGTGATCGGCATGGAAGGTCCGGTGATCGTGACCCAAGAGCTGTTCAAGTTCGAATATCTCGACGAGACTGCTGATGGGAAAATCATCGGCGAATATCGCTCGATGGGCCTGCGTCCCTATACGCTGGAAAAGGCGCGGACGTTTGGCTTCGATCAGGCGTATCTCGAGGCGTGTCTCTGAGCGTGAGCCTCCTTTAGCGTCACCCGGCCTGATACCGGGTAGCCCCCGAAAGACACGCCGCGGGGTCGCATATTGGAAACGCTCCCGAAATCGACGGCCGCGTGCGCAAGGTCTAAGGTCACGCCGATGCGCGCACTTCTCGCCCTTCCGCTGCTGATCGCTGCCGCACCCCAACCGGCGGCCACAGATGTGCTCGCGCCAGATGCCGAGGCGCGCTGGATCGCGTTCGAACTGACCACCGCCAACCAGATCCGTTTTTCGGCGATCGTCGATGGCCAACCCGTCAGCGCGATACTCGACACCGGGGTCAGCATGTCGCTGCTGTCGCGCAATTTTGTCGACCGGGCCAGGCTGCACATCACGTCCGGTCCAGCGGCGATCGCGATCGGTGGCGCGGTGGCCGGCGGCTCCGTCAATGTCGGCCAGATCAGGATCGGGGCGTTGACCCGGCATCTCGCACACCTGGCAACCGCGCCCCTGCCCGATGCGGCAACGGGCGGGACGCCAGTCGATCTTCTCGTCGGACGCGACGTCACGCAGGGCTATGCGCTCGACATCGATTACGATGCGCGGCGCTTCCGGATGCTCCCCTCCGGCCGCTTGCCGTTTCGCGGCAGCACCGCGCCGCTGCGCATTGCGGGCACCTGGCCGGGCTATGTGACCGAGATTTCGATTGGCGCCGCACGCATCACGCGCATCCTAATCGACACGGGCGACGGGGGTGCGGTGACGCTGCGCAAAGGGGTGTGGGATGCCCTGCCCGAGGCGAAGGCCCCGACCACCAGCACGATCGCTTATGGCATTGGCGGACCGTCGGAGGTCGATCTCGCGATCGTACCCGCACTCCGCAGCGGCACGCTGACCGCGCGCACTGTCGAAACGCGGATCGAACCCGACACCGGCTATACCCGAACGATCGGGATGAACGGGCGGATCGGCTCCGGCTTCCTGGCGGGCTACCGCGTCTTGGTCGATCCCGCCGCCGGGCGGATGGTGCTGAGCCCCGGCAAACATGCCGACGCGCCGCCGTTTCGTTCGACCAGCGGCCTCGTTCTGCGCGTCGAGCCCGACAGGCTAACGGTGCTCCACGTCATGCGCGGCGGGCCTGCCGAAGCCGACGGATGGCGGACAGGCGCGCAGATTTGCCGGGTCGATGACGCAGCGATCACACCGGATACCCCGCTACGCTGGCCGGTCGATCGGCCGGGCCGAACCGTCCGGCTCGGCCTGTGCGACGGCACCAAGAAGACGCTAACGCTGCGCCACTTCTACTGATTATGCGTCGCCACGATCGCGCAGCAAGCAGCGGCGATCAACGCGAACATCTGCAGCGTGCGCCAATCGACCCAACCGATCGAATCGAGATCGCGCCGCTTCGAACGCCGCCAGTCGCCCAAGCCCGCGGCAATCGCCACAAACCCGGCGACTACGGCCGCGACCCACCAGACGTTCAAACCGCTCAGTCGCCGAGCTTTTCGATCTTTTCATTCAGCCGTCCGAGCTCCGCCTTCAGCGCGGCGATCTCGTCATCCTTGCTGCTGGCGGTCTGCGGGGCCGCGCCGGATGTGCTCTTTACACCCGGCTTGAACGCCTGCGTCGCGGCCTCGAACATCGCCATGTTCTGCTTGGCGAGTTCGGCGAAGGGAGAATTGGCAAACGCTCCCTCGACCGCCGATTTGAACTGCTGCTGGTTGCGGCGGAAACTGTCCATCGACGCTTCGAGATAGCCCGGCACCATCGCCTGCATCGAATCGCCATACATCGCGATCAACTGGCGCAGGAAATTGACTGGCAGCATCGTCTGCCCGCGCTGTTCCTCTTCCATGATGATCTGGGTCAGAATATTGTGCGTGATGTCCTCTTCGGACTTCGCGTCGAGCACCTTGAAATCACGCCCCTCGCGCGTCATCGCGGCGAGGTGATCGAGCGTGATGTAAGACGAGGTCTCGGTATTGTAGAGGCGGCGGTTCGCGTATTTCTTGATTGTGACCGGGCCATCGCCCGGCGTGGTCTTCTTCATGAAAAGGCTCCCCGCCTATGGTTGCTTCTGCCGTACCACCTTTTGATACTGCACCGCAACACGGACCACGCCCGTTACCGTTGTTCCTCGACATGTTGCGCGAAGAAACCGCGACGTCACTGGATCGCCGCGCCGCAGCACTGGCGGGATTGCGCGCGTATCAGGCTTTTCGCCGGGGACGCGCCCACAGGCCCGCCCCCGCGCGTTTCCGCAAAGGTACCGCGCGCCTGCGCGATTATGGCGCAAAAGGGGGCAGTGGGCGCGCGGTCATCTTTGTGCCGTCACTGATCAATCCGCCGCACATTCTCGACCTGGCCCCCGACATCTCCTTGCTGCGCTGGTTGGCGCAGCAGGGGCACCACCCGTTCCTGCTCGATTGGGGGACACCGCCGCCGAAAGCACGCGGCATGGACGTAACGGCGCATGTCGAGCGGGTGCTGCTCCCGCTGATCGCCAAGTTCGCCGAGCCGCCGGTCCTGGTCGGCTATTGCCTTGGCGGCACGATGGCGCTGGCGGCGGCGTGCATTGCGCCCGTCGCCGGGCTCGCGCTGGTCGCATCCCCCTGGACCTTCGCCGGCTTCGGCGCGGCGGCGCGCGGCGAAATCGCCGCGCTATGGACCGCCGCCAAGCCGACGTGCGAATCGATGGCCCTCGTGCCGATGGAAGTGCTTCAGGCGGGCTTCTGGCGGCTCGATCCGGCGCGGACGATCGGCAAATATGAGACGTTCGCCGCAATGGACCCGGCCAGCCCCGCCGCGCGCCGGTTCGTCGCGATGGAGGATTGGGCCAATGCCGGTGCGCCTTTGCCCTATGCTACCGGACGGCAGTTGTTTGAGGATTTCGTCGGCAACGACATGACCGGCGCTGGGCTTTGGAAGATTGGCGGAAAGGCAATCACCCCCACCGCCATACCCTGCCCGGCGATCGAATTCGTCTCGCGCAACGATCGCATCGTCCCCGCCGCCAGCGCCGCAAATCTGCCCGATCGCCACGATCTTGGTGCCGGGCATGTCGGGATGATCGTCGGCGGCTCGGCTCTTAACCAGGTGTGGGAACCTTTGTCGGGCTGGTTAAACGCATTACCCCAGCCTAAATAGCCGCCACGCCAGACCCGGAGATACCCATGCACGACATCGTCATCACCGCCGCCAAGCGCACCCCCGTCGGCAGCTTCCTGGGCTCCTTCGCCACCACGCCAGCGCACGAGCTCGGCCGCGTCGCGATCGAAGCCGCCCTCGCGCAGGCAGGTGTTGCGGGCGAGGACGTTTCTGAAGTCATCCTCGGCCAAGTGCTCACCGCAGCTCAAGGGCAGAACCCGGCACGCCAGGCGTCGATGGCGGCGGGCGTCCCCAAGGAAATCCCGGCCTGGGGCGTGAACCAGGTGTGCGGCTCCGGCCTGCGTGCCGTGGCGCTGGCAGCACAAGCGATCGCCACCGGCGACGCGCGCATCGTTGTCGCAGGCGGTCAGGAATCCATGTCGATGAGCGCCCACGCACAAATGCTGCGGTCGGGTCAGAAGATGGGCGACCTGTCGCTGATCGATACGATGGTCAAGGACGGCCTCACCGACGCCTTCAACCGCTACCATATGGGCATCACCGCCGAGAATCTGGCCGAGCAGTATCAGGTCACGCGAGAGGCGCAGGACGCCTTTTCGGTCCGTTCGCAGAACCTGGCCGAAGCGGCCCGGGGTTCAGGCCGCTTCCGCGACGAAATCGCGGCCGTCACGGTTTCGGGCCGCAAGGGCGACACGATTGTGGCCGATGATGAATATATCCGCAGCGGCGTTACGATCGACAGCGTGTCCGGCGTCCGCCCCGCTTTCAAGAAGGACGGCACCGTCACCGCCGCCAACGCCTCCGGCCTAAACGACGGCGCCGCCGCGCTGGTCGTGATGAGCCGCGCCGAGGCCGAACGTCGCGGATCCCCGATCCTGGCGCGGATCGCCAGCTGGGCGTCGGCTGGCGTCGATCCCTCGATCATGGGCATCGGCCCGGTGCCGGCGACGCGGCGCGCGCTGGAAAAGGCGGGCTGGAGCCTTGCAGAACTGGATCTGATCGAAGCGAACGAGGCGTTCGCCGCGCAGGCGCTGTCGGTCGGCAAGGAGCTTGGCTGGGATGCCGAGCGCGTGAACGTGAACGGCGGCGCCATCGCGATCGGCCACCCGATCGGCGCGAGCGGCGCGCGCGTGCTCACCACGCTCCTCTACGAAATGGCCAAGCGCGATGCCAAAAAGGGCCTCGCGACGCTGTGCATCGGCGGCGGCATGGGCATCGCAATGTGCGTGGAGCGGTAGCGCCGACTTTTCCACTGCAACGAGAATTGGTCCGATTCGGCTGTTGTATAACCGCAACAGTCGCGTCAATCTGTCATAGTTCGTTCATGTTCCAGACAGGTTCCGCTTGCGCTGAAGCGTAAATTCCAGTTTCCTCCCCCACAACCGAGCACAAAATGCCGCGTTGAATCGAAATGGGGGAATTTCATGAAGCTCCGAGTCCTATTGTCCGCGACTGCGCTGACCAGCGCAGCGCTGATCGCAACCCTTCCCGGCGCGGCCTACGCGCAATCAGCTCCTGCCAACGTGCCGCCAACGACGGCGCAGGATAAGGAAGAGCAAAAAGAGGAAACGGCGTCGGCAGACGGTTCGATTTCCAAGGATAACTCGATCGTTGTCACCGGATCGCGCATCCGCCGCCCGGAATCGGATGGCGTTCTGCCCGGCGTCCAGGTCACTGCACAATCGATTGAGACGCGCGGCTTCACGAACGCGCTCGAGGCGCTCAACGATATTCCGCTGGTCGGCCCCGGAGCCAGCCCGCTTAACGGCAACAACGGTGGCCAGACCGCTAGCCTCGGTGCAGCATTCGTCGATCTGCTCGACCTTGGCACGGCGCGTACCCTGACACTCGTCAACGGGCGCCGCTTCGTGTCCGGCAACTCGGCATCCTTGTTCGTTGCGGGTAACGAAACCGGCAGCCAGGTGGACATCAACGTTATTCCGTCGTCGCTTATCGAGCGGGTCGACGTCGTCACCGTCGGTGGTGCCGCAGCGTACGGTGCGGACGCAATCGCGGGTGTCGTGAACTTCATCCTCAAGGACAATTACAACGGGTTTCAGGCGCGAGCACTGGCCGGTGTTTCGGAACGCGGTGATGCTGGGCAATATCAGATCAGCGCCCTTGGCGGTCATAATTTCTTCGATGGTCGTGCCAACCTGACGCTGTCATTTGAATATTCGCGCAATGACGGCCTTCAAGCGGTCGCCCGCGATTTCCGCAACGTCCGCCCCGGTTCCTATACCAATCCCTTCAACGGCGGCATCCGCAATCCTTCATTCACGCCGACATCCATCGTTGACGTGACCAACCTCAACAACGGCGCTTTCCTGCGCGCATCCGACGACGGACAGCCATCGACTTTGTTCGGGCTCGGCTTCGTTACGCAGACGCTCAGCAACCCGGGCACCGTTCTGCTCAGCCAGAGCAACACCTATTACACGCCCTATACGCCAATCACATCTGGCTCGGGCGCGACCCTGCGCACCTCCAACTACATCACCTTTGCCAATGGGGTCGCGCCAGTCGGCTTCGCGCTGAATGCGACCAACACAACGGGTGGCCGCACGACGATCGCAGGCTCGATCAACAACGGCTTTTTCAGTTTCTCGGCGGCGCAGATCATCCAGGGCACCCCTGGTGCGGGGGCGATCAGCGGCAACGGTTTGAATGGCGCTTCCGCGCAGGCGACTGGCGTGCCTTTCACGACTTTTGCGCCCACGTCGCTGCCCGCGAACGTGACTGCAGCTTCGGTGCTTGCCGCATATGGGGTGACTGCGCCGACCGGCGCGACGGCTGCACAGTTGACGACACTTGCGGTCAACATTCTGCAAGCCAACCGTTTCACGGCACGCGAGTTCTTGGCCGCGAACCCGACCACGAACCTGAACTACTTCATCGGCACGTTCGATCCAGCCGTCCCGCGGGTTGCCAATACGGATACGACGCTCGTCAGTGTTCGGGTCAACGGCGCGAACGTGATGGTGCCAGTCAACCAGATCCTCCCGTTCCGCGCCGTGCCGCTGCAGTTCAACGATAACGGCACATTGCAGGAGATCACCTTCTCCGGCCCGATCAGCGGCAATGCTCCGATCACGGTTGGTTCGTCGGTCGGCGGCAACGCCGGCTTCAACCGCAGCCTCGAGAACACCGTTCTTCGCACGCAGCAGGATCGGTATGTGGTCAACCTGTTGGGCCATTTCGACATCACCGACAACCTGACCTTCTTCAGCGAAAACACCTACGCCAACGTGTTGAACCGCTCGCTTGGTAACATTGCGGGATCGCAGAACTTCATCACCAACACGCAGGAGAACGCCGCCCTCCTGGTCAATATCAACAACCCGTTCCTGACCGCGCAAAACCGTTCGGTACTGAACTCGGTGGGCATTGCCACCGGTAACGGGACCAACAACGGCAATTTCCTGATCACCCGTCAGAACCAGGACGTGGTCGGCGCGAACGAGTTCGTGAACCGGCAGGAAACGTTCCGCATCACTGCCGGCTTGAAGTGGAAGTTCGGGTTGCTGGGCAAGTCATGGAATGCCGAACTTTCCGGTACCTACGGCGATTCGCGTCAAAACACGCGTTCTTACGGCATCGCCGACGTCGAATATCAGCTCGCACTGGATGCGGTTGATGCCGGCGTCGCCGCTGGCGGCGCGGCTAACGGCAATATCGTCTGCCGTTCCAAGCTGTTCCCAAGCCAGTATCTTGGACGTACGCCCAACGGCACGGCCGAGAACATCACGCGCGTTCGCGGTGCCGATGGCCTGCCGACCGAAGTGCTCGTGACGCCGGTGATCACGCAGGCGCTGATTGACGCGTGCCAGCCGCTCAATCCGTTCGGCTACAACCAGATGAGCCAGGCGTCGAAGGACTATGTGATCAGCCCTTCGCTGTTCCGGAACGTGTCCAAGCAGACCTACATCGTCGGAAGCGTCGGTGGTCAGTTGTTTGATCTTCCAGCCGGTCCGCTGGCAGTTAGTGTGAACGCTGAGTATCGCCGCGATTCGCTCTCGTTCACGACCAACGAGCTCAACATTCTTGGTCGGTCGCGGTCCGCACCGTCGGCGAACACCACCGCCTACACGCGTACGTTTGAAGGTGGTGGCGAATTGGCAATCCCGCTGACCGGCCCGGACTTCCTGCCGTTCGTTGGTTCGCTCGAATTCCGTCCGGCACTACGCGTGACCCAGCAGAGCGGCGCAGCTGCGAGCTATCGCAACCTCGCTGGCCAGGTGATCACGCCAAAGGCCGAGGGCAAGGTCGGGACGATCTACTCGCTAGCCGGGACCTGGCGCCCTATCCGGGACATCCAGTTCCGCGGTAACTTCACGCGATCGCTGCGTCAGCCATCGATCGTCGAACTGTTCCTGGGTGGTCAGCCGACCTTCCAGGCCGTCACTGACCTCTGCGGTCCAGCCAACATCAATAATGCGGCAAACAACCTGCCACGCGCTGCAAACTGCGCCGCCGCAGTGATCGCCAACGGCAATGCGACGGACGTTGCGTCAGCCAACACCTTCCTGGCCAACTTCGTCCCGCAGGGGGGCAGCTTGCAGGGGACCTTCTCCGGTTCTCCAACGCTGAAGCCGGAACGCGGCGAGAGCTGGACGGCTGGTGCGGCGCTGACCCCGCGCTGGATTCCGGGCCTCACCATCTCGGGTGACTATATCAGCCTGAACCTGAAGGATCAGATCGTAACCGCAGGCGTCGGCACTTTCCTGCAGGCGTGCTATGATAGCCCGACCTATCCTGACTCGACCGCGCAGATCGGCCTGAACGGCTGCTCACGCTTCACCCGCGGTGCGGACTTCCAGCTCCAGAACGGTGTGCAGGCAGGCTTCCTTAACCTCGGTGGGATTCAGGTGCGGGCGGTCAACGCAACGGTCAACTACTCGCTCAAGCTCGGTACGGATCGCGTCGTGCTCCGCGCGAACGCATATCACCTGATCCGGTACGACACATCCGCATCGGGTACCTTCAACGGGGATCGTGCAGTGACGGCTGGCACGTATTCGCGTCCGACGCTGGAAACCCAGCTCTCGGTCCGCTACGAGCACGATTGGATCTATGGGCAGGTCACTTGGAACCGTCAGTCGCCGACCCGGATTTTTGCTGGCAACGATCCGGCCGGACCGGAAGTCTATCCGTACAATCGCTATCCGGCGCTGCATAACGTCGATCTCGCGCTTGGCTTGGACGTGAACGACAAATTCCGCCTGCAGCTCAACGTATCGAACGTGCTCGACCAGACGACTGCAGGAGCGCTCGGCTACACCTTTGCTGATTATTACGATCAGATCGGTCGCCGCTTCCAGGCGTCGGTTACCACCCGCTTCTAAAGCGTCAGCGGGCTATAAAGAGGGGCAGTTCCGCGCCAGCGGAACTGCCCCTTGTTATGCCCAAACCCGCTCGGCCCGAGCGCCCAGGCCCGTCAGCAATTCATATTGCGACATCCCCGACACCGCCGCCGCCTGCGGCAGCGCATAGTCGATCGCTACCCAGTCGCCCTCCGCCAGGTCAGGTGCGGCATCGACGCGGATTGCGGTCAGATCCATCGATACGCGGCCCAGCACCGGCAGCACCACCTCCCCCACGCGCGCCGACCCCGCATTCGAAAAGCCGCGCCAATAGCCGTCGGCGTACCCAATATTGAGGATCGCGACCTCGGTCGGTGCGGTGGCAGTGTACCGCGCGTTGTAGCCGATCGACTCCCCCGCCGCGAGCGTGCGGCGCTGCAGGATTTGCGCTTCGGGCGTAACGACTTGCCGCACCACCTTCGCCAGTTCGCCGCGCGGGACGCCGCCGTAGAGCGCCAGGCCGGGGCGGGTGAGATCGAAAGCATAGTCCGCCCCCAGCGCGATGCCCGCCGAATTGGCGAGGCTCAGCCGCTTCGCACCAGTCCGGCCACGCAGCCCCTCCAGCGCGGCGCATTGCCGGGCATTGACCGGCGAGTCCTCATCGGCGCACGCGAAATGGCTCATCAGCGTGTCGATCTGAAGCCCGTCGAGCAGCCCTTGTGTGACATGCTCGACCGACACGCCCAGCCGATTCATGCCGGTATCGACCATCACGTCGCAGTGTCCACCCCCGGCATCGCGCCAGCGTGCGATCTGCGTCGCCGTGTTCAGGACGGGTCGTCCGATGCCACTGCGTGCGGTCGGCATGTCCTCTTCGCGTACGCCGTGGAGCACGGACACGCGGACGCCAAGATCACCCAACGCCGCCGCTTCGGCCCACGTCGCCACGAAGAAGTCGCGACACCCTGCCCCAGCCAGCCGCTCGACCACGCCGCGCGCGCCAAGACCGTACCCGTTGGCTTTCACTGCCGCCCCGCAAGCGGCGGCTCCGCTCATCCGGTCCAGCGCCCGCCAATTGTCAGTCAGGGCGGCGGCATCGAGGCGAAGGCGGAGGGGTGCGGGCATCCCCGGCGGTTAGCGCCCGGCGTGCGGCTAGTCTACGTGCGCCGTACCCGGCTTGCCCTCATCGAGCATGAAGACCGTGACCACCAGCGCCATCGCCACCACCGCGACGGTGTACCACAGACCGGCAAAGGGATCGCCCGTGCGCGCCACGATCACCTGGCTGATCAACGGGAGAAATCCGCCGAAATAGCCGGTGCCGATATGGTACGGGATCGACATCGAACTGTAGCGGATGCGCGCTGGAAAGAGCTCGGTTAGCAACGCGGCCACCGGGCCGTAGGTAATGCCCGACAGGGCGCTCAAGGCCAGAATCGCGATCAGGATCACCACGATGTTCCCCGGCGACGGCGTGACCGGGCGCAGGTCATAGCCGCTCTTGGTCAGCGCGGCCTCCACCCCTTCATTGGTCATGTCGTTGACGCCAACCCCGCCGACCAGAACGAGCGTCACCGGCGTGTGCGCCTTGGTATAGGGGACGCCCTTTTTCGACAGATAGTCGAGCAAGCGTCGGCATTCGCTCGGTTTTCCGGGGAAGAGTTCGTATTGGCAAGCTGGACCGGAGACGACCACCGGCGCGCGCTTCGCGGCAAGCGCGAGCGCCGGGTTGGCGGCCGACCCCATCACCCAGAAGATCGGGAAGATCAGCACCAGCGTGAGCGCGTAGCCGACGATGATCGGCGTCTTGCGCCCGACCTTGTCCGACAGCCAGCCAAAGAGCACAAAAAAGCCCAGCCCGCCGAGCGCACCGAAGCCGACGATCAACTGCGCGGCGGTTTCCTGCACCCGCATCGTGCCCTGCAGGAAGGACAGCACCGTGAACATCGCGGTGTACCAGATCACCGTCAGCCCGGCCGAAATGCCGAATAAAGCGACGAACAACCGCTTGATATTACCGGGATAGGTGAAACTTTCGACGAACGGGTTCTTGGCGCACTGCCCCGATTCCTTCATCCGTTTGAAAACCGGGCTCTCCGACAATTTCAGCCGCATCCACAACGACACGGCGAGCAAGACGAGCGAGAAAAGGAACGGCACGCGCCAGCCCCAGGAATCCCACACGGCCGTCGGCATCAGGCCTTTGGTCAGCAAAACAACCGCGAGGCTCAGGATGAAACCACCCGCGACGCTCGCCTGGATGAAGCTGGTGAAATAGCCGCTCTTGCCAGGCGGCGCGTGTTCGGCGACGTAAATCGCCGCACCGCCATATTCCCCGCCGAGCGCAAGGCCCTGCAGCACGCGCAAGCCAATGATGATGAAGGGCGCCGCCAGCCCGATCGCGGCGGCCGACGGCACCATGCCCACCGCAGCCGTCGCCAGGCCCATCACCGAAATCGTTACCAGGAACGTGTATTTGCGCCCCAATTTGTCGCCAAGAAAACCGAACAGGACCGCGCCGAGCGGCCGAAACCCGAAGCCGACCGCAAAGCCGGCCCAGGCGTAAAGCGTCTGCAACAGTTCGTTCTGCGCCGGGAAGAAGGTCCGGCCGATGATGCCCGATGCGGCGAGCGTGCCGTAAATGAAGAAATCATACCATTCGAAGATCGTGCCGAGCGACGACGCGGTAATGACGAGCTGAATGTCCTTGCGGCTGGGCGGCGCATCCGCCCCCGGCCCAAGATCGCTCGCCACCGTCGTCGCCATATCGTCCCCCACCCTTGCCGCTGTTCCGGCGCGCCGCACACTACGGGGTTTGCGCCTTACGGCAAGGATGATCCGACGCGCCCGATCGGCACGCACATCGGCCGCCCGTCGGAATCATGCGAAACGCGCACCGCGATATCGAACACCCGCGCGAGTGTGTCAGCGGTCAACACTTCGGCGGTCGACCCATGCGCCACGACGCGGCCATGCTGCAGCAACACGACATCGTCCGCGATCCGCCCGGCGTGCAGCAGATCGTGCAGCACCACCGCCACGCCCCGCCCGCGCGCCGCCACCCCCCGCAGCTGATCGAGCAGATCGAGCTGATGCGCAGGATCAAGGCTCGCCATCGGCTCGTCGGCCAGCAGCCACGCCGGATCCCCCGCCAGCACGCGCGCGAGCAAGACGCGCGCCCGTTCCCCGCCCGACAGCGTCGCGATGCCGCGGTCCGCGAACGCGGCGGTCTCCGTCATCGCCATCGCCGCATCGATCGCGGCGCGATCGGCGTCGCTCGGCCCAGCGAAGGGCGAACGGTGTGCAACACGCCCCAACGCCACCACGTCGCGCACGCGCAAATCCCAATGCACGCGGGCGTCCTGCGGCAGATAGCCGATCAGCCGCGCGCGCTCGCGCGGGTCGAGCGTGGCAACCGCGCGATCACCGATCGATACCATTCCGTCGCTCGGGGTCAGCAACGCCGCGATCGCCTTGAGCAGCGTACTCTTCCCCGCCCCATTGGGGCCAAGGATTGCGGTAACACGCCCGGACCACAGCACCGCATCGATGCCGTCCAGCACCCGCCGCCCGTCGAGCGTCACGCCAAGCTGCGTCAGGCTCAATTCCATCCAGTGCGTCCCTTCAGCAGCAGCCAGAGGAAGAACGGCCCGCCGATCATCGCCATCGCAACGCCCAGCCGTACTTCGCCAGCGCCGGGGATCAGGCGGCACAGGCTGTCCGCAACCAGCGTCAGCACCGCACCGCCCAGCGCGCTCGGCAACAGCAAAGCGGACGGCCGCGCACCGAACAGCGGGCGCAGCAGATGCGGCACGATCAGCCCGACAAAACCGACCACGCCGGTCACCGCGACGCTCGCCCCCACGATCAACCCGGTGCCCAGCACCACCAGCGCCTGCAGCCGTCCGAGCCGAATGCCCATCGAGCGTGCCGTATCCTCGCCCAGGCTCAGCGCATCGAGTGACGGACCGGTCGCCGCCAGCACCACCGCGCCGATCAGTAGGAACGGTGCCGCGCGGGCGACATCTTCCATTCCGCGATCGGTCAGCGCGCCCATCAGCCAGTCGATCACTTCGGCCACCGCATAGGGGTTCGGCGCGATCGAGATAACAAAGGCGGTCAGCGCGCCGGAGAGGCTGGCGAGCACCGTGCCCGCAAGGATGAACTGCACCGCGCTCGCCTGCCGCCACGTGAGCGCCGCGAGCAGCGCCATCGACCCGCCCGCCGCCGCCATCGCGCAGACGAACAGCACGATCGGGTTGCCGGCAATGCCCAGCACGATTGCCGTCACCGCCCCGAGCGCCGCGCTCGACGAGACACCGACCACGCCCGGATCGGCCAACGGGTTTCGCAGATACCCTTGCAGGACCGCCCCCGACAGGCCGAGCACCGCCCCGATCATCAACCCGAGCAGCGCGCGCGGCAAACGCAGTTCGAACAGGATCGCGGCATTGGCATCCTGACCGAGCCAGGCAGCCGGGGGATCCACAGCTTGCCCGCCATCAGCGACAGCGCGAAGGCGGCCACCGTCAGCAGCGCGAGCAGGAGGAGCTTCCGCGTCATGCCTCGCCGCGCCGCAGTTCGGCCAGTCGGGTGACGGCGGGAACGATCGTCGGTCCGCCGCAATTGATCAGCGTCCGCGCGAAGGTGGCATAGCGCGTCGGCGCGTGCATTCGATTGAGAACGCGCGCGCGGAGCGTCGCATTGCGCGATGGACCCGGGGTGAGGATCAGCGCCGGCGGGGCGGCTGCGATGCTTTCGAGCGCTACGGGCGCAGTGTAGGCAAGACCATAGTCCTTGGCGGCATTGTGCAATCCCGCGCGCGCCATCAATTCATCGAGCAGGTTGCCGGGACCGTTCGCCAATGTCCCGCCAATGAAGAGCAATACCGACGGCGGAGCTTTTGCATCGCGCGGTGCGGCACGTGCGACTGCCTGTTCGATACGCGCGATCATAGCCCTGCCCCGCGCGCTCTGCCCTACCGCCTCGGCAACCAGCGCGATCTGCGCTTCGCTCGCGGCTACGGTCGCGGGGGAATCGAGCAGCAACGTCTTGAGCCCGGCACGCCGATATGCATCGCGCGTGGCAAGCGGCGTGAAACTGGACGTGACCACCAGGGACGGCCGCAGCGCGATTACCTCTTCCGCCGTGCCCGCCGTCGACGGAAAGCGTCGCGCGACCGACAGCGGCAACGATGTCGCCGCCGGATTATGCGAATATTGGCTGATCGCGCTCAGCCGCTCGGGCGCGAGTTCGACCAGCATCGCGTCTGCGCATGGATTGGTCGAGACGATGCCACCGGCGGGTAGCCCGCCGCTTGCCGGACCGCGCGCCGGGGCAGCGCACCCGGCGAGCAGCACGGCAAGCAGCGGGACCAGGCGCATCAGTCGAGTTTCACGCGAATGCCACCGGATACCGTACGTCCATCGGTGCCGTAATTGGCAACGGTACGGTATCGCTCGTCAAACGCGTTGTCGATCCGACCATAGACCACCAGCCGCTGCCCGATCGGCATTTCGGCACGGAAGCCCGCCAAGACATAACCGTCGAGCCGGACCGTGTTGCCGGCGTTATCGAAGCTGTCGCCGACATGCGTGACAGTCCCGCCGATCGAAAGGCCGATCGGGAAGCGGTAGTCGGCCAGCAGGCTGACCGTCTGCTTCGGGCGCCGCGCCAGATCCTTGCCGAAGTTGGCTCCAGCGGAACGGTTCTTGGCGTCGATGTAGCTGTAATTCCCGGTCACCGTCAGGGCTTCGACCGGGTGCAGCGCCAATTCGACCTCGACGCCCTCGGCGCGCGTCCGGGCAATGTTGTCGTATACGCCGAATGGCCGGTTGAAGCAGATCGACGCAGCGTTGGTAACCTGCGCCCTGGGGCACGATGCGAAATCAATCTGGTTGCGCGTGTCACGGCGGAAATAGGTCACGCTTGCGGTTGCCGCTCCCCCCAGCACGCTCTGCTGTACGCCGACATCGTAGCTGCGCGCCGTCTCCGGCACGAGTTGCCGGTTCCCGTAAGCGCTGAACAATTGATATAGCGTCGGCGCCTTGAAACCCTCGCCATAGCTCGCGCGCAGCGTCGTGCCTGTATCGAGCGCCAGCGCCGCATCCGCGCCGAACGTCGTGCGGCTGCCAAAGGTGCGGTGGTCGTCATGGCGTACCCCGCCCGTGATCGTCAACTGGCGCACCGGATTGACGATCGCCTCGCCGTACACCGAGGTGATACCCGTCGAAGCGAAGGTGCTGCCGTCGTTGAAGCGGCTGTTCTCATGCTCCGCGCCGCCGACCAGGCGGAGCTGATCGTTCACGCGGAAATCGCCCTGATATTCGAACCGTTCGGTCCGCCCGCGCGCGAAGAAGGACACGGGCGTGTTGGGCGCGTCGAAATTGTCGCGCTTGATGTCGGCGATCGTGAAGGCGAGGCGGTTGCGAAAGCGGCCATCAAGCAGGTTCGCGTGCGCCCCGGCATAACCGTACGCTTCCTTCGCGGTCGAATAGGCTGGGCTGTCCGAAACGACATAATTGGGTGGCGGAAAACCCGAGTCATATTGCGTGCGGCTGTCGGCATAGTAGCCGCGCAAGTCGATCCCGATGCCTGGCGCAAGTTCGAGGCCGACCTTGCCGGTCGCGCCATATTGGCGGAAGCCGTCGGGCTCGGTGCCGCTCGCCGCAGCCGAGATGCCGTCGGTGCGCGAATAGCCACCGTTGAACGAGGCGGTCAGCGGACCCGTACCGCCCGACAGGCCCGCACTTGCGTACACCGCGTCATGCGACCCGTATTCGACCCGGCCGCGCGCCTGCAGCCCTTCCGTCGGCGACGCGGTGGTGATGTTGACCACGCCGCCGATCGCCTGGCTGCCCCACGGCACCGAATTCGGGCCGCGCAGAACCTCCACTCGATCGATCGATCCGGCGAGCAGCGTGCCGAAATCGAATGCACCGCCGGGCGAAGACGGATCGTTGACGCGAATTCCGTCGATAATCGTCAAAGTTTGTTCGCCCTCCGCACCGCGGATGCGAACGGCGGTGACGTTGCCCACGCCACCGTTGCGCGTCACCGTAACGCCCGGCGTCGTGGCGAGCACATCCGACAGGACGATGGTCTGGCGGCGCTCCAGTTCGGCGCGAGTCAGGACCGTGACGGCCTGGCCGACCTGGCTGCTCGATTGCGGTACGCGCGCGGCGACGATGATATCAGGCTCGGCCCGCTGATCGGCGATGATGATCTCGCTGGTGCCGCTCTCGTCAGCCTTGGCGGTCGGTGCGGTTTGCGCGTGGGCGGTGCCCGCCAAGCCTAGCACCAAAGCGGTGGGGA
The DNA here is from genome assembly GCF_044881195.1 of Sphingomonas sp. MMS24-J45. GTDB lineage: Bacteria > Pseudomonadota > Alphaproteobacteria > Sphingomonadales > Sphingomonadaceae > Sphingomonas. The sequence goes on along the minus strand of NZ_CP173255.1, from coordinate 2,783,535 downwards.
AAAATTTCTGAAATGCAATCATGACGTTACCCTCAAAGAGGGCCAGCACGCCGAGCATCGCCCGTGCGGCGACGCGCGGAGCGATGGCCCCGGTTCCGTCGTTCGCTCGAGGTTTCGCCTCGTCCGCACGGTTCACCCGCCCGCGCAGTGGATCGACCGTGAGGGGCAGGTCTCCTGGCTCCCGGGTCATTGCTGACGTGCCGCCTTCCCAGGTCGGTCGAGACCCAGTGGCATGATGGCGCGCCGGCTATCCGGTCACAGTTGCGGGGGCAGCACCGGTCTTGCGAGATCGCTCCCGCGCACCGATTTCCCTATTGATCCCGTCGCCGGGAACCCTTCACGAGGGCCGCTTAGTATTGCGGCGCAGCACGCGCAAGAAAGAAAAAGCGGCGTGCGGCGCGTAACCAAGCCTTGTCATCTTCTATATTAAAGGAGATTCTTAGCGCGCTCGTAAGAAGACGCGCTTCGACAGGAGCAACCGGGATGAGGGTTCGATCGATACGCCAGGCCGCTACAGCGCATCCGCATGCGGAGCGGCCCTTGCCCCCCGGGACCGGCATCCTGATCGCGGGATCGGTTTCGCTCCTGATGTGGGCCCTGATCGCCGGTATCGCGACCCTGGTCTGACACGCCTCTCCCCGTTCGTGTCTTGACGCGGCGGTGAATTCGATGTGGATCAAGCCGACCTGTCAGCGGGGTGGCACCACATGGAAACGATCGGCGGCGACCTTCGCCACATGCAGCGGACGCCCTTGTCCGAAAGCCACGTCGCCGCCCTCCGCGCGGCTGGGACGATCGTTCGGTACCCGGCTGGTACCTTCCTTTCGCGACCGGGCAAGCCCGCGGACCGCTTCACCTATGTCCTCTCGGGCGAGATCGAGGTGGTCAATCTCTATACCGACGAGCGGCATTTGCCCTCCACACTTGGCCCCTCGCAATTCATGGGGGAGATTTCGTTCCTGAATGGCGGCAATTGGTCGATGCCATTGCGCGCCGCGGTCGAAACCGAAGTGATCGAAGTCCCGCGCGACACGATGCTGACGCTGATGTCGCAAATCCCGGAGATGTCTGACATCGTGATTTCCGTGCTGTCGGCGCGGCGGCGGCGGCAGCTCGACGATCATGACGGCGCGCTCGTCCTGATCGGCGAGGAGGCCGATCGGGAGATCCGGCGGATCGCCGAGTTCGCCAGCCGCAACCGAATTCCCTACACCACGATCGCGCTCGACACTGACGAAGCGGCGGCGATGGCGCAGACCTGCGGCATCGCGCTGAGCGGTCCCTGCGTGATCTTCGGTCGGGAAATGGTGTCCGACCCGAGCCCACAATCCGTCGCGCGCCTGCTGGGCCTGAACCGTGATCTGGCCGAGGAAGACGTGTTCGACGTGCTGATCGTCGGCGGCGGCCCGGCGGGAGTCGCCGCGGGCGTCTATGCGGGCGCCGAGGGGCTGTGCGCCCTGGTCATCGAAGACGTCGCGATTGGCGGACAGGCGGGCACGTCGTCCAGGATCGAAAACTATATGGGCTTCCCGACCGGTATTTCGGGCGCAGATCTGGTCTGGCGCGGCGAGGTGCAGGCGATGAAGTTCGGCACACGCTTTGCGATGCCGTGCCGCGTCGGCCTGCTGGAACGGCTGGAGGATGACACCTTCTGCGCGACGCTCGACAGCGGCAAACGGGTGCGCGGGCGTTCGGTAGTGGTCGCGACTGGGGTGCAATATCGCCGCTTGCCTATTGCCCGACTGGAGGCCCTGGAGGGGGCCGGTATCTATTACGCGGCGACCGAGGTCGAGGCGCGCTATTGCCGCGGGACCGAAGCGATCGTCATCGGGGGCGGCAATTCCGCAGGCCAGGCCGCGATGTTCCTGAGCCGATCGGCAAGCCGCGTGCGTTTGCTGGTGCGCGGAACCTCGCTCGCGGCGTCGATGTCGAGCTATCTGTCGAGTCGGCTGGAAGCGGATCCGGCGATTGCGATCGAATATCAGGCCGAAGTCAGCCAGCTGCACGGTGGCGAGCATCTCGAGGCGGTCACGATCCGCGATGCTGAAACGGGTCGGACCGAAACGGTTGCGACGCGCGCGATGTTCGTAATGGTCGGTGCGGCGCCCAATACTGCGTGGCTGTCCGGCCTGGTCGCCCTCGACGACAAGGGTTTCGTGCTGACAGGACCCGACGTCTCGGCGACATCCCCGTTTGCGACGTCGCATCCGGGCATCTTTGCGGTAGGCGACGTTCGCGCCGGATCGGTGAAGCGAGTCGCCTCCTCAGTCGGCGAAGGTTCTGTTGTTATTTCAAGAGTTTGGGAATATCTGAATCACACCGGGCGGTAGGTTTCGCGCGGGAGTCTCGCGCGTTTCGGGCAACGATGAACGCGGCATTTACGGCGACCTCGCAAAAGAGAAGCGAAAACGCGAGCGAGACGACTCTTTGAACGAAACGGGTCGAAGATTATAACTTTCCGTTACATGTCCGAAACATATAGCTACCGCGAAGTTAACGATATTGCGTGATTGAATGTGTTGCCCACGAGGCAGCGCAATCAATTAGAACTGTTTTACCCATTTTAATTTGCAGAACGTGGTTTTCCCGCGATAACCTGAAACCAAGTATCGCCATGCTTCGCGTTATCGGGGTCCGCATTGTGCGTCGCAACATGTTCAGTACCAAAGCGCTGGCGCTGACCCAGGTTTACCCAGGGGAACATGTCGGCAACGTTACGTTTTCGCCGATGCGCGCGTTGCTGCCGCAATTGTGCGCAATAGCTGCAGTTGTGTGCGGCAGTCTCGGCTTGCTCGGTTGGGCGCTCGACAATGCGTGGCTGAGAGGATTTGGCCAGGCAGACCATCCCGTCCACCCGCTGTCCGCAATCACGTACATCGCCATCGCGCTGTCGCTGCTCACTGCGATGCGCGGTTATCGACAGCTTCCTATTTGGCTGCTCGCCGTACCGCTTACCTACCTCTCCGGCTGGAGCCTGCGGACCGTGTCGCAGCTGCGCATACCAATCGAAGAGTGGCTCTGGCCTGATCAGATGGCCACGTATGCGATGGCCAATGGTCCGCCCTACAGCATTACCGCTGGCACGATCACGCTCCTTACACTGTCGGTCGCGGCTGCGACCCGGCCGGGCCGGTTCGCGGCGCAGATCGTCATAATGCTGGCCAGCGTTGCGCTCGGCACTTCGTTTCTCGGCGCGAACATCGTTTATCTTCAGATTTTGCACACGATGGGGCCCGAGAAAGTGGCTCTGCTGTCCGCTCCGGCGACCTTCCAGGCGTTCTTCATTTCCGCTGCCTTGTTATTATGGCGCGGTCGAATTGGCTGGTTCGAATTGCTGCGGACCGATCCAGCGCTCGCGGGCAAGCTCCGCCACATATTACCGGCCATCCTCTTGATGCCGGCGGTGACCGCGTTCGTCGAAATCGCGATGGACCAGGTCGATGTTCTCCCCGCCGCGCTCATCGATATAATCGCGGCGGCGATCAACATCCTGGTGATGTCGGGTCTCGTATTCTGGTCGATCACCAGGATTTCGGCCGAGCATGAAGCGCTGGTCGAAGTCACTCATGCGATGGACTCGGTACCGATCGCGCTCACCACGCCATCCGGCGAAATCCAGCACTGGTCGCGCGGCTGCGAAGATTTGTACGGCTGGAGCGCGGACGACGCGGTCGGGCGCCGCAAATATGATTTGCTGCAGACGGTCGATGCACAATCCGGTGTGCCGTTACGTCGCGCCGACGATGTGCATAACTCCGATCGCGAGGTGATCGAGCATCGGCGCGACGGAAGCGCGGTTCACGTGGTCGAGCGCGTGCGCCGCGTCGAGGAACCCGGTCGCCCCCCGGTCTACGCCCATTCGATGACCGACATTTCCGCGCGCGTGGCGGCGGAAGAGGCGTTGCATGAAACCGAGGCCAATCTGCAACTTGCGCTCGCGTCACACGAAATCGGCAGCTTCGAATGGGACGTGGCCAGCGGCGAGGTGACCTTTTCGGCCGGCGCGGAGCAACGGCTAGGTCTGCGTCAGGGCGAAATCGAGAAGCATGTGCAGTGGATCGACTGCGTCGATAAGGACGATTTTGCCGGCATGCAGCGCGCGATCGCGGAAGCGACGAAAATGCAGGCCGAGCGCGTCAGTTACCAATATCGCTTCTACCCCCCGGCCGGCGGTATGCGCTCGATCGAAGGGTCGTCGCGCTTCCTCTACGATGCAGAGGGCAAATTCTATCGCGCGCTGGGCGTCATCATCGACATTACCGATCGGGCGGAACGCGAGCAGGCCCTGCACGTCCAGAAGGAGCTGTTCCTCTCAGCCCTCAAGACCGTGCCCTCGTCGATGATCATCATCGACGATCGCGGCATCATCCAGGCGTTCAGCGCGTCGGCGGAGCGACTGTTCGGTTATGCCGCCGACGAGGCGATCGGATCGCATGTCAAAATGCTCACACCCGACCCGATTCGCGCGAGGCCCGACAATTTTATCCCGAAGTATCTGGCGAGGCAGGAAAAAAGCTTCAGCGAGCGGCCACGAGTCCTGTCGCTACAACGCCGTGACGGTACGTTGGTGCCGGTCGAGCTCTGGCTTGGCGAATCCGATGCTGGTGAGAACCATTTGTTCACCGGCTTCTGCAAGGACCTGTCGGAACGCTATGCGGCGGACGAGAGACTATCCGACATGCGTGCCGAATTGCTGCACGTATCCCGCCTGAGCGCGATGGGTGAAATGGCGACGGGACTTGCACACGAACTCAACCAACCGCTTGCCGCCACAGTCTATTTCCTCGGAGCGGCAGAGGCGATCCTGGGGGATCCGTCTAATGTCGCGCGCGGACAGGCCTTCGTCAAAATGGCGAGCGAGCAAGCGTTGCGGGCCGGTGCCATCATCCGGCGGATGCGCGATTTCATCACCAAGGCTGAAGTCGATACACGCGCGGTCGATCTGGATACGGTCGTCCAGGACGCCGTTATCCTTTCGTTCGTCGGTGGTGCGCAATCCGATATCAAGCTACGCTACGAACTCGATCCGGAAGCGCGGACTGTGCTGGCGGATGCGGTGCAGATTCAGCAGGTGCTCGCCAATTTGCTGCGCAATGCGATCGAAGAGTTACGCAAATGTCCGCCCGACCGGCGCGAGATCATCATTCGCACGACGGTCTTGCCCGGCGACATGGTTGAATGCAGTGTTAGCGATACGGGTCCGGGACTTGACCCTGAAGTCCTCGCCACGCTCTATAAACCGTTCGTATCGACCAAGGGGGAAAAAGGCATGGGCGTGGGACTTTCGATCTGCCGCCGGATCGTGGAAGCACATCGCGGGACCTTCCATGCCGGGAATAATCCGAATGGTGGAGCCATTTTCCGCTTTACCCTTCCTAAAATGGATAGAGTGACAGGGGACACGGCATCATGAGCACGCGCAGTATCTATATCGTCGACGATGACGAGGCCGTTCGTGCGGGGATGCAGGCACTGCTATCGGTCAAACCCAATTTGCTGATCTTTCCCTATCGATCGGGCGACGACTTTCTGGCCCAACTCGACGACATGCAGTCGGGCTGCGTGCTGCTGGACTATGACATGCCCGGTGCCAACGGGCTGGACGTGTTGCGTGAGCTTTCGGCCGTCAGCCCCAAATTCGGCGCGATCATCCTGACCGGACGCGGCGCCACATCGGTGGCCGTGCAAGCGTGGAAACTCGGCGCGCTCGACTTTCTTGAAAAGCCGTGCGAGCCGCAGGTCCTGCTGGAAGTGGTCGAGAACGCCTTTTCGAAACTGGAGCAGGACCAACATGCCGCCGCCCGCGTCGAAACGGCGCAGCAGGCGATTGCGAAACTTACCCCGCGCGAGCGCGAGGTACTGGCCGGGCTGGTCGCTGGCAGTGCCAACAAGGTGATCGGCTACGAGCTCGATATCAGTCCCCGCACGGTCGAGATTCACCGCGCCAATCTGATGGACAAACTGGGCGTACGAAGCTTGTCGGAGGCCCTTCGTGTTGCCTTCGCGGCCGACTTCAACTTGGCCGACTGAGCAGGTTGCTGCCGTCGGCCTGCCATTTCTCCACGAGGTCGGTGATCGCGGATATCGCAAGCGCCCGATTGACCAGCGCGACACCTTCGCTCGCGCGAATGCCTTCGGGTACGTTATCGACGATGACGATCAGCGCCCCGCCCCAACATTGATCCCGAAGCGTCTCGGCCCATTGCTCGGGCGCGGCGGCGATCAGCGTTTCTTCGATCACCAAAATGGCCGAACCGCGTAGTGCCGGGCCAAGCGCAGGATCGAGATGATCGGTGCAGATGATCGGCATATGGTTGTGCAGCGTCAAATGCGCAGCGAGAACGCCACGAAAGGCGCCTTCGCCAATCGCCAGAACGAGCGGCCTTCGCATCGCGCTTATTGTCTCGCTCGCCATTGAAAAACCGTGTCTTCCCTCAACAGGAAGGTATCTTTCGCGGTCGCCATGTCGCTTAAGGGGAAGTACGTAGTCGTACGATTTGTCATTCGTTGTGCCAATATGTGACTAGAACGTCACCGCTGCGTCGAAATAGAGATAGTGCGTGTCGCCGGTATGCGCCGCATTCGATGCGGCGCGCAGGAAGTGCGCTTTGCCCAGATACGCTGCGCCGAGATCGAAGCGGAGCAGCTTCGGAATAACCCAATACCGCGCGCGCCCCTCGACCTGTACCCCGGCGTCCCTACCCGCGGCAGCGTTGCGATCGCGCACCCCGGTCGCGGCGAAACTGTCGGACGCGCTGTCCAGCCACAGCTTCTGCACCGAAAGGAAACCGTCCCACCGGGCCGACGGCGTGACATCGACTCGCCCCCCACCGACACGATGTTGCTGCGACCGAGCGGACCGTAAAGGCCAGTCGGCCCGAGATCGGCGCGACGCATTCCGAACAATGGATCGAACCGGCCGTACTCGCCCGGCTTGCCGCGGTCACCGCTGGCATAATCGAAATGCAAGGACACGCGCAGCGCCCAACGGCCTTTGAACGAACGGCCGAGTTCTGCATGAGCGAAGCTGGCCGAGACCCGAAGGTCGGCGAGGTCAGACGCCGCGCTGGTCGCGCGCGCCGTGCCGAACTGATACGCCGCCTCGGCATCATAATCGAAGCCGGTGCCTGGTGCCCGGAACAGCCGCGCCCCTAAGGTGACCAGCCCACGATCGCGGGTTGCCGCATCGGGAGAATCATGCTCGGCGAGGCGATAGCCATAGATTTCGCCGCTGACCCCGGGCCGGACCTGCAGCCTTAGGTAGCTAGCTCCGAAAAGTTGCAGCGCGCTGCTCTCGCGATCCCATTGAATCGCGTTGTTGTGAATCGCGGCGGAATCGGCGGGTAGCCTCGTCTGCGGCATCGCCCAGAAGGCGAAGATCCGGTCCTTGCCGGGCCGGGTCAGATCGAGGTTTACCCCTGTGTAGGAATTCACGGTATTGGGAAAATCGGCGCGCCCGACCAAGCGGCTCGATCCGATATCGAGCGTGAAACGACCACCGGTCAAAACGGCCTTGGTGTTGTGGCCGAGACGGTCGCCAAGGTCGATCGAGACGAAAGCCTGTGACAATTCGAGGGCATCGATCTCGCCACTGCCCGCCGACGAATTGGCCCGCTCGCCATAGCCGCGCGCGTCGATCAACTCCCCGCCGACGCGAACGGGGCCGCGCTTGTAAGCCGCGAACAGAGTTGTGCGGGCTGACCAGAACAGATCGGATGTCGCCCGATTGGGACGAAATTGCCCGTCGATCGCTTCCACCCGCGACCGGGCGGATCCCCGCAGTTCCAATCCAGCCGGCGCACCCACCGCTTTGAGCAAAGGGCCTGGCTTGGCATCCTTGGCACATGCGGGGGCAATCGACGCCATGCACAGCAAACCGATGACGCCTAGATGTGGCACCCAGCGGTGACGATTGCAGATCGCGCCAGGCGACCGGACAGGTAGAGGTATCTCAAATCTCGACATGACATCTTTATAGGATGTCGATCATGCCGACACGGCACAGCGCACCAAACGACAGATAAGTACCTCATTTTCTGTCACTATCTGGACCGCCGCGTTTAGCGCCCGGTTTCCTTCCTATACTAGCAAGGTGACATGATCCTCGCGTCAGCCTTCGCTGCGGTCGCGGGGAATATGCCTTCGATCCCCAATGCGAAGACCGGCGCGATTCTAGTCTGGAGGAATGCCGCGATGATCAACGAACACGTGCTGGCCCGCCTCAATTTCATGGGCATCCATGAAAAGGAGCGCGCCACGCTCGCGCAGATTACGCCGATGATCGCATCGATGATCGGGGACGGCCTTGATCATTTTTACAGTACCGCCCGCGCCACGCCGGAGACCTCCGCTTTCTTCCGTGACGAAGCGCATATGTCGAAGGCCAAGGCATCGCAGGACGCGCACTGGATGCGCATTGCCAGCGGGAAGTTCGACGACGAATTCCACTCGAGCGTGCGCCGGATCGGATCGGTCCATGCGCGGATCGGGCTGGAGCCGCGCTGGTATGTCGGCGGGTATGCGCTCGTGCTCGAGAAATTGCTGAGCGGGGTCGCCAAGCGCTGTTCTCCTTGGCGGCGTCTGTTTTCGCGGTTCCGCACGCCTTCGGCCAGCGCCGCCAGCATCGCAATCGTCAAGGCGGCGCTGCTCGATCTGGAGCTGTCGATCTCGATCTATTTCGAACAGAGTCAGCAAGAACGCGATCAGGCGATCGCGACGCTCGGCCGTGCGCTGCAATCGCTGGCCGATGGCGATCTCGTAACGGATCTGCACGGGCTGCCGGAAAGCTTTGCGGCGCTTGAACTTAGCTTCAACCAGTCCCTGTCCTCGGTCCGCGAGATGATCCAGGGCGTCAGCCAGAGCGCCGACGGGATCCGTACGGGATCGCACGAAATCGCGCAGGCGTCGGAAGACCTTGCCCGGCGCACCGAAAGCAATGCCGCAAGCCTGGAGCAAACCAGCGCGGCACTCGCGCAAATCGACGGTCGGCTTCGCGCGACTGCGGCATCATCGAGCAGGACCGTGACACGCGCCGACCAGGCGATCGCCACCGTCGGCGGCGGGCGGGAGACGGCTGAGCAGGCGGTCCAGGCCATGACCCGCGTCAGCGACAGCGCGAAGGGCATCGACAGCGTGATCGAGGGTCTCGACAAGATCGCCTTCCAGACGCGCGTTCTGGCGATGAACGCCGCGGTCGAGGCGGGACGTGCCGGCGATGCGGGTCGCGGTTTCGCGGTTGTGGCGGACCTGGTCTCCGCGCTCGCGATGCGCGCGGAAGAGGAGGCCAAGCGCGCGCGCGACCAGCTCACACTGACCCAGACCGACATTGTGACCGCCGTTCAAGCCGTGCAAAAGGTCGACGGCGCGCTCGCCAACATCTCGGGCGATGTGGGCGAGGTCCATGCGCTGCTCGGCACGATGTCCGATGATGCGACCGTCCAATCCTCCGCCATCAGTCAGATCACCGCTGCGATCGGTGCGATGGACCAGGCGACGCAGCAAAATGCCGCAATGGTCGAGGAAACCTCTGCGGCGGCGCGCACGCTTATCAACGAAGTGACCTCCCTCTCGCAGCGCACCGGGATGTTCACGATCGACGACCGTCCGACGCGACGTGCGGCGAATCCGGCCAAGCACGCGGCCGCAGCGCGCACCAGTTACCGCTCCCCCGTCTCCGCTTTGCCCACACCAGCCGGGATGCCAGTCGCGGCCTCGGCTGACGGCGGTGACTGGAACGCCTTCTGACCCTCCCCAATACCGCCTGCCCCACCCAGGCTGACAGCAATTGCCTTTCAAACTCCGGGACCATGCAATGAAAATTCTCGAAAACACAAAAATCGCTACCAAGATCATCGCCTTATTGGCGATGCTCGGGTTGTTGACCGCCGGCGTGGCTTGGATGGGGTCGAACGAATTGCGCAAGACCGATGCGGTCTATTCGGATTTGGTCAACGAAATGACCGCATCCGTGAAGCTAACCCAAGTGAACCGACGGATCGCGGTCATGACGGGCGCGGCGTATCAAACGATGGCGTACGATGGTAAAAGTGAACAAGCAGCGACTGCAGCAGGGGAGGAAAAAAAGGCGTATGATAGTGCCTTAGAGCGCTTCGCTTTCGCCGACAAAGCTGTCCCGGAAAAGGCCACAAAGGTCGGGGAATTCCGGGCTGCAATGGAGCGGCTTCATCGCTTAACTTCTAAGGCGGTAGCGCTCGGCCTTCAGAACCGAGACGCCGAAGCGCTGGCCGTTCTGCGGGACGCAGACGTCGTGGCGCACGATTTTTCCCATGCGCTGACAGAGTATAACGAGGCCGCCATCGCGAACGCGCAGACGACCAGTGCAAAGCTCTCCGAGACGTCAATCGCCACCTCCTGGACCGTGATGGTAATTAGCTTCCTCGGCGCGCTGCTAGGCGTCGGGCTGAGCATCATCGTCGCCCGCGTCGGCATCACTGTCCCGCTCAACACGCTGCGCGAAACAATGTCCCGCCTGGCGGCCGGAGAGAACCGCGTCGAGGTTCCGGGTGTCGATCGCGGGGACGAAGTCGGCGCGATGGCGAAGACCGTCCTCGTCTTCCGCGATGCCGCCGTCGCGCAGGAAGCGGCAGCCGCAGCCAAGCTGGAAAATGACGCGCAGCAGCAGGAGGTGATCGCGATCGTCTCCAACAGCCTCGCCAGCCTTTCGGACGGCGATCTGACGGCCGAAATCGACCGCGCCTTCCCGCGTCAGTTCGAAGAGCTGAAGACCAACTTCAACACCGCGCTCAACAAGCTGCGCAGCCTGATCGGCGGCGTCACCGACAGCGCCGACGGCATCCGCACGGGTTCGCAGGAAATCGCCCAGGCCTCGGAAGATCTGGCGCGCCGCACCGAGGGCAATGCCGCGAGCCTGGAGGAAACCAGCGCCGCCTTGGTCCAGATCGACACGCGCCTGAAGGCAACGGCCATCTCGTCGGGGCAGACCGTGGCACGCGCCGATCAGGCGATCGCCACCGTCGGCGGCGGTCGACAGACGGCGGAAGAGGCCGTGCAGGCGATGACGCGCGTCAGCGACAGCGCCAAGGGGATCGACAGCGTGATCGAGGGCCTCGACAAGATCGCCTTCCAGACGCGCGTTCTGGCAATGAACGCGGCGGTCGAAGCTGGTCGTGCCGGGGATGCCGGCCGCGGTTTCGCGGTCGTCGCCGATCTGGTGTCCGCCCTCGCCATGCGCGCCGAAGAAGAGGCGAAGCGCGCACGGGATCAGTTGACCGTCACGCAGGCTGAAATCGGCACCGCCGTGCAGGCCGTGCAGAATGTCGACGGCGCGCTCGCCAACATCTCGGACGATGTGGGCGAAGTGCACAAGCTGCTGGGCACGATGGCTGACGATGCGGCCGCACAGTCTTCGGCCATCACGCAGATCAGTGCAGCGATCGGCGCGATGGATCAGGCGACGCAGCAGAACGCGGCGATGGTCGAGGAAACCTCGGCTGCCGCGCGCAATCTGACCGCGGAATCGTCCTCGCTGTCGAACCAGACGGCGCTGTTCACCATCGATGCCGGATCGGCGCAGCGGCGGAAGCCCATCGCTGCGCCAAAGCCCGCTGCCGCGGCAAAGACAAAGAAGGCAGCCGAGCCCTATCGCTCGCCCGTGGCCGCGCTCGCGCCGGCAGGAGCCGACGACTGGAACGCCTTCTGATCGCGCTCAGCGGCACCGCCATGGGTCAGTGACTGCCCAATGGCGGTGTCGCGCGATCGTTGTGACCAGCTTAGGACGAGTTTCGATGATTGACTGGTTCATCAAAAATGCCCCGATCCGAATAAAGTTACTGATTGCTTTTGGACTTTCCACGACCCTGACGGCAATCGCCACGCTCGCGCCGGTGATCTGGCCGAGCGCGGGCTTTGCGATCGGCGCGGTTGCGACCGGCGCGGCGGTCGCCGCGGGCCTGTCGTTCCGCCGCATGATCGCCACCCCCTATGTGTCGACGGTGGTCCGCATGGAGGCGCTTGCCGCGGGCGACCTGCACGCGCCGATCGCGTACACCGACTATACCGACTGTGTCGGTCGCCTGACCAAAGCGATGTTCACTTTCCGAGACGCCGCGGTCGAGCAGATCGAGATCAATCGCCAGGCCGAGATCAACGCCGATGTCGTCCGCACGATGGTCGCCAATATCAAGCAGGTCGAAATCGGCAATTTGTCGGCGGACATCACGGTCGATTTCCCGGAAAGCTATGCCGAGCTGAAACATGCCTTCAATGCCGCGCTCGCGAACTTGCGTGAACTGATCGGGTGCGTCGCGTGCAGTGCCGAGGGCATTCGCACCGGCTCCGACGAGATCGCCCATGCATCGGAGGACCTCGCGCGTCGTACCGAACTCACCGCGACCAGCCTGCAGGAAACGCTGACCGCCCTTGGGTCAATCGACGCCCGAGTCCAAGTGACCACCCAGGCCACCGATGCGACCGTCCAGCGCGCCGATCAGGCGATCGACACGGTCGGCGGCGGCCGCTCGACCGCCGATGAGGCCGTCCAGGCGATGACGCGCGTCAGCGAAAGCGCCAAGGGCATCGACAGCGTGATCGAGGGTCTCGACAAGATCGCCTTCCAGACGCGCGTTCTTGCCATGAATGCTGCGGTCGAGGCAGGCCGCGCGGGCGACGCGGGTCGCGGCTTCGCGGTGGTGGCGGATTTGGTGTCGGCCCTTGCCATGCGCGCCGAGGAAGAGGCCAAGCGCGCGCGCGATCAGCTGACCGTGACGCAGGATGAGATCGGCAGCGCGGTGGAAGCCGTGCGTCGTGTCGATGGCGCGCTGCTCGCCATCTCGTCCGATGTCGCCGGGGTCCATTCGCTGCTCTGTGGCATTTCGACCGACAATGCCGCGCAGACGGCAGCGATTGCGGACATTCGCTCGGCGGTGTCGGTGATGGACCAGACGCGGCAGCAGAATGCCGCGATGGTCGAGGGTACCTCCGCCGCCGCGCAAACGCTTGCCGACGAAGTGGCCGTCCTGTCCGATCAGACCGCGCGCTTCACAATCGACGCGCGTCCCCAAGGGGGCCCGGTCCACTTCCGGCCATCTGCGGAAACCCTTGCCGCGCGCGCGTTAAAGGTGCGCGGACGCGGATAGGCCTGCGCGCTCCGCCCCCTCCACACCCCAAAACACAACTGCCGCGGCCCCCAGGGGCGCCGCGGCAGTTGTGTTTTGGCCTTCGGATCAGCGGATCAGCCGGGCATTCCTGTCCCCGACAGGCCGTCGATGATGTCGCGATTGACCGCGATCAGGTCATCGATCGATTCCCGACCGGTGATCACGTCGCTGGTGAACTGATCGACCCACAACGCCAGCGAAATGATGCTCGCGCGCAAACCGTCGGGCAAGGTATTGCCGACGCTGCCGCACACTGCCGAAAACGTCCGCCACACTTCGCGATTGCGGTGCAGCGCCGGCATCAACGCGCCGTTCGACAGGCCCGCATCGCGCGCCTGGATCATCTCGCCGGTAATTTCCAGCATGAGCCGCCGCTCGGTTTGCCGCGGTGTTTCCACAATGGTCCGCGCGCGAAGATAGGCGTTGAGAGACATGCAAATTCCTCCGGCTGATAGCCTATTCTAGACGATTTGCCGCCGCCGCGGCGTCAACCGGCTTCGACCGGTGCATCGTCCTATAATGGAGTGGGCGCGCCATGCGGCCGCCGACCCTTCAGGCTTTGCAGGAACCATCCCGCATGAATGACACGATCCTGCCCCGCGATCTGCCGACCGTGCTGGAAGCGCGACCCGATGTCCGCGTGCTCTCGCTCGATTGCTTCGACACCTTGCTGTGGCGCGACACCCATGCGCCGAGCGACGTGTTCCGCGTGCTCGACGGACCAAGCTCGATGCAGCGCATCTGGGCCGAACAGCGCGCTCGCGCCAATGCGTTGTTGCGCCACCGCCGCAACGAAGTCGGCATCGCCGAAATCTACGCGCAACTGCTCCCGAATGCAGACGCGGACGAGCGACAGTCGATGGTCGCGCAGGAACTGGCGGCCGAAGCGCGGCACTGCTTCGGCTTCGCACCGGTCATTGCGCTGATGCGCGACGCAAAGGCCCGCGGGCTGCAAGTCATCATCGTCAGCGACACCTATCTCGATGCCGGGCAGCTCGGCGCGCTGATCGCCAATGCCGCGGGTGACGATGTGCGCGCGCTGATCGATCTGATTTTCTGCTCGTCCGAATTCGGCATGTCGAAGGGCGAAGGCCTGCTGGCTGCCGTCATCAAGCGGCTCGGCGTTCCGGCGCAGACGATCCTGCACATCGGCGACAATCGCGCGGCCGATCTGATCGGCGGGCAAAAGGCCGGCGTGCAGGCGCTGCATCTCAAGCAATTCACCGAGACCACCGAACAGCGCCTGCGCCTGGAGGCGGCCACGGGCGCGATGATCCATGTCGGCACCACCCCGCCTGATCGCCACAGCCAGCCGCACCGTGCGCCGATCGCACTCGGCGAGCCCCAGATCGACGATGCTGCCGAGACGCTGGGTTACACCACGATCGGTCCGGTGCTCCACGGCTTTGCGCGCTGGGTCCACGCGGAGTCCGAACGCCTGCGCGCAACCACGGACGATGGCCAGGTCCACATCCTGTTCCTGATGCGCGACGGTCATTTGCCCCGCCTCGCCTTCGATGCCTGCCAGCAGGGTGAAGCGCCGACGCACGCGACCGAGATCAGCCGCTTCACCGCAACCGCGTCGTCCTTCCGCAGCGAGGCCGACGTCCTCGCCTATCTGAGCGGCGAATTGGGATCGAACATCGAGGCGATCCTGAAGCAATTGCTGTTCAAGCCCCAGGAAATCGCCGTGATCCTGCGCGATCTGCCCAAGCAGGCGCCCTTCCCCGCCTTGCTTCGGGCGGTGCGGTCGGCACCGCGGATGAAGAGCATCCTGGCGCGCTCGCGGGCCTTCGCCGATCGGCTCGCGGCCTATCTGCGCGCGACCGTCGCGCCGGCCAAGGGCGACGTGCTGATGCTGGTCGATCTCGGCTATAACGGGTCGGTACAGAACCGTGTCGATCGCATACTGCGCGAAATGCTCAATGTGTCGGTCGCAGGCCGCTATCTGCTGCTGCGCGAACAGGACATGCCGGGGCTCGATAAGATCGGCTTCATCGATCCGCAGCACTATGACGCCGCCACGCTAGAGGCGCTTTGCGGCAACGTCGCCGTGCTCGAACAGCTGTGCACCGCCGCGCAAGGCTCAGTGGTCGATTACACCGTCGATGGCACAGCGGTCCGTTCGGCCAACGCAATCAAGGGCGGGCAAAGTGAAACGCGCGACGCGGTTCAGCGCGGCACGGTATGCTATGTGAAGGATGCGAGTGCGGCGATCGTCCGCCCGGCCGGGCCGATCGATCTGGCCGCAATGCGCAGCGCGGCGGTCGCCGTGCTCGCGCGGCTGATGTTCCTGCCGATGCCGCAGGAATTGGCGGTGCTCTCACAGTTCCAGCACGACGTGAACCTCGGCGTGCAGGATGTCGTGCCGCTGTTCGATCCGGCGATCGGTCGCCGTGGGCTGCGCCAGCGCGGGCTGTTCTACATGCGCGGATCGGAACGGATGTATCTGCCCGCCGAGCTGCAGGGCGAAGGGCTTGCCGTCAAGCTCACGCTGCTCGCCCAGAAGCGTTTCGGGCTGGGGCTGAAATATGCCGATTTCATCGATCAGACGATCACCCTGCCGATCCTGATCGCCGATGGCCGCACCGTCGACACCGCGACGATCACCGCGACGCCGACGCACGACGGCTATTACATTGCGCCGATCCCGATCGATGACTGCCGCTATGCCATCGGTCTGCAGTTCGGCCAGCTTTATGATTGGGTGCAGGTCGAAAGCGTGACCTTCATGCCGGTCGAACGCTTCCTGAGCGAACAGCAGCGTTCGGGCCTCGAAGAGGTAGTCGCAAAGCCGACACTTGAGGGCATCGAGCAGACCGCACCGCATCTTTACCGCTGCGAGGATGCGGCCGCCTTCATGATGATCCCGCCGCCGCCGCGACGCGACGCGCGCCCGATGATGCTGGCGGTCGTGTTCCGTCCGATCGCACTGCGCGCGCCATCGATGCCGTCGCAACCTGCTTTGGCCGATATCGGCGTGGCGGCAGCACGATGAGCAACTTGCTGATCCACTCGATGACCGAATTTTCGGACCTCATCCTCGGCAGCCTGCGGCTGTCGGGGGCGCGTAACATCGTCGAAATCGGCGCGGAATTCGGCGGCATGTCGCAGTTGCTGGCCGATTACGCCGTGGCCTCCGGTGGGTGCCTGACCAGCATCGATCCGGCACCGCGCGCGGAATTCGTGGCCTGGGCGAACAGCGCGCCGGGCGTGACGCACCTGCCCGCCGCCAGCCTCGACGTGATCGACAAATTGACCGACGTCGATGGCTGGGTGATCGATGGCGATCACAATTATTATACCGTGTTCCACGAGCTCAAGGCGGCCGATGCGCTGTGCCAGCGCGAGGGCAAGCCGTTGCTGGCGTTTCTCCACGACGTCAGCTGGCCGACGGCGCGGCGCGACATGTATTATGCGCCCGACCGCATCCCCGCCGAGCATCGCCACCCGCATACCTTCAACGCCGGGACGATGCTCGACCGGCCTGACCTGGTACCGGGGCAAGGCTTTCGCGGCGGCACCGACTGGGCGATGGCCGACCATATCGGCGGCCCCCGCAATGGCGTGCTGACGGCGGTCGAGGATTTCATCGACGCCGAACGCGCCAAGGGCCGCGAACTTGCCTGGGCGCATATCCCGGCGGTGTTCGGTCTCGGAATCCTGTTCGATGCGACCGCGCCGTGGAGCGGCGATGTCGCGCTGCATGTCGCACCGTTCCACAACAATGCCCTGCTCGCCGCAATGGAGCGCAACCGCCTGCGCAACTACATGAAGGTGATCGAGTGGCAGGATCGCGCCGCATAGAGAATTGCCGCACGCGCACCGCCGCGACGTGCCGTCTCCTATAAGTAAAGCATAGCGTTCAGTCCGGAGAGTTGCGGCGTGTCATGTTAAACGGTGTCGGGTTCCTTCTCATTCTCGGGTGCGTGTTCGGCAGCTTTTTGATGTCGGGCGGCAAGATGGAAGTCATCTTCGAAGCGCTACCGCATGAATTGATGGCGATCGGCGGGGCCGCGATCGGCGCGTTCATCGTCGGCAATTCGCTGGCGACCGTGAAGAGCGCGGGCAAGGGATTGCTGCGGTCCTTCAAGGGCTCGCGCTGGAAGGACAGCGACTATCGCGATCTCCTGACGCTGCTGTTCGGTCTATTGTCGACCTTCAAGAAGGGCGGCGCGACGGGGATCGAACCGCATCTCGACAATCCGGCCGAAAGCCGGCTGTTCAAACCCTATCCGCGCTTGCTCGCCGATCATCATCTCATTGATTTCATATGTGATTATCTACGGATGATGACGATCAACTTCGAAGACCCGAACCAGCTTTCGGAGGCGATGGAGAATGACATCGACAAGCATCATGCCGAGGAACTGCAACCGCAGACCGCGCTGCAGATGATGGCCGACGGCCTGCCCGCGATCGGCATCGTCGCCGCCGTGCTCGGCGTGATCAAGACGATGGCGTCGATCGATCAGCCAGTCGAGGTCCTCGGCGCGATGATCGGCGGCGCGCTGGTCGGCACCTTCCTGGGCGTGCTGCTGGCCTACTGCTTGGTCGGTCCGCTCGCATCGAAGCTGCTCTCGGTCGTCGAGGATGACTGCAAGCCCTTCGCCATCGTCAAGACCGCGATCGTCGCGCACGCGCAGGGACTGCCCACCCAGGTCGCGATCGACATCGCCCGGCGGATGGTTCCGTCCAGCTTCGCCCCCTCCTTCCAGCAACTCGAGCAAACTCTCGATGAGGCAAAAAATGACCTTAACGCCCAACCCGCCTGACCTCCTGCCAGAGCTGGAGGAGCCCGCCGCCACGGTCGTGGTGCCGCTGGCCGACGTGACCGACCCAGGCGTGATCCGCTTGACCGGCCACGGCGCCACGGTGACGGCCGAGGCACTCCGTGCCGAACTGGTGCTCGCGGCCGATACCGCCGCCTCCACCTCGATCGACGCGTCGGAGCTGCTCAGCGTCGGTCAGGCCGTGCTGCAGCTGCTGATCGCGGCCCGTGAAGACGCGCTGCAGAACGATCATCCCTTCGAATTCATCGGCGCGAGCGCCGCTTTTTCAGAACGTGTCATTGGCTGCCAGCTGGCCGAAGTGATCGGCCTGTCGGCCGGAAAGGAAATGTCCCTGTGAGCAAACTCATCCTTACCGTCGATGACTCGGCCAGCATGCGGATGCTGCTGAAGACGTCGCTGACCGCGCAAGGTTTTCGCATCGAGAGCGCCAATGACGGCGTTCACGGTCTGGAACGGATGCACGATGTCAAACCCGATCTGCTGATCACCGACATCAACATGCCCAAGATGGATGGTTTCGAGCTGATCGAGGCCGTTCGTGCGGTGTCGGACTTCCGCGGCACACCGATCCTGGTGCTGTCGACCGAATTCTCGGACGAGAAGAAGGCGCGCGCCCGCACGGCCGGTGCGACCGGCTGGATTACCAAGCCGTTCGACGCCGAGAAGCTGGGGGCGGCCATTCGTCGCGTCTGCCCGTGAGCGAGGAACTCGACGAGATCCAGGGCATCTTCTTCGAAGAATGCGCCGAAGGGCTGGTCGTTGCCGAGCAGGGTCTGTCGGCAATGGCGGCTGGCGACGTCTCGAAAGAGGTGATCGCAGGCGTTTTCCGCGCGGTGCATTCGATCAAGGGCGGCTCCGGCGCGTTCGGGCATGAGGCGCTGCGCGCCTTCTCGCACTGCTTCGAGAACGTGCTCGACGAAGTACGCGCCGAACGCATTCCCGCCACGCCCGGCGTCACCAAGGTGATGCTCAGCGCGTTCGATATCCTGACCGACCATGTCGGGGCGGCGCAGGGTACCTGCGCGCTGCCGAACGATGCGGCCGTGCTTGCGGCTCTTGAGGAAATCCTGGCCAACAAGGGCGTCGCCGATGGCGGCGCACCGGCCGCCGAGGCCGCGCCCGAACCGGTCGCGCCGGTGGCCGACGAATTCGGGTTCACGCCCGTAACCGCGCCAGTCGAGGAAATCGATCCGTTCGGCTTCGAGCCGGTCGAGGTTGCGCTCGACCTGGAACCCGAAGCGCCTGCGCCGTGGACCGTGCATTTCGCACCGTCGCGCGCCGCACTCGCCAACGGTTCGGAACCCCTGCTCAGCGTGCGCGAAGTGGAACGGCTGGGCGGCACGATCGTGGGCGTCGATTCATCGGCCCTGCCCCCGTTGCGCGAACTTGACCCCGAAGAGAGCTACCTCGTCTGGATCATGTCGGTACCGGGAACGATCGAGGAAAGCGCGATCGCCGAGTGCTTCGACTTCGTAGCACCGGATTCGCGAGTGGAGATCACTCGCGCGGAAACCGCGCCGCGCGCCGTCGCAGCGCCCGAACCTGAGCCGGCGTCGGAACCGGCCCCGGTCGCCACTGCGCCGACCTTGACCCTGGTCGAGAAAGCCCCCGCTGCTGCTGCCGCATCCGCCGCGCCCGCCCCTGCCGCGCCGCCCGAACCGCGGCCGATGGACCCGGTGCAGCAGACCATCCGCGTCGACCTGACCAAGCTCGACATGCTGCTCAACCTGGTCGGCGAGCTGGTGATCCGTGGCTCGATCCTGTCCGACCGGCTTTCGCCGGCCGATCAGGAGCGCGTCGAATTGCCCGAACTCGCACGGCTCACGCGCGAGATTCAGGACAATGTCATGTCGCTGCGCGCGCAGCCGATCCGCCAGGCCTTCTCCCGCGTGCCGCGCATGTTGCGTGACCTGGGGGCCGAGACCGGTAAGCAGGTCGTGCTGGAAATCAGCGGGGAAACGACCGAAGTCGACAAGGGCGTGATCGAGAAGATCGGCGATCCGCTGACGCACATGATCCGCAATGCGATGGATCACGGCATCGAGAAGCCGGCCGACCGTGTGGCCGCAGGCAAGTCGCCCGAGGGCCAGATCACCCTGTCGGCCGAACAAAAAGGCGCGCGCATCTTCGTGCGGGTCAGCGATGACGGCCGGGGCATCGACCGCGTTCGCGTCAAGGCCAAGGCGGTCGAAAAGGGCATCATTCCGGCGGACGCAGTGCTGTCCGACGAGGAAATCGACCAGCTCATCTGCGCCCCCGGATTTTCGACTGCCGAGACGATCTCGAGCATTTCCGGCCGTGGCGTCGGGATGGACGTGGTGCGATCGAACGTCGAGGCACTCGGCGGTCGCGTCGACATCACCTCGACCCCAGGCCAGGGCACGTGCTTCACGATGATCCTGCCGCTCACGCTCGCCATTCTGGACGGGATGATCGTGCGGCTCGCCGGGCAACGCTTCGTGCTGCCGCTCGCCAACGTGATCGAGACGGTCCGGCCGGAGCCCGGCCAGGTCCGCGCGATGACGCCTACCAGCGAAGTGATCGAGCTGCGCGGTGCCTACCTGCCGGTCAAGCGCCTGACCGACCTGTTCGGCTTCGCGCCCGACACGCGCCGCACCCCGGAGGAATTGCTCGTCATCATCGTGGAGAGCGAGACTGCCGGCAACGTCGGCATCATGGTCGATACGATCGATGATCGTCGCGAAGTGGTGATCAAGAGCCTCGAGCAGAACCTCCACCCGATCCGCGGCCTCGGCGGCGCGACCATCCTTGGCGACGGGTCGATCGCTCTGATCCTCGACATCGACGCGCTGGTCGCATCGCACGGCCAGGTAAATTCTAAATTCCCCCTCAAAGGATTGGCGGCATGAGCACTCTCAACACCCCCGGTGAACGCAAGATCGTTACCTTCTCGCTCGGCGAACAGATGTTCGGCATCGACATGAAGGCGCTGATCGAAATCCGCGAATGGGAAGAACCGACGCCGCTGCCCAGCGTCCCGGCTTTCATCAAGGGCGTCACCAACCTGCGCGGCACGGTTGTCCCGGTTGTCGGCCTCGCCGAACGCCTCGGCTGGACGCCGAGCGTGCTGCACGCGCGCTCCTGCATTCTTGTCGTCACCATTGCGGGCAAACAGGCGGGTTTCCTGGTCGATGAAGTCGCCGACATCATCGTGATCAACGACGATGACGTACAACCGGCACCGGACGTCGAGATCGGCGAGCAGAACGTGATCGCCGGCCTGATCCAGGTTGTGCCGCGTGCCCAGGAAGGTGCCCAGGCCGAGGCCGCTGGGATGGTGCTGCTGCTCGATCTCGACGCTCTCAGCCTGACGCGTCATCTCGATCTGGCTGCGTGATGCACGACGCGGCGACACGCGCCGATGGCGGCGGATCAGGCGCATTACGCGCATCGGTTTCGGCCGAGCTCGGTGGTGCCGAGTTCGCCGCGATCGCGCGGATCATGCAGACCGACGCGCGGATTCACCTCACCACGGCGAAGACGACGCTGGTACAGTCGCGGCTTAGCCGTCGCTTGCGCGATCATGGCCTGGCGACGTTCCGCGATTATGTCCGGCTGGTCGAATCCGATCCCGTCGAACGCTCCGCTATGATGGTCGCGCTGACCACCAATCACACGCATTTCTTCCGCGAAAATCACCATTTCGAGCATCTGCGCGAAACCACGCTGCCCTGGCTGCAGGAGCGTGCGCGGAGCCAGCCGGTGCGGATCTGGTCGGCCGGCTGTTCGAGCGGCGAGGAAGTCTACACGATCGCAATGTGCCTGCTCGGGCAGGACCGCACCTCCGCATCCTGGCTGCGGCACGGCGACGTGCGGTTGCTCGCCACCGATCTCGCGCCGCATGTCGTCGAGAGCACGCGGCGCGGCGTTTATTCGGCCGAGACCGTCGAACCGGTGCCCGCCGCGTACCGCTCGAATTGGATGCGGCCCGCAGGCCCGGATTTCGTGATGGCGGAGGAGGCCCGTTCGCTGGTCACCGCGCGCGTGCTCAACCTGTTCGACCCGTGGCCGATGCGACAGCAATATGACGTCATCTTCTGCCGCAATGTCATGATCTACTTCGACGATGCTGCCAAGGAAGAGCTCGAGGCGCGCTTCGTCGCCCAGCTCGCCCCCGGCGGTTATCTCTACATTGGCCATTCCGAACGTCTGATCGGTCCCGCGACCAGCGGCATGACCAATTGCGGTCAGACGATCTATCGCAAACATAATGGAGCAACGCGATGAGCGGCACGCCCGTCCGTGTTTTGATCGTTGATGACAGCGTGTCGATGCGCGCTGCGCTCAAACGTATTCTTTCTGCCGATCCGGAAATCGAGGTCGTCGGCCTCGCGCCCGAGCCCAATGCCGCGCGCGCGATGATCAAGGACCTCAATCCCGACGTTCTCACGCTCGACATCGAAATGCCGGGAATGGACGGCCTGTCCTTCCTGGAACGGATCATGCGGCTGCGACCGATGCCGGTTGTGATGTGTTCGACGCTCACTGCGCGTGGTGCGGAGGCAACGATCGAGGCGCTGCGCCTTGGCGCGGTCGATTGCATCGCAAAGCCGACCGGCAATCCGCTTGAGATCGAGCAGGATTCGGCCCGGTTGTGCGCGACCGTAAAGGCGGCCGCGCGTTCGAAGGCGCGCCGGGCGCCCGACAGCGTCGTCCCGGTCAAGGCGTCGGCGCCCGGATCGCTGCGCGACGTGATCATCGCGATCGGCGCGTCAACCGGCGGTGTCGAGGCCTTGTTCTCGATTCTCAAGGCGTTGCCGGTCGATTGCCCGCCGATCTTGATCGTCCAGCACATGCCAGCCGCGTTCACGCCAGGGTTCGCCGCCCGGCTCGACAAGGAATGCGCGTTACGCGTCGTGGAAGCGCAGGACGGCACGCCGATCACCCGTGGAACCGTCTATATTGCACCAGGGGGACACACGCACATGGAACTCGCAGGCGGCATTCACGGACGGATCAAACTCCGGGCAAGTGATCCCGTCGGCGGGCACCGCCCCTCGATCGACGTGCTGTTCCACTCCGTCAGCCAGCTCGGATCCGCTGCGGTCGGCGTCATGCTGACCGGCATGGGGTCTGACGGGGCCGAAGGGATGCTCGCGATGCGCCAGGCCGGCGCACGGACGATCGGCCAGTCGCGCGAGACATGCGTGGTTTACGGAATGCCGCGTGCCGCGTTCGCGCTGGGCGCGGTCAATCGGGAAGTCGATCTGTCCGCAATGGCCGAGGCGATCCTCGGCGCATGCCGCAAGTAAGTTTTGGGAGCGATCGATGCCAGCCGCAGCCGCAATCAAAGTCATGGTGGTCGACGATCAGACCAGTATGCGCGCTATGATCCGCCGAACCTTGCAGGATCTCGGTTTCAAGGACGTCCGGGACAAAGCCGGGCCGGTCGAGGCACTCGCCGCGATCCGGGCCGACCGCGTCCATTTGATCATCTCCGATTACAACATGCCCGACATGGACGGCCTCCAATTCCTGGAGGAAGTCCGCAAGGACGCCGTGATCGGGAAGACCGTGTTCATCATGCTCACCGGCTCGGCCGATCGCGAGATCGTGCAGAAGGCGGCGGGCCTCGGCGTCAACAATTACGTGGTCAAACCCTTCTCCGCTGCGGCGCTGAAGGAAAAAATCGAGCGCGTCTTCGGCGAGTTGACCTGATCCCATGCGCCGCGTCTCCATCATACAGGGCGAAAGCTTCGTTTCGGGCGAACCCAATGTCGTCATTTCGACGCTGCTCGGGTCGTGCGTGTCGGTATGCCTGCAGGACCCGGTCGGTCGCGTCGGCGGCATGAACCACTTCCTGCTCGGCGAACCCGGCAAGGATGACCACGTCAACAGCCGCGACATGGCGCGTTACGGCGTCCACGCGATGGAATTGCTGATCAACGAATTGATGCGCCGGGGCGGGGTTCGCTCGCGGTTCCGTGCGCATCTCTACGGCGGCGCTAACATCGTGGCGGGGCTCGGGTCGATCGGTAGCAGCAATGCCGACTTCGCGCGCCGCTTCATGGAAACGGAAGGAATTGCGATCGGCCATTGCGATCTTGGTGGCACCCACGCCCGCAAAGTCGAATTCGTGCCGTATGAGGGCAAGGCTCGCTCGCGCGCGGTCGCCGAAATTCCGAAGCTCATCACGCCGCCGGCCCTGCCGATGAGCAATGATGGCGACCTCGAGCTGTTCTGATGACCGCCCAGTCGTCCCCCTTTTCTCTGGTACAGGTGCTTTAGAGCATGGCACATATCGACGACCTCGCCGCGTCGCTCTATCTCGCAATTGCCGCGGAAATTCGGGACGTGCGCGCCCTCATCGAATTGCTCGCCGACACGCTGGTGTCCGACGAAGCCTTCGCAATGGCCTATATGGAGCAGCTCCAGACGTTCGATCTGGTGATTCAGCGTGCCGACGAAAGCGCCGACCTGATCGACCGTATGGCGAACGGATCGGGGTCGCTGGAGGCGATCAGCAAGGTGCGCTTGGGCATCGTCCAGGACAAGCTGCGGTCCGCTCTGTCCGTCGCGGCCTGATCCGCGATGGCACGCGCCCCGGTCAACCAGCCGCCGATCGTCATCCGCAAGATCAAGAAGGGGGGCCATGCGGCGCATCACGGCGGCGCGTGGAAAGTCGCCTATGCCGATTTCGTGACGGCGATGATGGCGTTCTTCATGCTGCTGTGGTTGCTCGCCAACCCGGATAAGCAGCGATTGAAGGGCCTGGCCGAGTATTTCTCGCCGTCAACGTCCAACGCTTCATCCTCGACAACCCTGACCAACAACCCCGGCGACCAGCCGGGGCTGGGCGGGCGCACGCGCCGCGCGCAGGCCGACAACACCAAGACCACCGGCCAACCGTCCGCAGAATCCGCCAAGAGCGGCATCTCGCGCGGCGGTACGGCCAACATCCCCGACGCATCGATGCGCGTGATGGCGCAGGAAATGCGCGTCGCGCTGCAAACAGCGGCAGAGGGCGCGCAGGACAACATCAAGGTGGAGCCCGACCGCGACGGCGTCCGCATCAGCCTGATGGACACGGCCAAGCGCCCGATGTTCGTGGGCACGACCGCCGTGCTCAATCCGTTTGCCGCGGCGATGCTGGGCGCGTTGACGCGCAAGCTCACGAAATCGGGCGCGCAGATCGCGATCGAGGGACATACCGATGCGACCGGCGGACAGAGCGAAGCCAATTGGCGCTTGTCGGCCGACCGCGCGCTCGCCGCGCGAGCCGCGATGATCGCAGCGGGCCTTACGCCCGATCGCTTTGCCGAAGTCGTCGCGCTGGCGGGCACGCAGCCGGTCTATCCGGGCGAACCCAACCGGCCGGAAAACCGCCGCATCACCATCGTCGCCTTGGGCGCTGCACCCGCGCTGCCCAGCGATGCCAGTTTCAAATTCTGATCGGGCCGCCCAGTGAAAACCGCCCTTCTCATCCCCGTCCTGCTGGTCGCAGGGCTTGGCGTCGGTGGCGGCGCGGCCTTCGGGGTGCGGCAATTGCTGCCGCCCCCTGCGGCAACGCAAGAGGCCGCGCATCCGAAGGTCGAAACCGCATTCGTACCGACCGGCAAGATCCTCGCCCCCCTGGTATCGGCCGATGGGCGTTTGGCGGGCTATGTCCAGTTCGAGGTCCAGCTCGAGACCGACGAACACGAGGTCGATTTCGTCACCACGCGCCTGCCGCTGCTGATGGATGCGATCAACATGCGCACGTACCGCACGCCGATGACGAGCGGCCCCGGCGGAATGCTTCCCGATCTGGCGGTGTTCCGCAAGGTCGTGATGACCTCCGCCGCCGAGGCGTATGGCGGCAAGATCGTGAAGCGCGCAGTGATCATGACGGCGACGCCGGCATGACCCCAGGCTCGAATGTTCCACCCCCGGCCGAAAGAGGAGTTCCCCCATGACCCCGTCGCCGTATGTGACGAACGCGCCCGTCCTGGCCCCGCGCGAAGCGCGCCTGACCACGATCCTGCTCATCGCCCGCTTGTCGACCGCCAGCCGCGACGATCTGTGCCGCGTCCGAAACCTGTCCTCGGGCGGAATGCGGATCGAGACGCTGTCGCCGGTCGAGACCGGCGAGCGCGCGCGCGTCGAGCTCAAGAACGGCGCGATCGTCGAGGGTGTCGTCGTCTGGTCGCGCCATCCCGAAATCGGGCTGCGCTTCGACGAAGCGGTTGATCCCGCCGAATTGCTGAAGCCGCCGGTGCGCAATGCCAAGGCACATCTACCGCGCTCGCTGCGTCTGGCAACGCGGTGCCCGGTGACGCTGCGGCGTAACGGGCATCTGCTGTCTGGCACCTTGCAGGACATCTCGCTCGGCGGGGCGCGCATCGCGGCCTCGGGTACGGTGGAGCTTGGCGATCAAGTCGTGTTGGGCATCCCGGGGCTTGACCCGCGGCGCGCGGTGGTGCGCTGGGTCAAAGCGGGCTTCGTCGGCCTAGCCTTCGTCGAGATGATCGCGTTCGACGATCTCTCACGCTGGCTGGCCAACGAACAGCGCCGAGCGATTGCCGGCGCCGATCAGCCCGCTACGTCGTCCCAAAACTCCTGATCAACGATCCTGCCACCAACGCCCAACCATCGACCAGCACGAAGAAGATGATCTTCATCGGCAGGGCGATCGTCGGCGGTGGCAGCATCATCATGCCCATCGCCATCAGCACCGCCGACACCGCCAGATCGATGATCAGGAACGGCAGCAACAACAGGAATCCGATCTCGAACGCGCGGCGCAGCTCGGAGATCATGAACGCCGGCATCAGCGTGGTAAGCGGAATGTCCGCGCGCGTCGGCGCAGGCTTGCCCGACAGATCGGTGAACATCTGCAGATCGTCATTGCGCACATGCTTCAGCATGAATTGGCGGAACGGCTCGGACGTGCGGGTAAACGCCTGTTTCTCGGTCAGCCTGCCTTCGGTGTAGGGCGTCACGCCCTTGTCGTAGGCCTGCTGAAACGTCGGTGCCATTACGAAGAACGACAGGAACAGCGCCAGGCTGATCAGCACCGGATTGGGCGGCACCCCCTGCGCGCCGATGCCGGTGCGCAAGAGCGACAAGGCGACGATGATCCGCGTAAAGGACGTGACGGTCATCAGGATGCCCGGCGCAAGACTGAGCACGGTCAACATCATGACAAGCGTGATCGCCTGACCCGATACCGAGCCCTTGCCGAGATCGACCGAAGCGGACTGGGCGAGCGCCGCGGAGGGCAGCGTAACCGCCAGCATGAACAACAGGATGCGCAGCTTAGCCACGACGCACCCCTTTCCGTGCGGCGCGTGCCTTGCGCGCGGGTTTGCGGCTTGGCGGTCGCGTCGCGGTTCGCTGCACGCTGGCGCGGGGCGGCGGAGGGGGATCATCCGATGCCGAATATGTTCCCGCCATCGCTGCGGCGGGTCGGTCGATCATGAGCCGCAGCAACGGCGGCGCGGCGGTAACCAGGGCTCGGCGCTTCGGCGGCGTTAACGGATCCCGACTGGCGGCGACGGGTGCCGACGCAGCCGCCTGCAGCGGCATCGGGCGCATAGTGGCGACCAGCCGCGCGATCCGTTCGTCAAGCGTGCGGCCGGCCTCGGCTAGACCTTCTCTCGCCCGCGCTCCGATCGACCGGAGCAAGTTCACTCGGCGGAGAACCTGGACACGCGCTGCGATGCCCTTGCTGATCCGCCGGCCGTGACGCGTGGCCAGCTTGACTGCCTGCACCAGTGCTTGCGCAAGCCATTCACCCAGCGGCACGGCGCGATCGCGCGCGCGCTCCACCAGCGTGCCGAAGCCCTGGCCCACCGCGGCGAGCTCCGCGCGGAACTGCGGCACCTCGGGCGCTGCCTCGGCGACCGGCGGCACCGCGGCGAAATCAGCCGCATCGCGCACCACGGCACTTTCGAGGATCACATGCCCCTCCGGTGCGATCAGGATGAGATGCTCGCGCCCATCGCGGCGCAACAACGCGACTGAGCGGCGCGCGTCGATCGGCAGCCGCTCGACCAGCTCAAGCCGGCTGGCGCGCGTCATGCCGGTTCGCCCCGGCAAGCGAATGTCATAGCGGCGTACCAGCCACAAAGCGGCACTCAACATGCCGAGGACCGTGGCAAGGCCACCCAGCGTCCGCAGGATCGATGCGAGGTCCATCAGCTGCGCGACCGCTGCACGATTTCGATCACCTCGAGCGACATCTGGTCGCCATCGACCATCACTTTGCCGCGCGCGACCAGCTCGTCATTTACATAGACCAGCGTCGGGTCGTCATGCCCGCAATCGAGCGGGATCATCGCGCCGCGCCCCATCTTCAGGATCTGGCGGATCGGCACCTGCGCCGATCCCAGGACGACCGACAGATCGACATAAATGCTCTCGAGGACGGACATAGCCAAAAAGCTCCTTCCCCAGAGTTATAGGAAAATCTTTCCGGCTTCCGCGTCTCGCTAGGCAATATTTGCCTATAACGGAGCTGTGCGCCGATCGGGCGCCGGAGACGAAGCATGGATTTGAAGACCACCCTGGCGGTGTCCGCATCGGGACTGCGCGCGCAATCGCTGCGGATGCGGGTAATCGCGGAAAACCTTGCCAATGCGGACTCGGTCGCGCGCACGCCGGGCGGTGACCCGTATCGGCGGCGCCTCCCCACCTTCTCGTCCGAAGTCGATCGGCAGACCGGCGCCGCGGGGGTACGGGTGGACTCGATCGAAGCCGACAAGAGCGACTTTCAGCGCGTCTATCAGCCCGGCAGCCCGGCCGCCGACGCCAACGGCTATGTCAAGAAGCCGAACGTCAATGCGCTGGTCGAAGGCGCCGACATGAAGGCGGCGCAGCGCTCCTACGAAGCCAATCTCAGCGCGATCGAAGCGGCCAAGAGCCTGACGATGCGCACTATCGATCTCCTCAAATAAGGAACCGCACTATGTCGATCGGAGCGTTAGACGCGACCAAGGCCTATGGCCGGATTCTGGACGCGACCAAGATCCCCAAGATCGCCGAAACCGAAACCACGCCGGGCACCGGGAGTGGCTTTGGCAGCATGGTCGAGAAGCTCGTGAGCGATGCCGCCGGCAACATGCGCGCCGCCGAAAATGCCAGCGCCAAGCAGGTCGCGGGCAAAGGCGATCTGATCGACGTGGTGACCGCGGTCGGTGCTGCCGAAACCGCGCTCGACACCGTCGTCGCGGTGCGCGACCGGATGGTGAACGCCTATTCCGAAATCATGCGTATGCAGATCTGACGCACGATGACGCCGTTCGACGCGATGGAGCTGGCCAAGACCGGCATGATCCTGGTGCTGACGATCGTCGGGCCGATGCTGATCACGTCGCTGATCGTCGGCGTGGTGATCGGCCTGTTCCAGGCGCTGACGCAGGTGCAGGAAATGACGCTGACCTTCGTCCCCAAATTGCTGGCGATCGGTGTCGTGATGCTGCTGTCGCTGCCGATGATCGGCCATGCGCTGTCGAATTTCATGACGCAGATCTCGGCCATGATCGTGTCGCACTGACATGGAATTGCTGCCGATCGAGGGGACGGCCTTCCTGATCTTGTTCGTGCGGGTCGGCGCGGTGCTGATGCTGCTGCCGGTCTTCTCCGACGACGCTATTCCGGCCAAGATCCGATTGATGCTGTCGCTCGGCATGACGGCGGGCCTGTGGGGCCTGCTCGGCCCGCGCATCATGCCCTTTGCCCAGAACAGCAATGCGCTGCCGGGCATCATCATCGCCGAGATGCTGACCGGTCTCGCGATGGGCATGATCATCAAGATCATGTTCCTCGCCGCCGCAATGGCGGGGTCGCTGATCAGTATGCAGGTCGGCCTGTCCTCCGCGCTGATCAACGATCCGTCACAGGGCGGGCAAGCGCCGGTCCTGTCGAAACTGATGACCGTCGCCGCCGCCGTCGTGTGCATGGGCATGGGCGTCCACCATTTGTGGATCGTCGCGATCGTGCACAGCTACGCGATGTTCCCGGTCGGCGGGTTGCCGCCCGCAAGCGATTTCGCGCAACTCGCGATCCTGACCATCGGCAAGGCGATGAGCCTGTCGATCAGCCTTGCAGCACCGCTGCTGATCTATGGCATCGTGTTCAACATGGCGCTGGGCCTGTCGGCGCGGCTAGCGCCCGCGATCCAGGTGTTCTTCATCGCCCAGCCGCTCAACCTGCTGCTTGGCCTTGCGCTTTTCGCGACGCTGATCGGCGGAATCCTTACCGCTTATTCGTCCGCGATGGTCGATTGGCTGCAGACCGGACTGGTGTAGCGCGATGGCCGACGCAGACCAGAAAACACAGGACCCAACCGACAAGAAACTAAGCGACGCACGCGCAAAGGGTGACGTCGCGACCTCCACCGAAATGCGCCATGCGGTGATGTTCATCGCGATGATCGTCGTCGCGGGGGGCCTGGGCAGCTGGACGCTGGCGCAGCTCGGCCCGATGCTGGTGCGGCTGTGGGGCAGCGCCGATGATTATGCGCTCGAGCCCGCCGGCGGCCAGGCTTTCGCGACCGGCGTCCTGTTCGCCCTGTTTCGCGGGCTTGCGCCGATCCTGGGCGTGCTGTTCGGCTTTGCGCTGCTGATCCTGTTCGTGCAGGGCCGCCCCACATTGTCCTGGTCGCGGGTGAAGCCCAAGCCCTCCAAACTCAACCCATTCACCGGTTTTGGCCGGATGCTCGGCCCACGCGCGCTGATCGAATTCGCCAAGACCTTCGCCAAATGCGTCGTGGTCATCACGATCGCGACGCTGGTCGTCCGCCCGCGCTTGGCCGGCCTCGACCAATTGATCGGTGCCGACCCACTGACCATCGCCAAGACCGCGGGCGACATGGTAGGCGCGATGACCAAATCGGTCGCGATGCTGGTCGGCGCGATCGCCGCGTTCGACTTCATCTATCAGCGGCGGTCCTTCTTCAACCGCATGAAAATGTCGCTGCAGGAGGTGAAGGACGAGCACAAGCAAGCCGAAGGCGACCCCAAGATCAAGGCCAAGATCCGCGCGATCGGTATCCAGCGTTCGCGGCGGCGGATGATGGCGGCGGTGCCGACGGCGAGTGTCGTCGTCACCAACCCGACGCACTACGCAGTCGCGCTGAAATACGACCACGGCGCGATGGCGGCACCCGTCGTCGTCGCCAAGGGGACGGACGAAGTCGCCCTGCGCATCCGCGAAGTGGCGAAGGAAGCTGGCGTGCCGATCGTCGAGAGCCCCCCGCTCGCCCGCGCGCTGTACGCCAGCGCCATGATCGATCGCCCGATCCCGACCGAGCATTTCAAGGCGATGGCGGAAATCATCGGCTATGTCATGCGGCTGGCCAAGAAGCGCGTCTGAGCGCGCTCCGACGAGATCAAACGATATATTCGTGCTTGGCCAGTTCGATCCGCACGCGCAGTTCGATGTCCTTGAGCAAGGCGGCGAGTTCGGGTTCCTGCGGCGCATGTTCTTCGGCCGCCCACGCAGCGACTTCCTCCAGCCGCTCGACCGGGGGCAAACCCGCCGACAGCGCACGGTCGAGGCTTTCCAGCGCCCGCAGGCCGCGTTCCGCATCGGCCGCGGCGCGGCGACGGCGCTCGATCGCCGGTTCCGCGGTGGCGAGCGTGACCAGCATCTCCACGCTGACCGGCTGCGCGACCGGCGTTGCCGGGGCGGGCGGTGCCGCGATCTTCTCCGCCACGGCGAACCCGGCCGCCTTCGGCAGCGCCGTTTGCAGCAAGGTGGCGACGAGCGCGGGATTGGCGGTGATGCGCAAGGTTTCTCCCCGCGGCGAGGCACTGCTGCCGCATACTATCCTATAAGAAACTAATGGTGATCTTTCCACGAATCCGGGGTGTTTTATGCGTTTGTCCCATCTGACGATGGCGATCCTGCTCCCGCTGGCGGCGGCGCTGACGCCTACCGCCGCGCAGGCGGGCCCGCGCATCAAGGATATCGTCGATATCGAGAATGTGCGGCCCAACCAGCTCGTCGGTTACGGCCTCGTGGTCGGCCTCGCCGGCACGGGGGATCGGATGCGCAACGCCCCCTTCACCGAGGAATTGATGCAGGCGATGCTCGAACGCATGGGCGTCAACATTCGCGGCACCAAGATGCAGACGCAGAATGTCGCGGCCGTCTCGATTTCCGCCACGATGCCCCCCTTCGCGCGCGCCGGCTCGCAGATCGACGTGCAAATCTCTTCGCTCGGCGATGCCAGCAGCTTGCAGGGCGGTACGCTGCTCGTCTCCTCGCTGCGCGCGCTCGACGGCGAAATCTATGCCGTCGCGCAGGGGCCGGTCGCATTGTCGGGCTTCAAGGCACAGGGGGCCGGTGCGAGCATCACGCGTGGTGTAACCACCTCGGCGCGGATCGCCGGAGGCGCGATTATCGAACGCGAGGTCAATTTCGCCTTCAAATCGGCAAGCAGCCTGAAGCTCGCGCTGAAAAACCCCGACTTCACCACCGCGCAGCGCATCGCCGCGGCGATCAACGGTCGCTTCAGCGGCACCGCCGAAGTGCTAGACCCGGCCACGGTCCAGGTCTCCGCACGCGGCGATCTCGGCGGATCGATGGTCAATCTGGTGTCCGAGATCGAAAATCTCGAAGTCACGGTCGATCAGCGTGCGCGCATCGTCATCAACGAGGCGTCGGGCACCGTCGTCATGGGCACCGACGTGAAGATCAGCCCGGTCGCGATCGCGCAGGGCGGGCTGACGATCAGCATCGCCGAAAATCCGGTCGCATCCCAACCCGCCCCCTTCTCGAACGGCACGACGCAAGTCCTGCCGCGCACCAAGATCGCGGTCGACGACGGCGGCGGCAAGTCGCTCGCCATCCTGGGTGGCGGCACCTCCCTGCAATCGCTCGTCAGCGGCCTCAACCGGCTGGGCGTCAGCCCGCGCGATCTGATCACCATCCTGCAAGCGGTAAAGAGCGCCGGTGCGCTCCAGGCCGATATCGAGGTTCAATGATGTCCCTGCCCCCCGTCACCGCAGCCGCCGGGGTTAGCCCTGCCCCGGCCGCTCCGAAGCTCCAAAAAGCCAAGGACACAGCCGAAAAATTCGAGGCCGTGTTCCTGGGACAGATGACGCAATTGATGATGGAAAGCGTCGAGCTCGGGGATCAATTCTCGGGCGGACATGGCGAAGAGATGTTCCGCGGAATTCTCGCCGAAAAACTCGGCACCGAAATGGCGAAGACCGGCGGGATTGGCCTCGCCCCGGCCGTGCTCGCACAGATGATCAAGATGCAGGGAGGAACCGGCAATGGCGACTGATTTCATCGACACGATCGTATCGCTGACCGCGATCATGGAGGAAGAAACCGCGCGCCTTCTGGCGCCCGGCCGACACAGCGACTTTGCCGAAATGGCCGCCGCCAAGATCAAACTGGTCGCGACGCTCGACACGATCATCGCCGCGCGCGAACGCAGCGGCGCGGACTGGATGGCAGCATTTGACGAAGAGACGCGCGATGCGGCGCAAGCGGCGATCCTGCGCCTGGGGGAGGCCGCGCGCGACAATGCGGCCGTCCTCGAACGCCAGATCGACCTGTCGACCGAGATGATGGACGCCGTCGCCAATGAAGCACGCCGCCTGTCGGGCTCGCGCAGCGCGATCTATGGCGCGAGCGGAATTGTCACCCGCAGCGAAGGCGCAACGCCGATTTCGGTGAATGCGAGTTTGTGAGAGCGGACATCCGTTCGGGCTGAGCCTGTCGAAGCCCCACGCGACAAGCGGTGAGCGACGTGCGGGACGCAGCCCTTCGACAGGCTCAGGGCGAAAGGGATACGGTATTCCCGGCGCAAAATCGCCCCCTTACTGTTTCCCGATCGCCGCCTTCAGCAAGCCGATCTGCTTGCGGTACAGGCTCGTCATCGTCGCGAAATCGGCCTGGATCTGGCCCATTTTGAGCAACTGATCCTCGATCACGACATTATTGCCGTCGGGCTTGGTTTCAGACACGTCGCGATCGGCGACCACATTGCCGCTCATGATCTGACGCGCGCCGAGCGCGGCCATGCCGCTGCTGAGCGTGATGTGCGGCCGCGCGACGGCGGGCTTGCCGCCGCTGTCCTGCGCCGCCAGCAGGCTGGAGAAATTCGGCGCATTCACCTCGCGCGCCTTGAAGCCCGGCGTTTCGCTGTTCGCGATGTTCTGCGCGATCACGCGCTGCCGCTCGGACAGGTTCTTCATCGCCAGGCCGATCCCGGTGAGCAAGGGCGGTGTCGAAGCTGGCATCATTTGAATCCTGTATAACCGCCGAGGGTGCCATTGGCCGCCGGCGTCAACCGCGCGAGCGCCGACTTATAGCTGTCGAGCTGCGCCGCCTGCGCCGGAGTCATCGTGCTGGCGCCCGGCTTCGTGCCGTCGACCAAGCGCGCTTTCCCATCGTCCCAATATAGCGAGCGATAAGCGGTCTGGGTGGTCGAGATCGCACTTTTCAGCACGTTGAGCGTCGCCGCCGCATCCTTGGCGGTCGTGACGTTGAGCGCCTCGGTCAGTGCGAGACCGTAATTGCCGCCCGGTCGCACCTTCGGCGCATTCTTGGCGGCAAGCACGGGCACCGCCAGACGCGTCGGGTCCATCCCAAGTTTCTCGAGCGCGTCCTTGCCCTCCGGCCCAGCGACCAGCGCGACCGACGATCCGGCCTTCGCCTCGATCCGCAGCACCGTCGATCCCGATACCAAAGCCGTCGTCACCGTCGCACCCGATCCGGTCAGCTTGCGGATGCGATCGGCAAGCGTCGTCATCGTGTCGTCGGCCTGGATTACCACCTTCTTGGCGGCACCGCCCTGGACGCGCAGCGAGAATTCGTCGCCAGCGCGCAAGCTGGTCTGCGCGACCAGCTTGACCGATGCCTCCGGGTTAAGCGCGCCGCGGTGCAAGCCGAGCGCGCCGAGCACGCTATCGTCGCCAACGCCCGCCGAAACGCGCACCGGTTCGGTGCGCAGCGCGGTCTGGCCGAATTGCGTGATGCTCTCGATCGCGCCGGTCGCGGCATCGATCCGGCCGATGAAACCGTCGACCGAGCCGCGCCTGGTCCCATCGAGCGCGCCAGTCGTGCGCCCGCCAACGTACAGATCGCCATTGACGAAGGCGACGCTGTCGACCTGATCGTCGGAGGCCGTGGCGATGTAGGAGGTGCTGGCGTTGCTTAGCGCGCTGTCGATCCGCGTGACGAAGCCGTCGCGGCCGCCGCCCGGCGCATTGACTTGCGCGCCGTCCAGCGGCGCGCTTGCCGCGCCCGCCACCGCGATCGTCCCGTCGGATGCCACCGCGATCGCCCGCGCATCGGCCTGACCGAGCGACAGGCTGCCGAGATCGGTGCCGAGCGAGGTCGCGCTGATGCTGCGCACCCGTGCCTCGCCGCTTTGGTTGGTCAGCGCGAGCAGATTGCCGTCTGCGCCGATCACGAGGGCGGTGACGCTGTCGGTCCCACCACCGTCTATCGTGCGGCGTTCCTGCACCTTGCCGGCAGAATCGATCCGGGCGAGGAAGGCGTCGCCATTACCGCTTCCGGATTTGCCGCCGACGAAGATCGTGCCGTCGGCGCCGACCGCGACCGCGTTCGCCCGGTCCGCGCCGGCTGAGTGGATCACGGTCGCAAAGCGTTCGTCGCCCATCGAGGAGAAGCGCGCGACCACCATGTCGCCATCAGCGCTCGCATCGTTGAAGGTACCGTTGACCGTGCCCGCGACAGTGACATCGCCGTTGGCGGCAACCGCCACCGCAGCTCCCTGCGCGCCGCCGCTGGCCCCCAGGCTGCGCTGCCACACGACGGCGCCTTCGCTGTTCAGCTTGGTCAGGAACAGATCTTCGCTGCCGCCCGGCCGGTTCGATTGCAGGTTGCCGCCGGACGTGCCCACGACATAGCTGAAGCCCGATCCGTCGGTCGCGATCGCCTGTGTCGTGGTCGCCGCCTGGATCGGCGTCGGCGCGGCGGGAGCCGGCGGTGTCACGCCCGCGACAGGCTTCAGCGTACGCGGCTTCACATAGGTGAGCTTGGCGCGATCGGTCGCCGCCTGGTCGATCGCGGCGATCGTGTTCATCGGCTTACGCGTCATCAGGCCGTCGATATCGTCGATCCGCGACACCTGCGTCACTGTCGGCGCATCGAGCGCTGTCTGGCCGCTCGCGACGACAAGGGAATCCCGCGCCCCGACCTGATCGATCGACACGCGCTCCGCCCCGTTCGGCGCCTGCACCGAAAAACCCCATTTGTCCGATTTCTTGTCGGGCACGAAATGCACCAGCCACCGCGGCGTGGGATTGCCGTCCTTGTCGAGCACGACCGAGCCGTCGGGATTGCGCAGCTGGATCGCAGCGATGCCGGCGTTGATGGCGGCGGATACCGAATTGAGGGTCGGCGGCTGGACCGTCTGGGACAAATCGACCGTGACGGTGTCGCTGGCGCCGGGCTTGTCGAGCGAGATGCGGAGCACTTCATTGCCCGTCAGCCCCGGCAGCGGTGAATTGCGCTGGTCGAGGATACCCGCACCGCTGAACTTGGTGGGATCAGACGGCGCAATGGAGACCGTCTCAACACGTCGGCTGGGCAGGCCGAACGACAGCTCGACCTTGTCGGCCTTGGCCTGGCCCAAAAAGGTCTGAAGGTCGCTCAGCCCCTTGCCGAACGCCGCCTGCAACGAAGTCCGCTCGGCATCGGTCGTCGTCGTCCGCGCAGCGGCAGTCGCGAGCAGTTGCAGCTTGGACAGCGCTTTATAGGCAGTGAACGTCGTCTCCACGTCGGGTGACCCGGCGGTCGGCGACGTCATCTTCGTGTCGACGATGCTCTTCATCGCCTTGATTGCCGAAATCTGCGCCGACATTGGCGCCTTTTCGGCCGATTGCTTCCACGGCGGCGTGGTCGGCGCGAGCGTGAACTGCGCCTTGGCCTTGCGCACGGCGGGCGACTCCGCGGCGGTGGGTGTTGCAAAATCGGTATAGCTGTTCGTGCCCGAAAGCATCGAAAGGGCGCCCAGCCCGCTAGAAAGATTTATCGACACGAGTTTGCCGCTCCGGCTCCGTGATGCTCCATCCATCCTATAATAGACGCATGTGACGACGCCTCCGCGCGTTAACCCTCATTATATGTCTGGATGCCGAATGAGCATGATGGCGCCGATTTCCCAGCCAGCCGAACTCAAGAAATTCAGTGGTCCGGAACGCGCGGCCGCTTTGATGCTCGCGCTCGGAAAGGATCATGGCGCGCCGATCTGGGAACAGCTGACCAACGACGAAGTCCGCGAACTTTCGGCATCGATCGCACAGCTCGGGCGCGTCCCCTCTGCCGTGGTCGAGCATCTGCTCGTGCAATTTTCCGGCGAGATTTCGAGCATGGCATCGCTCCACGGATCGTTCGAGACGACCGAGCGGCTGCTCGACGGCATCCTGCCCGAGGACCGAGTCAAGGAAATCATGGAGGATATCCGCGGTCCCTCCGGCCGGACGATGTGGGACAAACTGTCGAACGTCAGCGAGACGATTCTGGCGACCTATCTCAAGAACGAATATCCGCAGACGGTCGCCGTGATCCTGAGCAAATTGAAGCCCGATCACGGCGCCCGCGTGCTGGCCGAACTACCACGCGAACTCTCGGTCGACGTGATCCTGCGGATGCTGCGCATGGATACGGTGCAGAAGAAGGTGCTGATCGAGGTCGAAAGCACGCTGAAGACCGAATTCATGAGCAATCTATCGCGATCGCAGCGGCGCGATCCGCACGAGACGATGGCCGAGGTTTTCAACGCGCTCGACCGCGCGACCGAAGAAGCGATGCTGACGGCACTCGACGAAAAGGCCCCCGAGGCAGCCGAGCGTATCCGCGCACTGATGTTCACGTTCGAGGATCTGGGCAATCTCATGCTGCCGGCGATTTCGACGATCGTGCGCAATGCCGACAAGCGCGAAATGGCGCTGGCGCTGAAGGGCGCACCGATGGCGATGCGCGACCTGTTCTTCTCGGGCATGACCGAACGTGCGGCGAAGCTGTTGAAGGAAGACATGGCCGGCATGGGCCCCGTCCGCGCGCGCGAATGCGAAGAGGCGCAAAGCTCGCTGGTTCGCCTGGCCAAGCAGCTCGCCGACAGCGGTCAGATCATGCTGGTCGATCCGAAAAATGACGATGCGATGATCCTCTGACCGCGCACTCGCAACCGGAAGATTCGATGGACACGTCCTGCCACATCACGCCGTTCGCCTTCGACCGCGTCTTCGCCACTCCCAAGGGAGCAGCCGCGGCCGCGAGCGAGACCGACCTGATGGAAACGATCATCGTGCTACGCGCCGAGATCGATTTGCTGAAGGCGCAGTTGGAGACCGCCACGGCGGTCGCACGGGCCGACGGGTTTGAGGGTGGCCTGGCGCAAGCGCGCGGGGAAACTGCCGCAGCGATGCTGGCGGCAACCGATGCGCTGCACGCCTCGATCGAGGCGGTCGAACAGGAATTCGAGGCGATCGAGCAGCGCACCTCGCGCGCCGCCGCCGACGTCGCGCTGGCCGCCGCCGAAGGACTGGCCGCACGCGCCGTGGCAACCGATCCGGCGCTGGCGATCGACGAAGCGATCGGCCGCGTGCTGACCCAGGTCGCGCGCGGCACCGAACTGCACATCCGCGTCCATCCCGATCTGGTCGAGCCGACCGAAGCGCTGATTGCGACCCGCCAGAGCCGCGACCGCCGCCGTCTGGCGCTGACGGTCATCGCCGACCCATCGCTGGCGGTCGGCGACGCGCTGATCGCGTGGGAGCAAGGCGGCCTGACGCTCGATGCCGCCGCGCGCCGCGCTGCGATCCTTGCCGAACTCGGTCTCGACGACGAGATCGGCAACGACAAAAACGCCGCCTGACGGCAAGAATTACCTACCCGGCAAAATCTTCCGCCCAGATCCTCCTATAATGAACAAGAGGGGTCATCGCCCCGATTGCTTCAGTGGGGCCGGCCTTGGACGGATTGCGAAACTTCTTTGCGCAGCTTGGCACGCGCCGCCTGATGATCATGGGCGGGGTCGCGGTCGCGTTGCTGGGCGTGCTCGCGGCAGTGGCGATGCGCGGCGGATCGAGCGAGATGGGGTATCTCTATACCGATCTCGATCCGGCGGTGGCGCAGTCGATGACCGCCAAGCTGACCGCGCAAAACGTCCCCTTCCAGCTTTCTCCCGATGGCAGCGCAATCCTGGCGCCCAAGGAGAAACTGCCCGAACTGCGTATGGCGATGGCCGCCGACAAATTGAGCGGCAAGGTCGGGTACGAAGTGCTCGATGCCGAGCAGCCGTTCGGCGTCTCTTCTTCCCGCGCCAAGCTCAACGAGACCCGCGCGATCGAGGGTGAACTCGAAAAGTCGCTGCAAAGTCTCGACAGCGTGGACCGTGCGCGCGTCCATATCGTCATGCCCGAACGCGCGATGTTCGCCGCGGAGTCGCGCAAGGCGACCGCGTCGGTGACGCTGAAAACGCGCGGCAAGCTTCCCGCCTCCGCCGTGCAGGCGATCCGCTATCTGGTGTCGTCCTCGGTCCCCGAACTCTCGCCCGAACAGGTCTCGATCGTCGATCAGACCGGTGCCCTGCTCGCGCGCGCAGGCGAGGCCGATGACGGCGGCGCATCGCAAGCCGACGACCGCCAGACCAACATCGAAAACCGCGTGCGCACGCAGGTCGAATCCATGCTCGAACCGATCGTCGGCGCGGGCAAGGTTCGCGCGGAGGTGTCGGCGCAGGTCGGTCGCGATCAGACGCGCGAAGAAACCAACGTCTTCGATCCGGACAAGCAGGTGATCGGCCACCAGATCACCGTCGAAAGTGGCGACCAGAGCAACGAAAATGGTGCGACCCCGCCGGGTGCCTCGGTCGGCGCGCAGCTCCCTGAAAGCAAGGGCGCGGTCCCTGCCACCGGCGCGACCGGCGACAGCCGCCGCTCGGCGCGCAACGAAACGTCCGAAGACACAACGTATGAGAACAGCCAGACGCGCACCGTAACCGTGCGCGCGCCCGGCAAACTGACGCGGCTGACCGTCGCGGTGATGGTCGATGGCGGCAAGAAGGGTTTCCCCCGGCCGAAATCGCTCGCCTGACCCGGCTGGTGCAGAACGCGGTCGGCTTCGACCAGGCACGCGGCGACAGCGTGGTGGTGGAAAACATGACCTTCGCCGCGGTCGATCCGTTCGCCGACGCCAAGGGCAGCTGGTTCTCCTGGATTTCGATGGATCAGGTGTTCAGTCTGCTGAAGCTGATCGTCATCGCCGCCGTCGGGCTGATCGCCTTGCGGATGCTCCGTCCCAAGGTCACGCCCGAGCAATTGGCCGCCGAGGAAGCGCGACAGCTGACCGCGCAGAACGCCGAGACGCAAGCGCTCGTCGCGCGCGCCGCCGAAGGCGACCCGGAAGCGCTGCTGCAAATCGAAGCGATGCGCGAGGCGGGCGACGACACGTCGCAGCTCGATCAGGACATCGCGCTCGCCCAGGTCGATGGCCGCATCAAACTCTCGTCTCTCAAGAAAATCGGTGACTCGATCAACAGCAGCCCCGCCGAGGCGGCGTCTGTGATCCGGCAATGGATGAACGCATGATGGAAAGCCCAAACCCGATGGACAACGAGCAGCGCGACATGGTCGTCGCCAGCGACACCGGCCTTGAAGACTTCCCACCGCTCGAAGATTTCGGCGCGCCGCCGTCCCCCGGACCGGCCTCGCCGACTGGAGCGGCAAGCCTGGAGGCGATCTACGACGTTCCGGTGAAGGTGCAGGCCGTGCTCGGCCGATCGCGCATCGCCATTGGCGACCTGATGCAGATGAAGGCGGGCGCGGTGATCGAGCTTGACCGGCGCGTCGGCGAACCGGTCGACATCTTCGTCAACAACCGGCTGATCGCGCGCGGCGAAGTCGTGATGATCGACAATTCGCTCGGCGTCACGCTCACCGAAATCGTCCGTCAGGAGCGCTGAGCCAGTGCACGCAACAGGCCCTGTTCATTTGCTGCTCGTCGGCGCACCCGGCACCGAGTTCCGCACCGCCGCCGCCATGGCGCGCGAAACCGGCGCGCACGTCACGCTGGCCGATAATGCCGCGATGGCGCTGCAGATCCTCCGCGATGACGGCGGCGACATCGTCATGATCGACATCGATCAGGACGTCGCCCGTTTCATCGCGCAATTGCGGTCGGAACGGATCGCGGTGCCAGTGCTCGCCTGCGGGATCGACGCTGCGGCCGATCGTGCAGTGGCCGCGATCCGCGCCGGCGCGCGCGATTA
This sequence comes from Sphingomonas sp. MMS24-J45, assembly GCF_044881195.1. Classification (GTDB taxonomy): domain Bacteria; phylum Pseudomonadota; class Alphaproteobacteria; order Sphingomonadales; family Sphingomonadaceae; genus Sphingomonas. The sequence continues at coordinate 2,742,403 of NZ_CP173255.1, read as the reverse complement.
TGTGCCGCTGCCCCCGCAAGCCGATCTGATCGCTGCGGCAATCCTGTCGGTCTCGCAGAATGTGACGCGTATCGTGGGCGACGATCCCGCATTGGCACGGGCGCTCGCGCTCGGCCTCGCAATGGCGCATTCCAGCGCACCGATGCTGATCGTCGGCGAAAGCGGTTGCGGCAAGGAATTGTTCGCCCGCGCGATGCACGATGCGTCGGGTCGGCATGGTCGCTTCATCGTCATCGATTGCGCGACGAACAGCCCCGAAATCCTCGAATCCGAACTGTTCGGCCATGCCGCCGGTGCCTTTCCCGGTGCCGTTGCGCGGCGGCGCGGACGGATCGAGGAGGCGGTCGATGGCACCGTGTTCCTGCGCGATGTCGAGGCGCTCGCCCCCGCCGCGCAGGCGCGGCTGCTCGCCGTCCTGCAAGGCACCAACGTGCACCGCCCTGCCGCCGAGGCGGCAACGATCCGGGCGCGGATCATGGCGAGCACCGGGGTCGATCTTGACGGACTCGTCGCCAAGGGACTGTTCCAGGGCAATCTGCTCGCGCGGCTGGGTCTGGTGCGGATCGCGCTACCGCCGCTGCGCGCGCGGATCGGCGATATCCTGCCGATGGCGAGCTTCTTTGCGGATCGCTTCGCGCTCGCCAACGATCTGCCGCCGCGCGGCTTCGACGAGGCGGCGACCGCGCTGCTGTTGCAGCACCCCTGGCCCGGCAATGTCCGCGAACTGGAGGACACGGTACACCGCGCGGTCCTGCTGAACCGGCGGGAGAGCATTGCGGCCGACGCACTCGTCACCGCCGACGGCTCGCCGCTCGGCGCGCCCGCAACAGCCGCGCCAGTCGCCGATCCCGCCATTTTCGTAGGCCGCACCGTCGACGATGTCGAACGGGACCTGATCCTGCACACGCTGCGCCATTGCCGCGGCAACCGCACGCTGGCGTCCACCATCCTCGGCATTTCGGTGCGGACGATGCGCAACAAGCTGAAGACCTTCATCGAGGCGGGCATCCCCGTCCTGCCCGCGTCGTGAGCGCACGCCGATGAACGCAAACCTTACCGCCGTCATCAAACGCCTCGGCTTGGGCCAGGATCTCGCACTCGCCGGCAGCGTCATCGCGATCATCGCGATGTTGATCCTGCCGCTGCAGGCATGGGTGCTCGACATGGGCCTCGCGCTGTCGATCACCCTGTCGGTGATGATCCTGATGACCGCGCTGTTTATCGAAAAGCCGCTCGAGCTGTCGGCCTTCCCCACGATCCTGCTGATCGCGACGATGTTGCGATTGGGCCTCAACCTCGCCTCGACGCGGCTGATCCTGTCGCACGGGCACGAAGGCAGCCAGGCGGCGGGCGGCGTGATCGGGGCGTTCGGCGAGTTCCTGATGGGTGGCCAGCCGGTCATCGGACTGACCATTTTCGCCATCCTGGTCGTGATCAACTTCGTCGTCATCACCAAGGGTTCGGGCCGAATCGCCGAAGTCGCCGCGCGCTTCAGCCTGGACGCGATGCCTGGCAAGCAGATGGCGATCGACGCAGATCTCTCGGCGGGCATGATCACCGAGGCCGAGGCGCGGACTCGCCGTAGCGAAATCGAAGCCGAGAGCGGATTTTACGGCGCGATGGACGGTGCGTCCAAGTTCGTGAAGGGCGATGCCGTCGCGGGGTTGATGATCACCGCGATCAACATTCTCGTCGGGCTCATCATCGGCGTCGTCATCCACGGCGTGCCAGTCGGCGATGCCTTCCAGACCTACACCACCCTGACCGTCGGCGACGGGCTGGTCAGCCAGATCCCGGCGCTGATCGTCTCGACCGCAGCGGGCCTGCTGGTGTCGAAGGGCGGCGTCAGCGGCAAGACCGGCGCGGCGCTCGGCGTCCAGCTCGGCCGTTACCCCAAGGCGTTCGGCATGGTCGCTTTGCTGATGGGGGCGCTGGCAATCATGCCGGGCCTGCCGTTCGTGCCGTTCGCCGCTTTCTCTGCTCTGTGCGGCTGGGTCGCTTGGACGATGAGCAAGCGCGCAGAAGCCGAAGCCACCGCAAACCGCGTTGCCGAAGCACAGGCCGGGCTCGCTGCGCAACAGGTCGACGAGCCGGTCTCGCGCACGCTGGCGATCGATTCGGTGCGGCTGGAAATCGGTTACGCCCTGTTGCCGCTGATCAACGATTCCAATGCCGAGCCGCGGCTCGACGATCAGGTCCGCGCGCTCCGGCGGCAGATGGCGCTCGATTACGGCTTCGTCCTGCCGTCGGTACGGATCATCGACAACATGGCGCTGAAGGCCAACGAATATATCGTCTACATCAAGGAGACGGAGGCCGCGCGCGGCGAAATCCGGCTCGACAAATTGCTCGTCATCAACGCCGGCGGCGGTGGGCTCGGCATCGTTGGCGAGGAGACACGCGAGCCGGTGTTCGGCCTGCCCGCGTTGTGGATCGACCGCGCCCTGCGTGACGAAGCGGGCGTGCGCGGGCTGACCGTGGTCGATTGCGGCACGATCATCACCACGCACCTGACCGAGTTGGTGAAGGACAATATCGCCGATCTGCTGTCCTTCACCGAAACGCACAAATTGCTGACCGAAATCCACAAGGATTCGGAGAAACTGGTCGCCGAAATCGTGCCCGCGAAGATTTCGATCTCGGGCGTGCAGCGCATCCTGCAGAACCTGCTGTCGGAGGGGATTTCGATCCGCGACATCCCGACGATCATGGAGGGCATCGCCGAGGCCGCCCCGCTCAGCAACAATCTGACGCAGATGACCGAGCATGTCCGCGGCCGCCTCGCCCGGCAGATTTCGGCGCAGCAGACGCGCGAGGGCGCGATCCCGATCCTGACCCTGTCGCCGCACTGGGATGCCGAGTTCGCCGAGAGCATCGTCGGCGTCGGCGACGACCGGCATCTGGCGATGGCCCCGTCGAGCCTGCAGGCGTTCATCGCTTCGGTGCGCGAGACCTACGATCGGCTGGCCGCAGGCGGCGAAATCCCCTGCATGTTGACCAATCCGGCGATCCGCCCGTTCGTCCGCTCGATCATTGAGCGGGTCCGCCCCGCGACAGTCGTGTTGAGTCAGAACGAGATTCACGCCCGCGCCCGCATCCGCGCACTCGGGTCGATCGCGTGATGCCACCGCCTGCCCGTTCGATCGCCTATAATAAAGCCGTCCGTGCGTGCGCCGGACGGAAAGGCCTCGCATGAATTTTCCCACGACGGGCCAGTCGACCCTTTTGCCCGCCTGGCCCCAGGCCACGCCACAAGCCGCCGGATTGCCGGTGACGACCGGCGACGGATTCGCGCTCGCAATCGACGGGGCGATGGCGCTGCTGGCGCAAGCGGACAGCGCCGCGCTGCCTACAACGGCTTCGGTTGCGGCAAATGGCGACGCGGCGAGCTTGCCGACGACACCATCGGCCAGCCCCATCCCGAGCGTCGCCACCCCAAGCGCCCCCGCGCCCAGCCGTCCGGTGCCCACTGTCCCGCTACCCGGCGCTCCGGTGCTCAGTGCCTCGGTGCCCGGCGCCCCGTTGCCCAGCGCCCAAATGCCTACCGCCGCAATGCGCAACACTGATGCCGCTGCGCCGGCACCAATGCTACGTGCCACCTCGCCGATCGCCCCGACCGTAGCCCCCCTTCCGGGCAGCGCACCAACGTCCGAGGCACGCCAGGCCGTGCCAATGATCGCGCTGCTCGCCAACCCGCCAGCGGTCGTAGCCGATGGCCATGCCGGTGACGTTCCGGCCTCACCTGTCGTAACCCCACCGCCAACGGACACACCGTCAGCGAACACCGCGGCGGCGGACACACCGCCATTAGACGCACCGCGCGTTCGGCCGACGCCCGTCTCCGCCGCCGAACCGCACGATGCGATGGCTGCCCCCGCCTCGCACCAGGCACCCGCACCCGCACCCGCCGCGACGACACCGCAGACACCGACCCGCGCACCGGCGCCTGTCGCGCCCCTGCCCGAGCAGCCGCCGCACCATGCGCTAGCGGACACGCCAGACCTGCCGATCGCACTTGCCACGGCACTGCCAGCAGCGGCGGTTACGCCCGACACGGTCGAACTCCCCACGTCGCCACCCGCCCCTGCCCCCGCCCCGGCCCTTGCGGAAAAGCCGTCCGCTGCGCCGCAAACCGTGCCTGCGCGCGCGACGCGCACGCTCGAGACCCGGCATCCGACCGCGCAGCCCGCAACGGTCGTGGTGGACAGGCAAACTGCGGACACGACGGACACCCCGTCACAAACGCCGGTCGAAGCCTGCGTAAAGACGGCGAGTGCCACCGACACGCCGCAGCCCGAATCCCCGCCACAACCCAGCAGCGAAGCCGTGGACGAGGCCATTTCGACCGCGCCCGCCCCGCGCCAGAGCGCGACGCGGCGCCGGGCCGCGGAGGCAGCGGCTCCCGCGACTGCAACCCCGGCGATGCCCGATCGCGCACCGACGATGACGCCTGACGTCGCAACCGACGGGCCGCCACCGGTCGCGACCGCCCTGCCGGGGGTTCTCGCTGCGCAAACCTTGCCGTTGATGCGGCCGACGAACCCCGTAGCGCCCGCGCCAACCGCGCCGCGCGACGCTGGCCCGGCAAGACCGGCAGCTCGCCAGCCGGCATCGGACCAGGCAAAGCCGCGCGCCATGTCCGTCCGTCCGGCAGTGCAGACGCTGCCGGGTGACATCGCCCCCGAAGCGACGACCGCCGAAGGCCACCCGCTGCTGGTTGAGCCGGCCCCGCGCGCCACCCCAACGCCGCGACCCGCGCTGCGCAGCGACGCGCCTCCAGCGCCCGACACCGCGACGCCGGGCACCGACTTTGCCGCCCCCGACGCATCTATCCCAACCGATGCCGCGCCGCCCACCATTCCCGCGCCGCCCCCGGTGGCGGCCGCCGCAGTGGCCGTGCCGCAATCCGCCGCTCCGCCTGCGCCCGAGGCTGCAAAACCAGGCCGCATCGCCCTATCCGCTTTGTCCGGAACCGGCATCCGCACGGCGCAACCCGCTGGCGAGCGCGCGGCAGCCGTGCCCGCGCGCGATAGTTCGTCCCCGGCCACCGCACCGGACGCGCCACACTTTGCCGACACGCTGCCCGGCGCTCCCGACGCGCCAAGCGCACCCGTCGCGCTGGACGAGGCAAAACCGACGATCACCTTGCCCGCTTTGCCCGAGGCTCCCCGCCCGCTCGCCACGCCGACGCCCGACCCGGCGCCCCGCGCAACACCGCACATTCCGACCGTCACCGCGCAACCCGGGCAGATCGGCCACGAACTCGGCGTCGAGATCGCGCGACGCGTGTCGGCGGGTGGCAATGAGCTAGTGGTGCGCCTCGCCCCGGCCGAACTCGGCCGGATCGAGGTCCGCATGGCGTTCGATCACCAAGGCGGCCTCACCACGGTGATCGCCGCCGACAGCCCGGTCGCGCTCGACATGCTGCGCCGCGACAGCGCCGATCTCACGCGCTCGCTCAGCGATGCCGGTTTCCGCAGCGACGGCCAAAGCCTGCGCTTCGACGGCGGCGGCGATCGCAGCGGCAGCGGCAGCGGCGGCCAGCCGCGCAGCCCGTGGTCGAACAGCACCGCGACGCGCGATCCGTCGGGCGATCCAGCGCCGACCGGCGAGTTCGACACCCCCTACCGCCCGCTGCGCACCAGCGGCCGCTACGATCTCATGGCATAGGAGCCTGCCGACATGTCCGTCATCGCCTCGACCCAGAACCCCACCACCCCCGTCGTGGCCGCGCCCGGCACCACCGCCAAGAGCACGATCGGCGCGGATTTCAACATGTTCCTGAAGCTGCTGACCACGCAGATGCAGAATCAGGATCCGCTGAGCCCGATGGACAGCGCGCAATATACCCAGCAGCTCGTCCAATATTCGCAGGTCGAACAAAGCGTGCTGCAGAGCAGTACGCTGAAAGACATCCTTGCCAGCCTGTCGACGCAATCGGTGTCCCAGGCCGCTGGCTTTATCGGGCGCGATGCGGAATTCGATACCGCCGTATCAGGCCTCGGCGCGAAGCCGGCGAGCTGGACCTATGCCGCGGCCGGCGACGTCACCACCGGCACCGCGACGATCACCGACGCCTTGGGCAAGGTAGTCGATACGCGCACGGTCACGCTTACCGGCAAGAATGGCAGCTATAGCTGGGACGGTTTGCTCCCCAACGGGATGAAGGCGGCGGACGGTGCCTATACGCTCTCACTCAGCGCACAGAATGCCGCAGGGGCGACGATCCCGGTCAGCATCCGCAGCGTCGGGACGGTTACCGCAGTCAACGCTGTGAACGGTGTGGTCACGCTTGGGGTGAACGGCGCGCAACTGCCGGTCGGCAAGCTGGTCAGCCTGACGGCGGCAGGCTGATCTCGCGGGGCAAAAATCTTCCAGATATTTTTGCGCGGCGCACCGCCCCGATACTTCTTCTACTATAATAAAACAGAGACCCGGTGGCGCCCCCCTTGCTCCCGGGTCTCGCCCCGCTGCCCAGCGGATTTGGTTGCAAACAGAAAAAGACAGGCTGCCCCCTCAGCCTGTCTTTTTTTGTGTTTGTGAAATTGGGGGTGTGGCGGCCGGGGGGACGGCCGCCACGGGGGGAACCTCAGCCCAGACGCGTGCGGGGCGCTTCGGTATTAATCAGCAAATGCAGCGCCGGAGCCGACGTGCGCCGCGTGGGCAAGCGGCGGACTGGCCGCTCCCCGCCGTCGGTCCGCGCGTCGCCTGCGTTGGTCACGCCGTCGAGGCGCGGTGGCATGCTGGGAAAGGCGTCGATCCAGAAATCATCGAGCAGGCAACCGGCGATGCCATCCGGCTTGGCCAGGGTCGCAATGCAGGCGCCGAGCACAGGATCCTCACACGGGCCAAGCACCGCGATCACATCTTCGAACACCATGCCAGGCGCACCCAGCAAACGCGCTGCAGCGGCCGTCCACAAGGCGGCGGCATCGGTGACCGCCAGGGTCATGCTGACGCGAAATTGCGGCTGTACGCCGCCGGACAACGCGTTGAATTCGGTCGAGGAGCTTGGAACGGTCTTAGAGCTCACCACAGAAATTACCTATCCACCAACTGGACGCCAATACGTCGAGACACTCATCAAGTTGGCCTGCAATGGTCCCGTAGCGGGTCGGACGATATTGAGGGATTGTCCGTAAGCAGGACGGATGATTAACACGCCGAGGCTATTGCAAGCGCTTTGCAGCCCGTCGGCCAAGCTCGCGCGAATGGGCGATGACGACGCAGAGCTCAGCATAAAGCCGATCCCAGAACGGAGCTGGAATTGCGAAGTCGTGCCCGGCCCCGGTTTGTTTCATGACCAGGGCGACATGGTCGCCACGTTCCAGACCAAAGCGCGCCGCGAACGGGCCATCGACGAATTCATCCGCCAGGTCATTGGGCAGCGCCAGCCGCGCCGCCATTATATAGCCGCAAAAGACTTCGACCCCATAGTGATCGAGCACGGCGGTACTGTAATTTCTGCGATCCGGGCGGTCGAAAACAACCAGCGCACCACTCGGATGAGCCTCGACGCTGACCCGTAGACGCGCGCCAAATGCGTCCGTGATCTCGCGAATTCTGGGAAACACCGCGGATTACTCCCTGCATGGCAAGGATCCCGGCCAATCGGCCGATCCAATGCCACTCGAAAACGAAAGGGCCGGGATGGCAAACCACCCCGGCCCTCCTGCGATCCCCCGGGCGAACCCTGGGTATCTCCATCCCTTAACGGAACAGCGACGTGATCGTCTGCGGCGCCTGATTGGCGATCGACAGAGCCTGCACGCCAAGCTGCTGCTTGACCTGCAATGCCTGCAGCTTCGCCGATTCCTTCGCCAGATCGGCGTCGACAAGGCTGCCGATGCCCGATTCGATCGCATCGGACAGCTTGCTGGTGAACGTGGACTGCGCGTCGATCTGACGCGAAGCCGAACCCAGGTTGCTGAGCGACGTGGCAAGGTTGGTCTGGGTCGTGGTCAGCGTATCGATCATCGTCGTGGCAGCAGCAGCGGTGCTGATGTTGCCGCTTGCGGCGACCGTGATAACCGAACCGCCCAGATCCAGGCCCTGGTTGGCGACCGACAGCGAATCCGGCTGCCAGGTGCCGCCCGCAGTGCCGTCCTGCAGCGACTGGAGAGCCGAAACCGACCCGCCGCTTGCCTTCAACAGGTTGGTGCCGTTGAAGTCGGACGCGTTGACGATCGTCGTGATCTGATCGCGAAGGGCAGCGAAGTCCTTGTTGATACCGTCACGCGACGCCTGATCGATCCCGGTGTCGGCCGCCTGATAGGCTTTCGCCTTCATCTGGTTGACGACGTCGGAGATCTGCTCAGCACCAGCGATTGCGACGTCCGTGACGCTCTTGGCGCGCGACAAGGACGAAGTGACCGACTGCAGGCCACCCAGATCGCTACGGAGGCTCTGGGCAGTCGTATAGGCTGCCGAGTTGTCCTTCGTCGACGCGACGTTCATGCCGGTGGTGATCCGGCTCGAGGTCGTGCTGAGGGCCTTGGTCGTGCTGGTCAGGCTCTGGAGAGCCGCCATTGCGCCGGTGTTGGTGTTGACCGAAAGAGCCATGTTCATTCCTTCTTGGATAAAAAGCCGCTTCTGCGGCTTGGGCCAGAAACGCTGGCCCACGGCGGAACGGATACCTCCCGTCTCGCCCTTTATTGTGGGAAGAAATATGGGATAACCAAAATCGGTCGGGCAGTTTATTTAAGGTTAGCCGCGCCTTAACCGTCTACGTCGGCGACGGCGATTCAGAACGGGAAAAGCGCGTCGTAAATCTGCTGGCCCCAGCGCGCCTGCTGCGCATCGGTCAATTGCCCGCGCCCGCCATAGCTGATGCGCGCCTCGGCGATTTGCGAATGGAGGATCGAATTGTCGCGCGCGATATCCTCCGGTCGCACGATGCCCGACACAACCAGCTCGCGCAGTTCGAAATTGACGCGCACTTCCTGCTTGCCGCGGATCAGCAGATTGCCGTTCGGCATCACCCCGACGACGGTCGCCGCGATCGTCATGTTGATCGTCTCGCTGCGCGTCGTGTTACCAGCGCCGTTCGAGGAGGAGGTGGAGTTGGTATCGACCAGCTTGGAGGGATCGACCGCGCCCGGCAACACCTTGGCCAGCGGCGTTTGCAGCCCGAGCAGCGCCGCGATCCCGGATTTCTCGCTGCCGGCGCGCGTGCGCGTGGTGCTGTTGTCGACCGCTGCCTTGTCGGCGATGTTGATGCGAACCGTCAGAATGTCGCCGACACGACCGGCGCGCTGATCGCGGAAAAATGCGCCAGCGCCAGTGCGGAACAGCGATGCACTCGGCGGCGCGGGCGGGGGCGCAAGCGCCGCAAGGGCCTGCGGTCCACCCGCACGATTGGCCGCACCTTGCATCCCCAGCGACGGCTCGATGACCGGGCTGGGCGTCTGTTCCATCGCGGTCATCTTGGGCGGCTTGCCGATCGCCTTCAAATGCCCGACCGCGCCGCACCCCGACAGGCTCACCGAGAGCGCGACGATCGATACGATTTTTTTCATGTCCTGTCCCCGGATCGGTTTCATTTTGCGGCGACGCGCACCGCGCCCGTGCCCTCCACCACGCCGTCGAGCGTGTGGTTGGTGGACAAGCTGACGACGCGCACGAAATCGCCAGCGGCACCGCCGCTCAACGCGCGGCCCTGCGTGGTGATCGACAGGCCACCGTCGCGCAGTGCGATCGTGACGGGTTCGCCGCGCCGGACCAGTTGCGGACGGATCACGTCGGTGCTGCGCACCATCGCGCCTGCCGGCAATGCTCGCGCCGCCTCCATCCCGATGACGTCCTTCGCGCGCGGCAGGGTGCGCGCGACCGTCTCGGCGACATCCTGCGTGGTGAAGTCGCCAGCCGACAGCAAATCGCCCTTGGCGATCGCGTGATCGAGCACCGGCACGCTGACCCGGGCAGCGGCGGCGGGGACAGCGGGTTCCTGCGCGTGGATTTGCGCCGCGCACAGCATGAACAGCGCGCTTAGGATCAGGGAGTGGGACAGGCGCATGTCAGCGCAACTGGCTGGTGGTGGCCAGCATTTCGTCGGCGGTCTTCACCACCCGGCTGTTCATTTCATAAGCGCGCTGCGCGGTGATCAGCGCGGTGATCTCGCTGACCGGATTGACGTTCGACTGCTCGATGAACCCCTGCGTCAACATGCCGAAGCCGGGTTCGCCGGGATTGGCGATGGTCGCCTGGCCCGATGCCGCGGTTTCGAGGAAGTTGTTGCCGCCGAGCGCCTCCAGCCCGGCTTCGTTGACGAAGGTGGCAAGCTGCAACTGGCCGATCGTCTGCGGCGCTGGCGTGCCCGCGAGCGTGACCTGCACCTCGCCGGTCTTGGAAACCGTCACCGCGACCGCTCCCTGCGGGATCGTGATGCCGGGCTGCACGACAAAGCCGTCCGCCGTCACCAATTCGCCTTGATCGGAAAGTTGGAACGATCCGTCGCGCGTGTAACCGGTCTCGCCGCTCGGCATCGTGATCTGGAAATAGCCCTTGCCCTGGATCGCGAGGTCATAGGGGTTGTCGGTCTGCGCCAGAGACCCCTGCTCAACGATGCGATAGACGCCGCCGGTCTTGACGCCCGCGCCGATCTGAATGCCGGTCGGCAGCTTGGAATCGCTGCCCGACGCGGCACCGGCGCGCGACACCTGCTGGTACAGCAGATCCTGGAACTCGGCGCGCTGCCGCTTGAACGCGGTCGTGCTCATGTTGGCGATGTTGTTCGAAATGACGTCGACATTGGTCTGCTGGGCCAACATGCCGGTCGAGGCGATCGAGAGAGAACGCATGGGATAACCTTTCGGGAATAGAAGGAAGCCGCGAAATCAGGTGAAGCGGCCAAGCCGGTCGATCGCGTTCTTGCGCAGATCGTCCATCGCCTGACCCAGGCGCTGGCTCGTTTGATAGGAACGCAGGATATCGACCATCGCCGTCGTCTCGACGATCGGCTGGACGTTTGATCCCTCGACGCCCCCGGACGTCAGCTTGGTTTCGGCGGCACTCAGCACACGGCCCGCACTGCCGGCCAGCAACCCATCGCCGCGCGGCGAGACCGTCGCCTCGTCCGGGAACACCGTTACCGCCAGGCGCCCCAGAACGTTCGTCCCGCTCATCACCGAACCGTCGCTGGCGATGCTGAGATTGACCTGCTGCTCGGGCGGCACGTTGATCGGCTTGCCATTGTCGCCCAGCAGGCGTTGCCCGCCTGCCGTCGCCAGATCGCCCGATCCCAGAATCTTGATGAAGCCAGCGCGCGTGTAGGCGGCATCGCCACCACCCGGCGCTTCGACGCCGAAATAGCCCGGCCCATTGATCATCACGTCGAGCGGATTTCCCGTCGATTGGAATGCGCCCATCGACGTGTCGTGGATCGCGCCGTAATCGAGCACATAGGATGTCGTCGCGGCCGAGGGCACGCTCGGGTCGCCGCTCTGTTCGACATATTCGTGGAAAACCGGCTGTTCGCGCTTGAACCCGACGGTGCTGGCATTGGCCATATTATTAGCCGTCACGTCGAGCCGACGCCGCAACGCCTGTTCGTGGCTCAACAGGACGTAGGTGGAAACATCCATTTCCGTTCGCTCCAGATAAATCGTCGGTCGGCGCGCACTAGGCAGAAATTGCCGCCCGCTTCTCCTATATTAGAGGGGAATTGGACGAATGGCGCGCGGCGAGCAGTTTCTCGCATCGGCGCAGCCCAACGAAAGGGATCCCGTGGCCGAACCGCAAAGCGACAGCGAAATCGCCGAGAGCCCGGCTGAGGACGGTGCGGTCCCGGCCAAGAAGTCGCGTTTCAGCAAGAAGATCATGATCATTGCAGGCGGGATCACCGTGCTGCTGATCGTCGCCGGCGTGCTGGCCGCGATGTTCTTGTTCAAGGGCGAGGCGAAAGGCGAAGAGGCCGCAGCGGGCGAACATGCCGCCGCGCCAGCCGAGGGCGGCCACGGAGAGGGCGCTGCCACCTATATCGATGCCCCCGCAATGGTGGTTAATCTGCGTGGGGCGGACGGCACGGCGCGCTTCCTGAAGATTCGCTTTACGCTGGTGCCCGAATCCGCCGGCAAGGTGGAGGAAATCAAGGCCAAGCTGCCCGCCGTCGTCGATGCGTTCCAGCCCTTCCTGCGCGAGCTGCGGCCGGAGGATCTTGCCGGGTCGGCGGCTGTGTTTCGCATCAAGGAGGAAATGCTCGTCCGCGCCAATGGCGCGCTCGGGCCGGGCGAAATCAAGGATATTCTTATCCAGGATCTGATTCAGCAATGAGCGACGACGATTTCATGGATTTCGAGATCGCCGCGCCGAGCATGTCGCTCGGCGGTGGCGAGGGCGATGCGTTCGATCAGGCGAGCATCGACGCGCTGTTCGGCGGCAATGAGCCAGTCGCCAAGAAAAGCGGCCTGAAGGCGGTCATCGAATCCAACGTGATCAGCCACGAGCGGCTGCCGATGCTCGAAGTGGTCTGCGAACATATGGTGCGCAGCTTCGCCAGCAGTATGCGCAACCTGACCTCTGACGCGATCGACGTGAGCCTGGAAGAGCTGACCTCGATCCGCTTCGGCGATTTCATGGGGCGCCTCGCGCTGCCCGCCATGATCGGCGTGTTCAACGTGCCCGCCTGGGACAATTACGGCGTCATTACCGTCGAATCGAGCCTGATCTACGCGGTAGTCGACGCGCTGCTCGGTGGACGGCGCGGCGGCGGACCGCTGCGGATCGAGGGCCGCGCCTTCACCACGATCGAGACGAGCCTGGTGTCGCAAATGCTTGAACTCGCGCTCGCTGATCTCTCCGCCGCGTTTGAACCGATCGATGCGATCGAGATGATCCTGGAACGCGTCGAGACCAGCCCGCGCTTCGCCGCGATCGCCGGGCCGACCAACATCGCCGCGGTCGCCACCTTCCGCGTCGACATGGAAGGGCGCGGCGGCAAGTTCAGCGTCCTGCTCCCCTATGCGACGATCGAGCCGGTGCGCGAAAAGCTGCTCCAGCGCTTCATGGGCCAGAAGGTCGGGCGCGGGAACATCTGGGAAGCGCATATGGCGGCCGAACTGCTGAAGACCGACGTCTCGATCGATGTCGTGCTGGGCGAACGGATCCTTCGCCTGGAGGAAATCCGCGCCTTTGCCGTCGGCCAGACGATCGCGCTGCATACCGCACCGGACGACCCGCTCGAACTGCAATCGGGCGGCGTGCCGCTTGGCCGCGCCCAGATCGGGCAACGCTGCAACAATATCGCGGTCCGCATGGTGGCCGACATGTTCAAGGAGATCGAGCGATGAGTTTTGCCACCCTGACGGACATCGTCACGATGCTGTTCTGTACCGCCGTGCTGGTGCAAAGCGTGCGGCTGATCCGCGCCTTGCGCGCGATGAAGGGCGACGATTTCGGCGCGATGGTCAAGGCGCTCGACAAGGCAACGGCGGAGGCACGTGAAGTGCTGGACGAGCTTCGCGAAACCCTCCGCGTCGATTGCGCCGCCAATGCCCGCGTCATCGCCACTGGCACCGCAATGCGCGAGGAGCTGACCGTGATGGCCGGCATCGCCGACGCCGTCGCCGAACGCATCGTCGAGGCGGTCGAGAAGAGCAAGACCATGCCCAACCGCACCACCGATCGACCCAGCGCCGAGAACAAGGCCAGGGCCAAACCGCGTCCCCGCGCGACTTCGACTGCGGCGACGGCGGAGGCTGCCGCGTGATCCGCAAGCCATCCTTGCTGATGCTAACGGCCGCTGCGGCTGCGCTGTCCGGGGTCGCACACGCCATCGGCGTTGCTGCGCCCGCCGGCGGCGAAGCACCGCCGACCCGGCTTGGCACTGCGATCAAGCAGGACATTGCGACGCGTGACCAGTCGGCAAGCCGGCGCAACCGCGCGCTCGCCTTGCGCGAACAGGCTGCACGCGCGACCGAGGAACGACTCAAGAGCGAATTGCGCGCCCGCCAAGAGGCCGCTGCGGCGGCAAGCGCGGCCGGCGGCCAGACGGCCGAGGGCGCGCAATATGACAATCTCGCCAAAATCTATCAGGCGATGAAGCCGGCCAAGGCGGCGCTGGTGTTCGAACAGCTCGACATGGATATCCAGATGAAGGTCGCGCAGCGGATGCGCGAGCGCTCGACCGCGATGATCCTCGCCGCGATGACGCCAAAGGGTGCCGCCGATCTCAGCATGTCGCTTGCGCATAAGGAGGTCCGGCGGACGCGGGATGTGGCGCCACCGATCCCCGCCGCAGCAAAGCGTCAGCCGTAGCGCGAGCCGCTCAGCTTTCGGCCGAAACCTCGACGATCAGGACCCGGTCGACGCCCGGTTCGGCCGCCCGCAGCGCCTTGGTCAGGTCCGCGCTCAGTCGGCGCGCATCGACCGGTGTCTGCGGGGAGGCGTACAGCCGCGAAAATTCGATCGCGGCCGCGACCGACACAGCGCGCAGCACGGGCAAGCGTTCGGTCATGCGCGCCAGGCTGGCGGCATCCTTGGCGGTCAATACAAGCTTCAGTTTGAGCGCGCCTTCGATCCGGTCCGACCCGACGATCGGCACGACGATCTTCTCCATCGCCAAGAATTCGGACCCGCCATGTTCGGATCCGGCGGCGCCCGCCGGGCTGGCCGCCAGCGCGAGCGCGCAGAGCGCCGCAACCTGTGACAAACGCTGGAAAATCGAACGAACTCCGGGGTGGGGACACGCCTGTCGCGTCCTCCCCCTATAATAGAGGATAGCACGCCCAATTAGGACATTTCATGAGCCGCGATCAAAGACCTGGCCGCGTCAAACTGATCGACGCGGGGGCAGCGTCCCCGCCGATGCGCCGGATCGGCGACGTTCCCGGCACCGAAGCCACAGAGGCCGCCGCGCCGCCCGCGGCCGCGCCGCCGGTGCCTAAGGCGCCCACCCTGCTTTGGGCGGCGGTGTTCCTCATCGCCTGCATCGCGGGGGCAGCCCTGGTCACGCTATTTCCGCTGGTCGGCATCGGCTGATGCGCCCGATTTTCGCGCTTGCGCTGCTCGCTGCCTCGGCGGCGGCACCTGCACCCGCACCCCCCAGCCCTACGCCGGTGCCGACCCCGCCAGTCAACCCGGCGGACACCGAAACCGATGCGGCCGCGGATATCGCCGTCACGCCGGTTGCGCCGATCCGCACCGCGCCCAAGGTCACGCCGTTCGCCCCGCAATTCTCGACGCTGCCGGTGATCACGCGCCCGAACGGTTGGGCGATCTTAGGCCACGATGCCGCCTGGGGCGCTCTGCTACGCTCCAACCCCGACAATCGCCAGGCCGCGCGCTGGGCCTATGCGCGCAGCCAGATCGGACTGGGCCATGCTGCCGAAGCGATCGGCGCGATCGAGGTGATGCGGCAGGATGAACCCGACATCGTGCTGGTGCCCTCGTTCCAGCTCGCACTCGGCGCGACGCTGACCTTGCTGCACCGTTCGCCCGAGGCAGTCACCGCTCTGTCGGTCGAGCCGCTGACGAATAATCCCGAAGCCTGTGCGTGGCGGATGCTCGCGCTGGCGGAGGCGGAGGCGGACGCCCCGGCGCTGGGCCAGGTGCAATGTGCCATCCCCGCGCTCAACGCGCGCGCGCCTGTCTCGCGCGCGCCCTTCCTGCTTGCGGTGGCCCGCAGCGCCGAGCGGCTGGGCAAGCCGGCGATCGTCCTGATGCTGCTGCGCACCCTGCCCGCCGACCATGCGGCGGCCGAGCTGCTGCGCGGTCGCGCGTTGATCGCACTGCGCCGCGCCCCGGAGGGCAAGCTGGCGCTCGCCCGCGCCGCCGCCACGGGCGATCGGGCGGAGAAGCTCGATTCCGAGCTCAGCACGCTCGAGGCGGCGGTGGCGGCCGGGGCAACGCCGGCTGATGCCATCCAGCGTCTGCGCCACATTCGCTACGTCTGGCGTGGCGGACAGATCGAGGAGCGCGCGCTCGTGCTGTCCTATCAGCTTGCCCGCAGCCGCCACGATCTGCGCGGGACGCTGGAGGCCGGCGCGACGCTATTCCGTTACTTCAATGGCGGCAGCGCGCGCCCGACGCTGGTGGCCGAGCTGCAAAACACGATCGCCGCCGCGCTCGCGCCGGACAACCCGATGCCGCTCGATCAAATCGCCGGCCTGTATTGGGACTATCGCGACCTCGCCCCCGGGGCGGCGGATGGCGATCTACTCGTGTCCCACTTTGCCGATCGGCTGCAGGCAGCGGGTCTATACGCGCGCGCGGCCGAATTGCTCGAGCATCAGTTGATGGTTCGGACGAAGGACATAGCCCAAGGCCCGCTATCGGCGCGCGTCGCGTCCCTGTTCATCCTTGCCGGCGAACCCGACCGCGCGCTCGCCGCGATCCGCGCGACCGAAGCGAACGCCTATCCCGAGGCGATGCTGTGGGACCGGCACCGCGTCGAGGCGGTCGCGCTCGATCAGCTTGGCCGCACCAATGAAGCGATGGCAGTGCTGCAGGAGGTGCCCGACGGCCTGGCCATCCGCGGCGAACTCTATTGGAAGCGGCGCGACTGGAGGGCGCTTGCCGCCGTCACCGAACCGACGCTGACCGGCGGCGAAAAGATGACCGACGTGATGCAGGCCAAAGTGCTGCGCTACGCGATTGCGCTGGCGATGCTCGGTCGCGAGGATGCCCTGGCCCGGCTACACGATCGCTACCGTGCTGCGTTCGGCAAGCTGCCAAGCGCGGCGGTCTTCGAAACGCTGACCGCCGCAATCGGCGAGATCGATCCGGCAACGGTGAGCGCGGCAATGGCCGCGATCCCCTCGGCCAGCCCGGCCGGCGACATCGCCGACCTGGTCGATGCCGCCCCCGTTGTCGCACCACCCGCGGGATGATGCGACCGACGCGGGCGGATATCGCGCTCTAGCGGATCGCCGGAAGCTGCTGGGGCTTAGAGGTCGGTCAGCTATAGGCGTCGTCGCCAAAGGCGAGTGGCTGGTCCACGGCGCTGCGGTGATAGACCATCGGTATCGCGAGCCGACGCCCATCTGCTGCCAGCGGCGTTACCTGATGCTCGACCGCGCCTTCGAAACACACGAACAGGCCGGCGCGCGGCCGAAGCACTGCCTCGCCCCCAGCCCCATCGCGGAACATCAGGTCGCCGCCGGTCTCGGGCACCACTGCGTAGAAGACGCCGGTGACCGCATTCATGTCGGTGTGCCACACGTTCGCCGCCCCCTCCCGCGACAGAATGTTGAGCGTGATCGCGGCGCGAAGCCGGTTGGCGGCGAACAGCGGATATCCCACGCTTTCGGCGGCGAAGGACCGCAGTTCGTTGTGATACAGCGCCCACATCCACGGCAGCGCGGACCGGATCGCCGCCCCATCCACGCACGCGAACAATCCTGCCGGCTCGCCAGGAACGTCCGGCCCGCCATCGTACAAGACCTGTCTCGCCGGCGACTCCGCCAGCAGTCTGACATCGTCTTGCCAATGCGGCGGCAAAATGTCGGCAGCAAGAAGATCAAGCGTGTGAAACGGCGTTCGCATGGTCGCGAACTTAGCCGAGCGCCATCGGCAGGCAAGGTCAGGCGGTGCGCGGCTTGGCGCCAGCCCGCTTTGTCCGCGTCCCTACCGCCCGACGCCTCAGCGCAGATAGCTGACCAGACTCAGCCCCGAAAGCTGCGCGAACACCGAATAGCTCGCCTGCAGCACCGTCTTCTGCTGCGCCAGATCGATCGCGACCTGGCCGAGATCGGCATCCTCATTGCCGGAAATGATGTTCTTCATCAGCGTCGCGCGGTCCTCGGCGCGGGTGCCGAGCGTCTCGGTCTGGGCTTGCTTGCGGCCGTTATCCGCATTGACCGCGCGCAGGCTGGTGAGGCCGGTGTCGATCTGCCCGGCGGCCTGGCTCAGCACGCTGAGCTGTGCCGCGGTCGGCGGATCGCCGACCGGGCTGATCCCGGCGAGCGTCTGGAACGCGGCATACAGGCCGGTGCCGACATCGCTCGCGGTGATGCCATATTCGACATCGACCCCGTCGGCGAGCCGCACCGATGCCTTCACGTCGTCATTGACGAAGGCGGCCGATGCCGGGGTCGTCAACGTGTCGGCCAGCGTGTTGGGCGTGAACGGCGCGCCATCGCTCTGCGATCCGCCGAACAGCGACGTTCCACCTTCCGAGGCGTTGAGCGCCGCGCGGAACTGGTTGAACGCGGCGTTGATCGCGTCGTTCAGGCCGGTGCCCTTGCCCGTGCCGATGGCCGTCAGAATATCCTGCTTCAGCGACATCGCGCTGGTATCGATCGATCCGATATGGGTGTCGGCGATCTGCATCGTGATGCCGACCCGTCCGGCTGCGGCCACATAGGCCTCCTGCCGCGCGAGCAGCGAGTGGGTCGACAGGTTGCGCACCGCCTCCGTCCCCAGCGACGCGTAGTCCGGCGCCTTCTTGGCGGTGGCCAATTGCGCCTGGGTGGTCGCGAGCTTCTGCTGCGACTGCTGGATCGCAGCCGACATGCTACGCTGAAGCGGAATCGAGGCGACGCGGGACATGGGCAATCCTTACCTAATCATCGAAAGCAGCGTGTCGTACATCTGGCTGGCCGTCGTAATGAGGCGCGCCGAGGCGGAATAGCTGTTCTGCAACACCACCATATTGGCCAGTTCCTCGTCGATATTGACGCCCGAGAAACTGTCGCGGCGATTGATCGCATCGTCGCGCCGCGCGGTCGCATCGGCCAGCGTCGAGGACGCTTGCGACGCCGCCGTTCCGGCATTGCCGAGCAGATCCGCCGCGCGCGCGGCCGTAGTGGTGATGCCATCCTTGCCCAGATCGACCGTGGCGGCGAGTTGATCGACGAAGGCGGTCGCGCCACGATTATCGCCAGCGCCGAGCGCCTTCGCGCCGACCGCAGTGCCAACCTGGAAGCGCGCAAGGCCGAGCTTGCCCGGGCTCGCCAGAATATCGGGCCGGACTGCAGCGGCGGTCAGGCCGCTTTGCGCGC
Organism: Sphingomonas sp. MMS24-J45; assembly: GCF_044881195.1. GTDB lineage: Bacteria > Pseudomonadota > Alphaproteobacteria > Sphingomonadales > Sphingomonadaceae > Sphingomonas. The sequence goes on along the minus strand of NZ_CP173255.1, from coordinate 2,723,465 downwards.
CGGTTAGCTGGACGATGCTGGCAAAGGATTGTCCGGTGCCGAGCCGATCGGTCGAATCCCCCGCGACGCTCAGCGCGGCACCGATCAGATTCGACTGCGGCGAGAATTGGATGCGCCCCTTGTCGTCCATCGCGAAGGTGCCGTACGCGCCGATCGCGCCGGCGTTCAGCTCCGTCACCAGATCGCCGAACGTCGATCCGACCGAGCCGGTCATGGTGTAGGTAGTCAGCGCCTTGCCGGATGCGTCGCGCAACGTGAGGCTGGTCGACTGCCCGACCGCGAAGCCGTGCGGATCCGATGGGGTGAAGCCAGAGGGCACCAGCGCGCTGCTCGCGCTGCGCACCATGTCGTTCATGCCGAAATATTGCGAGAAGCCGACGCCGCCGCGGTTGCTTGGCGCGGTCGGGCTTTGCGCGATGACGACGCCATTCGTGCTGCCGCTCGCCTTGATCGACAAAACGCCGTTGGTGAACGATGCCGTCGCGGTCCCGCCGAGGCCGGCATTGATCGCCGTCACCGCGTCATTGACGGTCGCGCCTGCGCCCAAAGCGGAGAAATCGACCGTGGTCGACGATACCAGCTCGCCGCTCGGCTTGGTCACCGCGAAGACCGCGGATCCGGTAAAGCCAAGGCGATCCGCTGCGGTGAGCGCGCTGGCGCGCCCGGTCAGTTGATTGGGTGCGGGCACGGTCGTGCCGTCGTTGGAGACCTTGTTCAGCGTCTGTGCCAGGCCGCTGAACAACACGCCGAGTTTTTCGGTAAACACCGGGAGCGCCCGGTCGCGCAGGTCGATCAACCCGCCAAGCTTGCCGCTGACCGCCGCCGAATCGATCTTGTCGCCGGTCGCCGCGCCAGCGCCACTGCTGGTGTCGGCAAAGCGCAGCGTGATGACCGGATAGTCGGTCTGCGCCCCGCCGGCCGACAGGGGCAAGGACAATTGCCGCAACCGGTTGTCGAGCAACGGAATGCCCGATGCGGTATCGATCGTCAGGCGCCCATCGGTCTGGTTGCGGACGGTCACCTTGATGAGGCCGCTCAATTCCTCGATCGCCGACATGCGCTGATCGGCGACGCCAGCCGAGCTTTGCCCGGTCCCGTCGAGCCGCGACACCGTGCCGTTCAGATCGTTGATCCGGACCAGCAGCCCGTTGATCCGGTCGACGCTATCGGTGATTTCGGACTGCACGTCGGACCGCAGCGAGGCCACATCGGACCCGAGCTGGTTCATCGACGAAATCGCGTCCTGCACGTTGGAGGTGAAGGCGGCGATCGTTTGGGGCGAAGATTGCGCACCCGTCATCGCGACAGCCGATGCATCTATCGCGTCGAGCCGCGACGGCAGCCCATATTCCGCGCCCGGCGCACCCAGAAGCGCCTGCAGACGGCTGAGATAGGAGGAGGCGACATCCGCCGCACCCACCTCGCCGCTGCGACGAAACACCGTGCCTTCCAGGAACCGGTCGGCGATGCGGCTCGGTTCGGCGAAGCGCACCCCGTTGACCTGCCCCGCCGTCACGCCGGTGGACAGTGACACCTTCTCCCGCGCGTAACCCGGCGTGGAGACGTTGGCGATGTTGTTCGAAACCGAACGCAATCCGGCCTGCGACGCCGCAAGGCCCGATATCGCCGATCCCAGAATTTCGTTCAACGACACGCCGATATTTCCTTATTCGGGCGGGCCACCGGCCCGCCCCCTACCTCTGCCGCTATCGCTTCAGATTGCCGATTTCCTGCAGCATCTCGTCCACCGTCGTGATGATCTTCGACGAGGCGCTGTAGGCGCGCTGGAAGCGGATCATGTTGGTGAATTCCTGCGCCAGGTCGACCGTCGATGCCTCCAGCGTGTTGGCAGAGATGTTCCCCGCGCCGAGCGAACCCGGCTCGTTGATCGCCACGCTGCCCGACAGATCCGACACGCCATAGGCATTACCCGGCAGCCGCGTCAGGCCATTGGGATTCTGAAAACTGGCGAGCGGCAATTGGAACACAGTGCGCGAGGACCCGTCCTCGAACACGGCACTGACCAGACCACCATCGGTGATGCGCGTGGAAGCCACGCTGCCGAGCAGGCCGCCATCGACGTTGGACGAAATCACCGCCGAGGCATCGCCGAACTGCGTCAGGCCGTCCAGCCCGCCATTGCTGCCGAGACCGAGCTTGATCGGCCCCGAACCCGCCCCGCTGGTCCATGTCGGATTGAGCGCCGCGAACATCGCGGGGGTCGACCCCGCGAGGTTGAGCGAACCGTCGGGATTGAACAGGATCGTACCGCTGGCGAGCAGGCCACCCGGCGCGGTTACGTCGGTCGCGGGCGAGGCATAGATTTCGCCCTGCCAGGTGTTGGCGGCGGTTTTCAGAAACGAAAGCATCACGGTGTGCTTGCCGCCCTGCGCGTCGGTCAGGTCGACCGGGCGTGAGAAGTTGGCCGGCGTCGTGCCCGATGCCATGTCACCGGCAGTATAGGTTCCGGCGAAGGCGGTCGTCGTCGCGTCGAGATTGGCGCGCATCTGCAGCCTGCTGGTCGCGGCGGCGGTGCCGGTCAGCTGCGTCACGCGAACCGGTACCAGCGCGGTCAGATCGCCGTTGTTGACGTAATTGCCCTGCGAATTGAGCGGCCAGCCCTGCAGGTAATACCCGCCCGCATTCTTCAGATAGCCCTGCGCATCGGGGGAGAAAGACCCGGCGCGGGTATAGGCGATGTTGGAATTCGGACCGATCCCGTCGCGCGTGACGAAGAAGCCGGCACCCGCGATGCCGATGTCGGTGCCGCTCGACGAGGTTTGCAGCACGCCGTCCTTGGACACCAGCGTCCGCGTTACTGCAGCCACCCCGCTCGCCGCATAAGGTGCGCCGCCGCGCGCGTCGGATACCAGCGTACGGAACTGCGTGTCGGCGTTCTTATACCCGATCGTGTTGATGTTGGTGATGTTGTCGGCGACGCTCGCCATCGCGGTCGATTGCGCGCTCAAACCGGACACACCGGCATACAGGGCTGAGTAAAGGCTCAAGGATTATCTCCGGCAAGAAGGCCCGGGCGACTTCAGCGGCGCTCGGCTCCATCAATTGTAGGAGGAGGGAAAGCTCGTGCGGCGATTCCCGCGGAAATTCCTGCAATCGGCCCGTCTTTCCGGCGTCCATCCTATAAGATGGCATACGTCCAGGAGGAAAAACCCGATGACTTTGCGAATTTCCCTGCGCGATGGCGAGAAGCTGATCGTCAACGGTGCCGTGCTGCGCGCAATCGGTCGCACCGATCTATGCGTCGAAAACCAGGTTTCCCTGCTGCGGGGCCGCGAAGTGATGTCGCCAGAAGACGCCGTCACCCCGGCTCGCCGACTCTATTACGCGTGCATGATCGCCTATATCGATCCGCACGGCGCGACCGCGCATCACGATGAGATCGTCCGCTATCTTCACGATCTGATCGGCGCGCTGGAAGCGCATGAGGCGAAGGCAGCGTGCGCCAGCTTCGCACGCAAGGTCGCGCTCGGCGATTTCTACCGCGCGCTGGCCGATTGCCGCGCGCTGATCGAGTACGAAGCCGCCGCGCTTGCCCGTACCGCGCCACAGGTTGCTCACGCCGCAGCATGAAGGCACTGGCCGCCGCCGCGCGCAGCTTGCGCGATCTGTCGCCCGACCAGCGTTTCGGGCGGGTGATCGGCGTGCGCGGTGCCTTGATCGAGGTCGAGGGACTGACCGGCGCGGCCCAGATCGGGTCGCACATCACGGTCGCGGGGGCTGACGGAGAGGTAGCGGCCGAGGTGACCGGGCTCGACCGCAACATCGCCCATTGCCTGCCGTTCAGCGATCCGCAGGGGATCGCATCGGGGGCACGCGCCGACTTGGTCGCTGGGCGCTTCACGGTACGCCCTTCCGACACATGGCTTGGACGCATGGTCGACGGACTCGGCCAACCGATTGACGGCAAGGGCCCCCTCCCCAAGGGGACCGATCCGCGTCCGATCAAGGCACCTCCGCCCCCCGCCGCACAGCGCGCCCGTGTCGGCGGCCGCATCGCCACGGGGGTACGCGCGCTCGATCTGTTCGCACCGCTCTGCCAGGGGCAACGGCTCGGCCTGTTTGCCGGCTCGGGCGTCGGCAAATCGGTGCTGTTGTCGATGCTTGCCCGCTGGACCGGCTGCGACATCGCGGTGATCGGCCTGATCGGCGAACGCGGCCGCGAAGTGCAGGAATTCGTCGAGGACGATCTCGGACCCGAGGGTCTCGCCCGCAGCGTCGTGGTCGTCGCCACCTCCGACGAACCAGCGCTGATGCGGCGTCAGGCCGCCTGGACCACGCTCGCCATCGCCGAACATTTCCGCGACCAGGGGCTGAACGTGCTGTGCCTGATGGATTCGGTCACCCGCTTCGCGATGGCGCAGCGCGAGATCGGTCTCGCGAGTGGCGAACCCGCCGCGACCAAGGGCTATACCCCGACCGTCTTCGCCGAGCTGCCGCGCCTGTTGGAGCGCGCCGGCCCCGGGCTTCCCGGCCAGGGATCCATCACCGGCCTGTTCACCGTGCTCGTCGATGGCGACGATCATAACGAGCCGGTTGCCGATGCGGTGCGCGGCATTCTCGACGGACACATCGTCATCACGCGCCGCATCGCCGAGCGCGGACGTTATCCCGCGATCGACATTCTGAAATCGGTCTCGCGCACGCTGCCCGGCGCATTACAGCCCGAGGAAAATGCCGTGCGCCTCGCCGCGCGCTCGGTCCTGTCGACCTATGCCGACATGGAAGAGATCGTCCGGCTCGGGGCTTATCAGACCGGTGCCAATCCCGAGGTCGATCGCGCGATCGCGCTCGCCCCCCAAATCGAGACGCTGCTGACCCAGACCAAGCAGGATCGCGGCGATTTGAGCGACAGCTTCGCGGCGCTTGGCGCGATCATGGAGGAACCGGCATGAACACCCCCTTCGATGCAGCCCTGCGCCTGCGCCAGCGCGAAATGGACGCGATGCGCGTGTCGATCGCTGTCCAGGTCAATCAGTTGATGGTGATCGAGGAGACGCGCGAAAATGTCGATCGCTCGGTCCGCCGCGAAACCGAGATCGCCGCCAGCAACTGGGGCTCCTCGGCGCACGCCTTCATGGCGCGGATGCGGGCACAGCGCGAACGGCTGGTGCGCGAACGCGCGACCGTCAACGCGCGCCTGACCGCGCTGCGCGAACAAGCGACGGAAGCCTATGGCGCGTTGCGCGCGATCGAAGGGGCCGCCGCGCGCTTCCGCGAAGAGGCCGACCGCGCTGCCGCAACCGCCGAACAAAACCGCGCGGACGATTTCTCCGCCGCCCGCTATTCCCGGGCGCAGGACATGATCCGCCGCGCACGCCTGACCACGGATCGCGATGCGGTATGATCGTCTCCAACGACTTGAGTCGCCTCGCCCCGGCTGAAAAGGCGGCGCTGATCTACGCCCAGGCGCAAAGCGACGTCTCGACCCGGCTGTGGCGCGCGGCGCTCGGCACCGACGACAGTTTCGATCGCGACGCTTCGGCATCGGCGCAATGCCCCGAATTCAACATCGATTCGCTGCTGGCGTTGCTGATGGCAAAGAGCGACGGCACCTCGGAGGCACCCGCCGCGCCAGCCATCACGGCGCCGGCATCCGCCCCCGCGACAGCAACGACGCCGCCCCCCGCGCTCTCAGCATCCTCCACCAATGGCACCGCCGTCACCGGCCTCGGCCCCAATGCGCAATACCGCACCGCGCTCGATGCGGCGGCGGCGCGCACCGGCATCCCGGTTGCCGCCCTCGCCGCGATCGTCGATGCCGAGGCGGGCAAGACCTGTGACGGTGCGTGGAAGACCAACTCGCGCAATCCGCGATCGAGCGCGGCCGGGCTCGGCCAGTTCCTGGGTGGCACGTGGCAGGGCGAGGCGGAACGCCCCGGCACCTGGCTGCACGGCGTCGCCACGCAGCAGGGCTGGCTCGGCGACGATGGCCGCGTGCTGCCCGCCGCGCGATCGGCACTGCTCGCTCTGCGCTACGATGCCACCGCCTCGATCAACGCCACTGCGGATTACGCGCGGCGCAGCGTGGCGCAATTGGAGAAGGCAGGGATTGCCATCGGCAACGATGTCGTGACAGTCGCACGCGCTGCCTATCTCGGCCACCATCTAGGCACTGGCGACGCAATTCGCTTTCTGAAGGGCGGCCTCAATCCAGGCCGGGCGAAGGTTCTGCTCGACGCCCAGATCGGCAGCGCCAACGCGAATCAACGAATCGCGCAGAGTGGCGATGCCGCCGCCGCGCATCGGTCCTGGCTGCTCGGCTTTATAGATCGGCATATCACGCCCGAACGTTTCGCCGCCTGAGCGCGCGTCGCAGAAAAGTGCAGATATAACAGTATATTACCGGCATACATCCTAAGGACTAGGTAAATTTTCTTATAGGACAATAACTATCCTGTTAAAGGACACGCGCCCAGATAGACCCATCACAGGGACGGGTTGGCAAGGGGCCGCCATCCCACAGTTTGTTTGGGGAGACACAGGATGTCGAAAACTACAGTCGCATTGGAAGCAGCCGTTTCGGCCGTCATCGCGAACATGCCGAAGGGCGACGATGTTTCGCCTGCACGCCAGCGCGCCGCCGTCGACAAAGCCTTCGCCGCGATCCTGAAGCTGATCGCTCCCCGCATCCGCCATTTCATCCGCCAATACGGTCTGGTCGGCCATTGGGAAGACGCCGAGCAGTGCTGCGCGATCGCGGTGCACCGGGCGATCCAGGGGTATGATCCCGCCAAGGCGATGTTCACCACCTTCGTGAACTGGCAGATCCGCGGCGAACTGCAGAGCCTGCGCTTCCGCGTGATGACCGACCAGCGCCCCTCGGCGAAGAAGGTCGACGCAACCACCGTTTCGCTCCACTCGATCGTGTCGAGCGCGGACGGCGACGAAGCGACGCTCGAATTGATCATCGAGGATGACGGCGCGCTCGCCCGCACCGAAGCCGGCGCATCCGATTACCTCGCCCATGCCGCCACCCGTTCGCTGGTCGACGAATATATCGAACAGCAGCGCCTCGCCGGGATCGAGCAGCTCCGCAAGCGCCCGCGCCCGAAGCGGGTCGTTGGCGCCGATCCGGTCGACCACGGCACCGCCATGCTCCGCCGCCCGCGCAGCCACGGCGTCTGCCCGACCGAAATCGCCAAGCTCGAACAGAAGCTGGAGCGCGACAAGGAAATCGTCGAACGTCGCGTGTTCGATGCCGCCACGCTCGACGAACTGGGTGCGAACACCGGCGTGACCAAGGAGCGCGTGCGCCAGATCACCAAGCGGGCCTCGCGCAGCATCGCCGAACTGGCCGCCAGCCAGCCGCGCTTCGCCGTGATGGCCGAATATCGCAAGACGCCAGCCCGCCCGGTCCGCGCCCGTTCCGCAAAGCGCCCGGCGGGCCTTGCGCCCACGATCCTGCCGGCCTCGGACCAGCCACACAACACGCTCGCCCGCGTCGTTGCACTCGAAGCACAGGCCGCCCATCCCGCACCCCGCGCCCCGCACGATCTCGATGCGATCGTCGCCGCGATCGTCCCGACCGTCGGTGCGGACCTCTCGGGCGGCAACGCGCCCGGCAGCAAGGCGCGCCACTGATGCGATCGGCGGCCACAGGAACGCGACGCTGTCGTTAAGGCAGCGTCGCGACCCGGGATCCATCACTTTCAACAAGGGTGCGCTGCATGAATTCGGGCAAGGCGAAATCGGATCCGGGAAACCCGCCGATCCCGCCGCCGCGCATCTTGCCCGGCATGGACCTTTCGCTGGCCCGAATTGCACGACAGGTGGCGCATCATGCCAGCCCGATACTGCGCGCCAACCAGGCCCTCCTGCTGACGATGACGATCGATACGCGCGATGAGAGCGCGCCGTTATGGATAGGCTTCTGGGATTCGCGCTGCACGCTCAATCCGCTTCCGATCCACGAAAGCAAATCGACCAAGGCGCTTGCCGTCCTCACGGCCGCCGCGAACGTATTGCTCGCCGACCTGATCCGGCGGTGGCCGGTCAATGCGGTGCCCCCGGCGGTCGGAATTTTCACGGACGGCAGTGGCGTGGCATTCTCCTCCGATCACCCCTCCCCGCTCTCCACCAACTGGCTGGTGCATCATCAAGCCGGACTGTGCCCGACGACGACGCTAGTACCCTTCAGTCCGAATGGCGCATGGTCCCGTCTGATCGCGCCCGCTGCGGAACCGCTGATCCACTGACTTATTGAACTTTCGTAAACCATCCTATACAGGAACGCGGCACCGGGGATTACTCCCGTCGACGGAGACACTTTCCTATGGGATCGCAGACGAAACGATCGAAACCGCGGCTGGCTGATACGGTGTCGGCGCTGCGGCGCCCCGATCCCGTCGCGGCCTCCGCCCCGAGCGAAATTCTGCTCGATCCCGATCGCCCCTTCATTTTTCCCAACCGCGTGCGGGAACAGCGGCGGCGGCACGGCCTGCAGAAGCTGATGGCGCTCAGCAACCTGATCGCCGACATTCCCTATATCCGCCTGTCCAAAATCGAGCGTGGCGAAGTTGTCGCCCGCGCGGACGAACTGGTACGCATTGCTGGCGCACTCGGCATCGCGCCGGAGACTCTGCTGCTCGACGTCGATGCGCCGGGCTTCGACATCGCCACCTGGGCCGACCCGTTTCGCGATTTGACGGCGTGGAACGAAGCAGACGAGCGGGAGGCGGTGCTGCTGGCCGCGGCCCTTCGCGTCCGCCGCAGCCAGGATCGGGCGCTCACGATCGCGGTGCTCGATCGCGACTATGGCCTGCCCGCGGTCATCCTCTCGCGCATCGAAAATGCGCAAAAGCCGCTCGATCGCTGGAATTCGGCGACACTGGCCTCGCTCTGCCGAGTTTTCCAGGTGGAAGGCGTGCCCGCCCTGCGCGCGATGATTGCCGCACAATATAATCGCGGCGAGCTCGACGGCTTCGTCCGCACCATCACCGATCCGGATGCCCGCCTTGCCCGCTCGCGTGAACGGATCGCGGCGCTGAAAAAGGCCTTGTCGGGCTTGCCCGAGAACCAGATTACACCGTCCAAGGCGGCGCATAGCGGCGGGGCGCCACTGGCCACCTATCGCCCGCGCGAGCTGCGCGTGCACGGTACGGCACTCGCCGGTGGGCTGATCGATTTCACCGCGAGCGACGAGATGGTGGAGGCCCCCACCCGCGCCGGGCCGCGCGCCTTCGCGCTGCGGGTGTGCCGGGCGACGCTCGGCGCTGGCCTGCCGGCGGCGGCAGTTGTCGTGGTCGATCCGGATCGACCGGCGGTGGCCGGCGGCCTCGCCGCAATCCGCGTTGGCAAGGCGTATCGCCTGGTTACCGTCACCTTCGACCGGAATGGCGCCACGACCGGCTACAGCGTCAGTCCTGATATGGAGATCAATCTCGACACGCTCGATCCGGCCGATGTCGCAGGCGTCATCGGCGCGATCTTTCCGTAATCACGCGGCGATGCGGTGCGTGTCCACGGCATTGTCCTGACGGTAGCGGATTTGCACCGTCACGTTCCAGCTTCGCTTCGCCACCTTGGGCGGCCCCAGGCGAATGACGCGGCGTCCGGCGGCCAGCGCATAGGCCGAGCGCGCGCGCAGCCGATCGCGCTTGCGCCGCAGCCGATCCATCGTACCCCAGTGCAGCAGCGCAACGCCGACGCGCGCAGCGGCCAGCGTGCCGCTGATCGCCTGCCCGATCGCCTCCAGCCTCACCGCGATGCGCGAACGGCGCTTGAACACCGCCAGATCGACATTGCGCCACGCCACCTGCAGCCCGGCGGGCACCGCGATCCACGGCGCATCAGCCGCCGTCGATGATCGAATCATGTCGCGGGAGCAACGGGTGCACCGCGTGAACCGGAAGCCTTGGTTTTCCAGCGACGTTGGTGCGATGGCGTGGCCGGACAGAGCGCAAAGAAGATTCATTGTCGGTTCCCGTGGAACGGCCAGCGGCGGCCAAATCGAGGTGAAGCGAGGCGAGCAAGCGCAGTTCGTCGTGTTTGCCGGCCATGATCTGGTCGAGATCCCAGATCTCGAAACTGTCGCCCATGCCGACGACGAGTGCGCGGTGCGCCTCGCCGTGGCGGAGGTTGAGCCACGGCGCGATCGCGATCTGGCCCTTGCCGTTGAGCCAGCCGGGCGCGGTGAAGCCAAGGTCGCGGCGCAGGTCGATCATATATTCGGCGCGCAGCAACCCGCCCTCGGCCAGGCGGCGGCGCTGGAAGCGCTCCATCCGCGCTTCGATCGCGCTTTCGTCATGTACGACCAAGTGTTTGCTAGTATTGCGTAGGCAAATGAAGAGACGATCGTTCGCTTTTCGCGAAGTGATCGCAATACAGAATGCGGTGGGCAGCGTAATCATGCCCTTCGCCCCAATTTCGCAAATCGCGCTTCCAACGAACAAGCGACTCATTGTCCTTCTCCCTTATCGGTGAAGGAAGCTAACCATAAGGAATGGTGAATTTGTATATCGGACAAACCCTTACGGTGTTCACCGTAAGCCTAAAATTATATATGTCGAAAAGCTGAAATCGCCGTTTCGTCCCGCTATAAAAGGCGTCCGGCACGCGCGAACACCGTCAGGGCACCCGGCGCGGTCGCTTCTGCATGATCGCCGCGAACAGATCGGACCTCAGATGGCCCGCCAGCCAGACATGCAGGTGCGGCAGCGCTTGCCGATCGAACCAGGCGCGATCGACCGCCGCAAATTGCCGGACGAACGGCATGATCGCCATGTCGGCGAGCCCGCGCTGCGCACCGCACAGCTGCCCGCCTGCGGCAAGCCGCTGCTCGAGCTGCGCCAGGAACGTCAGTCCCGCCTCACGGTGCGCCACCGGATCGCTCCCGAAGCGCTCGGGATATTTGTAGCGGTCGAGGTCGCGCTTGAATGGGCCGTCGTTGGTCGCGATCAGGTCCGGGTCGTCGCGCGACAGCCACCCTTCCGGATCGGCCGTGCCCAGCGCCCACCGCATGATATCGATGCTCTCGTCGATCACCGTCCCATCCGCGAGTTGCAGCACCGGCACGGTCCCCTTGGGCGAGGCGGCGAGCATCGCGGCGGGCTTGTCCGACAGCGCCACCTCCCGCTGCTCGCACCCAACCCCACTGACCGCCAGCGCGAGCCGCGCCCGCATCGCATAGGGGCAGCGGCGAAAAGTGTAGAGGACCGGCGCGCTCACACCGTCCATGCGCGCAAATCCGGCTCGTCGGCGATCAAGGCGAGGCCGTGCGCGATCGAGGTCAATTCGCCCCCGGTCGCGATGCGCTCGGTCCCGAAGCGCCGGTCGAACATCGCGCGGATCGCCGCGATCAGCGAGGAACCGCCCGTCAGGAACACCCGGTCGATCGCCGCCGGTGCCATCCCCGCCCGCTCCAGCGCCGTGTCCAGCGCCTGTTCGATCGCGCGCAGATCCTCGGCGATCCAGCTTTCGAAATCGGCGCGCCGGACCGGCGCCGCGATCTCGATTCCGCCGCCGCTGAACACCAGTTCGGCCTCCTCGTCCTGCGACAGGGCACGCTTCACCTTGCCGACGGCATCGTACAACGGAAAGCCTTGCTCATGTTCGATCAGCGCGATCATCCGGCCGATCGGTTCGGGATCGAGCGCACTGCGCTCCAGCTTGCGCAGTTCCTCCAGCGTTCGCCGGTTGCGCATCAGCGCGAGCCGCGACCAATCCGCGAAATCGGCGAAGTAACCGCCGGGAATCTCCAATTCCTTGCCGAACGAACGATAGCGGGTCCCCTTGCCCAACAGCGGCAGCACCAGCCGATCCATGATCCGCCGGTCGAACCGGTCGCCCGCGATCCCCACGCCTGCGGAGGCGAGCGGTACGCAGCGCGTCAGCGCGCCGGGTTCTGCCACACGCACGATCGAAAAGTCGGTTGTGCCGCCGCCGAAATCGGCGACCAGAACCGTCGCCGGCTCTGTCAGCCGCGCGGCATAGCTGAATGCCGCGCCGAGCGGTTCGTAGACATAATGCAACTCGACGCCGAATTCGGCGAACATCGCGTCGTACCGTAGCCGGGCCAGCTCCGGGTCGGGCCGCGCCCCGGCATAAACCACCGGCCGCCCGACGATGATCCGGCTCGGCCGCGAATCGAGTGTGCCACCGGCGTGGGCCACCAGTTTCTGCAGGAACAGCCGCCCGAAATCCTCGAAGCGGAAATTGCGTCCGAAGATTTGCGCGCGCTCGAACAACGGGCTCGCCGCGACCGTCTTGAACGATTGCACGAAACGGCTGTCGAGCGGCGATTGCAGATATTCCGAAACGGCCCACGGGCCCGCGTCATGCGCCACGCCGTTCCACCCACGCTCTTCTTCCCAGAAGCACAGCGCCGAGCGAAACACCGCCCCGGTCGCGTCCGTCCCGACGAAATCGACCAGATCCGCCCCGCCAGCGCCGTCGCCACGCGCAACGACGGTATTGGTCGTGCCGAAATCGATGCCAAGCGCGGTTGCGGACGTCACGAACAATTCCCCGGAGAACACAAAAAAGCCCGCCAGGCTTGTGGCCTGGCGGGCTTTTAATGGTGGGCGTGGCAAGGATTGAACTTGCGACCCCTGCGATGTCAACACAGTGCTCTACCACTGAGCTACACGCCCACGTCGCCGTGCCAAAGCAGGGCGAGGGGCGGCCTTTAACGAAGCCCTCGCGCCTGCGCAAGCACTGCAATACGCAATACGTCAGATATTGTCGCTGATGCGTTCCAGTTCGAACATCCGATCGACCTCCAGCACCAGATCGCGCAGGTGGAACGGCTTGGACAGCACGCGCGCCTGCGGCATCGTCTTGCCCGCCTTCAGCGTGACGGCGGCGAAGCCGGTGATGAACATCACGCGCAGCGACGGCACCATTTCGCCGGCCTTTTGCGCCAGCTCGATTCCGTCCATCTCGGGCATCACGATATCGGTCAGCAACAGGTCGAAATGTTCGGTTTCCAGCAGCGGGATCGCCGCCGTCCCGCGATCGACCGCGGATACTGCGTAACCCGACCGTTCCAGTGCGCGGGTGAGGTATTCGCGCATCACGCGATCATCCTCTGCCAGCAAAATCCGTATCATACTCAAACCCTGCCTCATGGCCTCTGCCGGCCGCCGACCTGTACGCGAAAAGCCCTTAAGAATTTCTCGCCGATCCGTCGTGCGACCTGTGATACCATGCACGGAAATGACCGCTTCGTCCCCATCTTTTGACCGCTATGGCGATCCTGTGCCGTCCAGCCCGGTCGTGCTGTCGGTCCCTCATGCGGGGCGCGACTATCCGTTGGCGCTGCGCACCGCGTTGCGTGTTCCGATCGCCGCCGTCACCATCTTGGAGGACCGCCATGTCGATGCCGTGGCGCTCGCCGCGCACGCGCTGGGGTTGGGTCGCGAAACGATGCTGGTGCAGCGCCGCGCACGCGCGTGGATCGATCTCAACCGGTCGGAGCTGGAACGCGATCCCGCGATCGATGAAGGCGCGGTCTGGACGGCCTTGCCGCGCCTTTCGGCCAAGGTCCGCGGCGGTCTTGGGCTGGTCCCTCGACGGGTGATGGGTGCGGGCGAATTGTGGCGGCGGCGGCTCGATGCCCATGATGTGGCGGCGCGAATTCGCCAGGATCATCGCCCCTATCACGCGCAATTGGCCAGCGAACTCGCCGCCGCCCGCGCACGCTTCGGAACGGCGGTGCTGCTCGACGTGCATTCGATGCCGTCGCTCGGGCCGGGCAAGCCGCGCATCGTGATCGGCGATCGCTTCGGCCGCAGCGCGCACAGCCGCTTCGTCGCGGCGATCGAGTCGGTCGCGCACAGTGCGGATCACGCGGTTGCGCTCAACGCGCCCTATGCCGGCGGGCATATCCTGGAAACGCACGCCCGGCCGGCCGACGGCATCCATGCCGTGCAGATCGAATTCGATCGCAGCCTCTATCTCGATCCGGCAGGCGATGGCCCGGGGGACGGCCTGGCGGCGACCGCGGCCTTGCTGCGGCGCATGATTGACGTGCTCGCAGACGAGGCAAGCGCGGCCTTCCCGATCGCCGCCGAATAACACCAAAAAAACCACCGCGTGCGATGCACGCGGTGGCCAAGGTTCAGGGAGGAGGCGCCCTGAAAGGGCGCCGCGCGGTCCGCGAAAGGGGGGAACACGAACCGCGTGAATTGGATATAGGGAAGCCGTTTTCGGGCTTCAAGGGAGAAAATCGACCCCCGTAATCACACGTATCAGCCGCGCGGCAAAAGCACAGGAATCATCCGCGCGAGCACGCCGTCGCGCAGCACGAAGTGATGCCGCAACGCAGCGGCGACGTGCAGCAGCACCAGCGCCGCCATCGCATATCCGAGCACGCCATGCGCTTGGTGCGCCACGCCGCTCACAGCGCGCGTGACGGGCAATGGCGGCACGTCGAACAGGCCGAACCAGCCGAACGGCTTGCTCGTCGGCTTGCCCGACACCAGCATCCACCCTGTCAGCGGCAGGATCAGCAACAAAGCATAGAAGCCGATATGGGTGGCAGCGGCGGCACGCCGCTCCAGTGCGCTGAGCGCGATCGGGGGTGGCGGCGGGCGATAGGCCAGCCGCCACCCGATTCGCGCGAGGCTCAGCGCCAGCACGGCAATGCCGATCGACAGATGCAGCGGCATCGCACCGGCCACGCCGCGCAACAGCGATTCGTGCAGCAGCCCGATCGTCAGATTGACCAGCACCAGCGCGGCGATGGCCCAATGCAGCAGAATCGCGCCGCGCGTGTACCGATCGATCCGGATCAGCGCGCGGCGCGTCATAGGTTTACACCAGTTGCGGCGTCGGTGCCTTGCCGAGCTTCACCTGCCGCTCGAACACCTGCGGCAGCGCGGCGAGCGAGAACATGTGCGCGTAAATGAGCGCGAGCAGGCCCGACTTCTGGATCTTGCGCAGCTGATCGCCGCGCAGATCGTTGAGCTTTTCCTCATTGATCATCTGGAAACCGCGATAGACGAACGGCTGTTCGAAGCCCTGCATCTGCAGCGTGACTTCGCCATCCATCAGCAGCCCGAGTTCGCGCAGCTCGGTCATGAAGTTCGCGGTGCGCGCGCCAGCCTGTTCGAACTGTTCGTTGAAGGTCAGGATGTTCTGGACGATCTCGGTCGGCTTGCCGTCTTCGAACAGCGCCTCGCCATCCTCGAACGCACCAAGCGTGTCGGCGGTCGGATCGAAGCAGAGCGACAATTCCTCGGCATCCGGGCGCAGCCGCGCGAGCATGAAGGGGTAACGGCGGACGTAAGCAGGCACATAGACCGGCTCGTCGATCATCTTGCCATCGTCCTCGATGAAGACGTTGACGCCTTCGTTCAGGCCCATCAGCGCGATCGGAATGGCGTCGTCGCCCGTCGTGAAGACGATCGGCAGGGTGCGCTGTGCTGCGACGAATTCATCGACCGTGATCGGAATCGCGTGCTGCCCGACCAGGAACTTCGCGCGATCCTGCACACGCAGCTTGAATGCGGCATGAGTCTCGCTCGAAAGCGGTTCGAGCGTGTTGTAGAACAACGGAAGCGATTGCGGCGCGCTGGCCATCGGTAATTCTCCAATCGAAAATGAAAGCGCGCAAACGCCACGCCGAATGGCCGCTGGCTCTATGGTGCGGACGGCGTTTCCGCAAGGGCGAGCAATTTCCCCGGGTTCATCAATCCGTTGGGGTCCAGCCCCGCCTTGATCGCACGCAGCGCCGCCATCCGCGCGGGGGAGGACAGCCGCGCGAGTTCCTCCCGCTTCATCTGGCCGATGCCATGTTCGGCCGAAATCGAGCCGCCCGCCGCGACCACCAGATCGTACACCAGATGGCTGGCGGGCTCTCCCACCTCGGCCCGCCAACGGGCCGCGTCGACTCCGGCGGGGGCATTGACGTGGAAATGCACGTTTCCGTCGCCCAGATGCCCGAACGCGCTCGCGTGGACGCCGGGAAATGCCGCCTCAACCCTGGCCGCCGCGTCGAGCATGAAGGTCGGCATCGTGTCGACCGGCACCGAAATGTCATGCGCCATCGTTGGCCCCTCGGCGCGCTCGGCTTCCGAAATCGAATCGCGTAAGCGCCAGAACGCCTCGGCCTGCGCTTCGCTCGCGGCGACCACCGCATCCTGCGCCAGCCCGGCCGCAAGCACGCCCTGCAGCAGCTCCTCCAGCGCGGCTTGCGCGGTCGCCCCGCCGCTCGGCGTGACATAATCGACCAGCACCAGCCACGGATGCACGCCCGCAAGCGGCGGCCGGGTGCCCGGAATATGCTTCAGCACCAGGTCCATCGCGATCTTGGGCACCAGTTCGAAACTCTCGATCGCACTGCCCGAGCGCGCCTCCATCGCGCGCAACACCTGCAGCGCGTCGGCGGGAGATCGAACCGCAAGCCACCCGGTCGCCCGGTCCTGCACCGCGGGCACCAGCCGCAGTGTCGCCGCGGTAATGACGCCCAGCGTCCCCTCCGCGCCCACCAGCAACTGCGTCAGGTCATAGCCGCGATTGTCCTTCTTCAAGGCGGCAAGCCCGTCATAGATCGATCCGTCGGGCAGCACCGCCTCGATTCCGGCGACCAGGGCGCGCATCGTGCCGAAGCGCAGCACTTGCGTGCCCCCGGCATTGGTCGAGGCGAGCCCGCCGATCGTCGCACTGCCGCGCGCGCCGAGCGTCAGCGGAAAGCGCAAGCCGCGTGCCTCCGCCGCCTCGTGCAGCGTCTGGAGAATCACCCCTGCCTCCGCCACCGCCAGCTGCGCAGCGGGATCGATCGACCGAATCCGGTTCAACCGCCGGAGCGACAGAATCACCGCCGAACCATCGGCGGGCGGAGTCGCCCCGCCGACCATCGACGTATTCCCCCCTGCGGCACCAACGCCACACCGAACGCCCCCGCCAACCGCACGACGGTCGCGACACCCTCGGTCGTATCGGGCGACAGGATCGCGACGCTCGCGCCGTGATAGCGGCCGCGCCAGTCGTCGAGCCACGGTGCGATGTCGTTCGGATCGGTCACCACCGCCTTGTCCCCAAGGGCGGTGCGCACCGCGTCGATCAGCCGCGCCTGACGCTCGGGGATGGTATCGGAGAAGATGGCATTCGTCATTGCAGGCGCTCTATCATCGCGGCATGAACGTTGCCAATTCATCCGACGTTCAAGCGTAAAAGGTATCGCTGGCCGACCCATGCCCAACGCCGCTTTGCCCTTTCTGCTGCTTTTGACGCTCACCCCCGCGGCCTCGGCGCAGGTTGCGCAATGGGACGGCGCGGAACTTGCGCAGCTTTCGATTCACCAGCGCATCGTGATCCGCATCCCGCGCATCCTCGGGCGGCGGCCCGAGCAGAAATCCGAACCCGCGGCCGTGCGCTGGGTCGAGAAAAAGGGCCCGCGCTGCGTGCCGATGAGCGCGCTGGAAGGGGCGATCATCACCGGCGGCGATAGCGTCGATCTGATCGTGGCGGACGGCACGCGGTTGCGCGCAGGCTTCGACGACGATTGCCCGGCGCTCGATTTCTATTCCGGTTTGTACGTGAAGGGCACGACCGACGGGATGATCTGCGCCGACCGCGATTCGATTCGCTCACGCTCGGGCAGCGTGTGCCGAATTGACGGTTTCAAGCGGCTCGTGGCAAAACGATAAGGCGTGGCCCGCCCGTTTACCTTGACTTTTCGTCCCTGATCGGCAAGCGCTTGAACGGTCCTGGCGCTCTCGCCCGGCCGCTTTTTCCGGACACCGCATGACTTTTGCCGACCTCGGCCTTTCCGACGAACTCCAGCGCGCCGTCAACGAGTCCGGCTATACCCAGCCGACTCCGATCCAGGCGAGCGCGATTCCCTCGGTGTTGATGGGGCGCGATCTGGTTGCCGTGGCGCAAACCGGCACCGGCAAGACCGCCGCTTTCGTCCTGCCGATGATCGACATTCTCGGCGAAGGCCGCTCCCGCGCCCGGATGCCGCGCACGCTGATCCTGGAGCCGACCCGCGAACTCGCCGCGCAGGTTGCCGAGAATTTCGAGAAATACGGCAAATATCACAAGCTCTCGATGGCGCTGCTGATCGGCGGCGTGTCGATGGGGGATCAGACCGCCGCGCTCGAAAAGGGCGTCGACGTCCTGATCGCGACGCCGGGCCGCCTGATGGACCTGTTCGGTCGCGGCAAGATCCTGCTGACCGGCTGTTCGATGCTGGTGATCGACGAGGCCGACCGGATGCTCGACATGGGGTTCATCCCCGATATCGAGGAAATCTGCACCAAGCTGCCCAAGACGCGGCAGACCCTGCTCTTCTCCGCGACTATGCCGCCGCCGATCAAGAAATTGGCCGACAAATTCCTCGACAATCCCAAGTCGATCGAGGTTGCCCGGCCCGCCACCGCCAACATCAATATCAAACAGTGGCTCGTCCCGGTCACCGCCGCCAAGAAGCGCGATCGGCTGATGTCGCTGCTGCGCTCGGAAGCGGTGAAGACCGGGATCATCTTCTCCAACCGCAAGACGACCGTGCGCGAGCTGAACAAGGCGCTGCAACGCGCCGGGTTCGCCTCCAGCGAAATCCACGGCGACATGGAACAGTCGCAGCGCATCGCCGAGCTCGATCGCTTCAAGAAAGGCGAGGTCAACATCCTCGTCGCGTCCGACGTCGCCGCGCGCGGGATCGACATCAAGGGCGTCAGCCATGTGTTCAATTTCGACGCGCCGTGGCACCCGGACGATTATGTCCACCGCATCGGCCGCACCGGGCGCGCGGGCGCGACCGGCATCGCCTTCACCTTCGCGACGCCCGACGATGCCGAGAATATCCAGAATATCGAGAAACTGACCGGGCTGAAGATCGAACGCTACGAAGCGGGCGACGCGCCGGCAGCGGAGGAGGCCGAAGCGCCGCAAGAGGCCGCCCCGCGCAGTCGTGGACGCGGCAAGAAGTCTGCGCCCAAGCCGGTGTCCGCTCCAGCGGAAAAAGTGGCGGTCGAAGCCGAACGCCCAGCCCGCACCCCACGCCCGGCACGCGATGCCCGCCCGCCGCGCGAAGACCGCCCCGCCCGCGATTCGCGCCCGCCGCGGGACGAGCGTCCGGCCCGGTCGGAGCAGCCGCAGCTTGCCGATGCGGTCGATGATGGCGGTTGGAACGGCCCGATGCCGAGCTTCCTTATGGCCAAGCTGACCGACTGAACCGTGGATGGGTTCATCGAGATCGTCTCCACGATCGTCAGCCCGTGCATCAACCTGTGTGAGATCGACCGGTCGAGCGGCCAATGCGGCGGCTGCGCCCGCACCCTCGACGAAATCGCCGCCTGGGGCAGCGGCACGCCCGAATGGCGCGCGGCGGTGATGGCGGCGCTGCCGGGGCGGCGCGAGACGCGCTGATCCCCTCCCCCGCGTTCGCCCCGTCGGCCTGTCGATGGGCTGCGTGCAACACGTCAGGCGTCGGGCGTGAGGGACGTGGCTTTGACAGCACCTGATCTAGCTTGTGAACCCATAAGCGACCGCTATCAGCACGCCGCTCAACGACCCGAATTGGTGCCCCCTCATCGTCACCCCGGCCTCGTGCCGGGGTCCACTGTGCCGCAATCAACGCGCCAGCGGTGGCAATCCGAATGCGACCGCTAGGTCATTCCACACCGGATTCTCACGCTCGATGAGGTTACGTTTCCAGTCGCGCGGATATCGCTTCAACTGCTTCTCGCGCGCAATGGCGGCGTCCATCGTGTCGGCAACCTCGAAATAAACCAGCCGATAGATCCGGTACTTCTTTGTATGCCCATCGAACGTGCCGGCACGATGCTGCATGATCCGGCCGATCAGGTCGGATGTGACGCCGACATAGAGCGATCCGTTATACCCGCTCGCCAGGATGTAGACGCAGGGCGCGCGCTCGATCGTCATGCCGGCCAGACTGCCCCCCGGTGGACCCCGGCACAAGGCCGGGGTGACGCAAAAACGGATTTTTGAGCGATGCCGGCTAATGGGCGTTAGCGGCCAGTATGCTTTTCCGCCCGATAGCGGCCCGTCCGCTTTCAGGTATGGCTGCATCGCGTCAGCGATCCGAACGGCGAGAATTGTTGGAAAGCTGCCGTTCCGTCACCCCGGCCTTGTGCCGGGGTCCACTGTGCGACAGACGCACCGCTCGAAGCTCGAAACGCCTCGCGTGCGGATGAATGGACCCCGGCACGAGACCGGGGTGACGATCGTTGGCCGCACTACCGAATGTCCACAACTGGGCGATAGCCGACACCGCCCCCCTTCGTAATCCTGCGAGGGCAGAACCCCGGGGAGCCTCACCAACCGTACTCCCCGCCCCTCACCGAGCCGACGCCGCCTCCCCCGCGATCAGCGCATCATCGATCGCGCCCGCCCGCCGATATGCCGGCCGCGCCAGCACCCGCGCAAGATAATCCTCGAACGCCGCCCGCCTCGGCAGCGAGCCGAACTGCACACCCCACGCCACTTGCGATCCGGCGTAGACGTCCACCGCCGTAAACCGATCGCCCGCAAGATAGCGATGCGCCGAAACCGCCATTTCCAGCGTATCCACCACGATATCGAAGGTGCCGTACCCCGCCATCCGCTCCTGCTCGGCCTTGGGCACGAACCCCATCGCGCGGTTGGTGATCGCCTGTTCGGCCGGGCCCGATGCGTAGAACATCCACCGGTAATAGTCCGCACGCTCGTCTGCGGTCGGGGCCAGCCCGGCCTCCGGAAACGCCTCCGCCAGATAGGCACAGATCGCGGCGCATTCGGTGACCACCCGCCCGTCATGAACGATCGCGGGCACCTTCCCCATCGGGTTTATCGACAGATACGGCTCAGCCTTCATCGTCGACGCGTAATCGAGCACCACCGTCTCATACGGCGCACCGACCTCCTCCAGCATCCAGCGCACGATCCGCCCGCGCGACCGCGGGTTGGTGTAAAACGTCAGCGCCATTGGTCCGTCCCGAGTCATGTTCTTAGAACATTAGTGGAACATTCCTGACGCCGACGGTCAAGCCCCTCAGACCAAAGCCGTCTTGAACAGGTCCAGCATCCGCCCCCACGCCTTGTCGGCCTGCGCGGCGTCGTAAACGCGGCTGTCGGGCGGGCACCAGCCGTGCTTGGTCCCGGCATAGACCTCGATCTCGGCGGGCAGCTTGGCGGCGGCAAAGGCAGCGCGCAGCACGTCCTTGTCGCCCGGCGCGCGCGCATCGTCATTCTCGGCGATCGCGATCAGATAGCGGGCCTTCATCTGCGGGATCAGCTTGTCGGGGCTGTCGGGCTGCGTACCGACCAGCCCGCCACCGTGGAAGCTCGCGCCCGCCTTGATCCGCCCTGGGATCGCCGCCGCCGTGCGCATCACCATCGGTCCCCCCATGCAATACCCGCTGGTGCCCACGCCGCGCTTCGTATCGACCTGCTTTTGCGCATCGAGGAACGCGACGAACGCCTTGGCGTCGCTGACCGTGCCCGCCGGGCTCAGCGCCTTGACGAACGGACCGATCTTGGCGCGCACCTCGGGCTGGTCGTAGCTTTCGCCCGGTGCCAGGAACGGTGCCTTGGTCGATCGGTAGAATTGATTGACGACCAGTACGGCATAGCCGCTTTGCGCCAGCCGATCGGCCATCTGCCGGAATGCCGGGCGCAGGCCCATGATATCGGGCCACACCAGCACGGCGGGATGCTTGCCCGTCGTCGGGGCGACAAAATAGGCGTCGGCGGAGCCATCGGGCGTGGCGATCGTCACGTCCTTGCCGCTGATCTTGGCGGCATTGGCCGGGGCCGGCAGCAGCATCGCAAGGCCGGCCCCGCCAGCCAGCGAGGCGAATCCGCGCCGTGTTACCGCCGACGTTACGATCCCGAGATGCGCGTCATTATCGGCTGCGGTGAACTCGTCGCACATGTGTCTCTCCAGCGATTCGCCCCCCGGCGCTAGGCCTAGCCTAACCTAGGCCGCGCGATACCACCACACGCCGTCTTCCACCGCTTTGGTCGCCCGCCCCTCGACCTCGAGCCGCCGCAGATGCGCCTGCGATTCACCCGTCGCCATGCCCAGCATGTCCGGCCCGATCGCGCGGCGGAACAGCCGCCCAAAGCAGTCGACCGCGCGGCGTGGCTCGGCCAGGAACACGTGCAATTCATCGAGCCGCTCGCGATGTTCTCGATCCATCGCATCGAGGCGCGCGTGCAGGCCGGTGAAGGGGTCGCCATGCCCCGGCAAGACCAGCACATCGTCCGGCAAGCCCTTCAGCTTCGCGATCGAATTGAACCATTCGCCCAGCGGATCGGCAGTGGGTTCGGTCACGCCCAGCGAGACGTTGGGGCTGATCCGCGGCAACACCTGGTCGCCCGCAATCAGCACCTTGCCTACCGGGTCATACAGGCAGGCATGTTCCGGACTATGGCCCGATCCGACAACGATCTGCCAGTCGGTCGCGCCGATCCGCAGCGTGTCGCCATCCTTGATCCGCGTAAAGCTGAGCGGCATCGGCGTCACGATATGGCGAAACCCGGCCCAACCGCGCGCGGCGGCGTGCGCGATTTGCTCCGCATCCCAACCCGCCGCGACGCGCATCGCGGTCACATCGTCGGGCACCGCATCGCGCGCATCCGCGACGAGCATCTGCGCGGTCAGCCATTCGCCGCGCGTCATCACCACCGGGCATTTGTGCTTGTCGTGCATCCATCCGGCCAGACCGATATGATCCGGGTGGAAATGCGTGCCGATCATCTTGGTGACGCGCACGCCCGCCAGCGGCCCCTGCCACAGCGCCTTCCACGCGCCGCGGGCGTCCGAGGTGTTCATGCCGGTATCGACCAGCGCGATGCCCTCGCCCTGGGCATCGCTATCGTCGATCAGCCAGCAATTGACGTGCTTCAATGGCCCCGGAACATGCAGCCGCACCCAGCGCACGCCGGGTGCCACCGTCATCACCGCACCCGCCGCCGGCTCCGCCCCGCCGAACGGATAGGTCAGGCCCTTATGACGGGTCGGGGTGAAGGATCGATCGGGCGCGGTCGCCGCTGCTGCACTGGACATCCCGAGCGACTAGCGCGACCGCGCAGCGCGAGTCACGCACTTCCTAGGCGGCATCCCCGAGCACAAGGCCGAGCACCTGCTCCGGGCGCTCGAACAGAAAATCCGGTTTCGCCTGCGTCAGCGCGTCGCGATTGGCATAACCCCACAGCACTGCACCCGCCGCAATGCCAACTTTCCGCGCCGCCACCACGTCGCGCGTCTCGTCGCCGATCGAAATCACCTCCGCCGCCGCCACCCCGGTCTTGCGCAGCACCCGACGATAGCGCCGCGCCTTGCCGAACAGCGACGCGCCACATTCGAACCGCTCGAACAGCGCGGCATTGGCCGAGCCAAGGATTGCACGCGCATTGTCTTCCGCGTTCGACGTGACCAGCACGATCCGCACGTCATTCTCCGCAAGTTTCTGTAAAACCGCTACGATTCCATCGAACAGGGCGATCCGATCGGCCTGTTGCGCCAACAGGGCGTGGACGTAACGCCCGATCGCCGGGAGCTTCCAGCGCGGGATGCCGAGGTAGCGGATTACCTCGCTCGACGTCCGCCCGCGCAGCATCTCGACCTCCTCGGCCGTGACGCTGCGAAACTTGAAGCGCTCGGCCAGGGGATCGAGGACCGACACGAACCAGTCGCCGCTATCGGCCAGCGTCCCGTCGAAATCGAAGATGACGAGGCGGTAGCGCGGCGTCATCGGATCGGCTCAGCGCGGTTCCGGGCCGCGCCCGCGCGCCTTTTTGGCCGGGCCGCCTTCCGGGAACGCCCCCGCGCGAATCGTCAGCAATTCCGCGCGCGTGGCCGCCCCGTCCTTGTCGGCATCGAAGCGGTCGAACAGGCTGGCAAACTGCGCCTCCAGCTCGGCCAGCGTGATGCGATTGTCGCCGTCGCGATCCACCCCGAACGGGCTGGGCAGCGCATTGCGGTCTCCCAGCCATTTCAGCGCCCAATCGGCATAGCCGATATAGCCGATCGACCCTGTGCGGCCGCCATCGACCTCGCCAAACGTCCGCGCGACACACGCGGTGAGCTCATCGCGCGTCGTCCGCCCATCGCCATTCGCGTCGCACGCCGCAATGAACATCGCGGCCGGTTCCGCGACGATCGTCGCGGCGGGTTGCCGCTGCTGCGGCCCAAGCGGCGGCGCGGCGACCGGCGGCACGCTCTGCGCCGAAAGCGGCGCGGCGGCGAGCGCCAATGTCAGCAAGATCGGTGCACGCACGCTATTTGACCACATCGGCAAAATCGCTCTGGTTCAGATACTTCGTAAAATCGCTGAGCGTTTCTTCGGCTTTGGGATCGGCCAGTAGCTCCTTGAAGGCGATCTGGCCGAGCTTACCGAATGCCGCCTCGAAGCCAGCCTTGCTCTTTGACTTGAACAAGGGGCGCGACTGCGCTGCGCAGTCGCGCGCGATAAGCCGCGTGAAGATTCCTGCCAGCGCCTTGTCGAGTTCCGCCTTGCGCGCCGGATCGACCTTGGCAATGTCGGCGACCTTTGGCGCAGAGGCCATCGCGGCAAGCGCCCAGCGCGCCAGCGTAATGCGGTCCTCGCCGGTCGATTTGTTGGTCAGGCATTCGCCAAGGGCGTCGGCCTCCGCCGACACTTCAGGCGTCGCCTGCGATACCGGCGCGGCAGAGGCAGGACTGCTTATCGCTGCCGCTGCAAAAAGGACCAGCACGAACTTCTTCATGTATCGCTCCCACCCACCACGTATGCAGCGTCGAACTGTCGGGAATAGTAGAATCCAACGCCACGCGATAGCCGCCGGACAAAGTCGCTTCCGCCTTCACGGCAAGAGCAGCGACGCATCTCCGTACGAGTAAAAGCGATATTCGCTCGCAATCGCGTGCGCATAGGCCGCCTGCATCCGATCGAGCCCCATCAGCGCCGAGACCAGCATGAACAGCGTCGAACGCGGCAGATGGAAGTTGGTGATCAAGCCGTCGATCCCGCGGAAGCGATAGCCCGGCGTGATGAAAATCGCGGTGTCGCCTTCGAACGGACGGATCACACCGTCGTCGCCCGCGGCACTTTCGATCAGGCGCAAACTGGTGGTGCCGACCGCGATGACGCGCCCGCCGCGCGCCTTGACCGCATTCAGTCGATCGGCAGTGGCGGCGTCGATCCGGCCCCATTCGGCGTGCATCTGGTGATCGGTCGTATCCTCCGCCTTGACCGGCAGGAAAGTGCCCGCGCCGACGTGCAGCGTCAGCGTCGCGTGCGCTATCCCGGCGGCGGCGAGCAATTCCATCAGAGCGGGGGTGAAGTGCAATGCCGCCGTCGGGGCCGCGACCGCGCCCTTTTCTGCGGCAAACATCGTCTGGTAATCGTCGAGATCCTGCGCGTCGGCCGGGCGGCGCGCGGCGATGTAGGGGGGCAGCGGCATCCGCCCGGCGCGTTCGAGCAGCAGTTCGACCGGCTCGTCGCCTGCAAACTCCAGCGCGAAACTGCCGTCCGCGCCGCGGTCATGGGCAGTCGCGCTCACGCCATTCCCGAAGTCGATCGCATCGCCATCGCGCAGCCGCCGTGCGTTGCGGATGAACGCGCGCCAGCGCCGCGGCCCCTCGCGCTTGTGCAGCGTCGCGCCGATCCGCGAATCGCCGCGCGTGCCCTCCAGTTGCGCCGGGATGACGCGCGTATCGTTGAACACCAGCAAATCGCCCGGCCGCAGCGACGCGGGCAGGTCAACGACGCGGCGATCATGCGTGGCGCCGCCCTCCAGCACCAGCAGCCGCGCGGCATCGCGCGGCACCGCCGGGCGCAGCGCAATCCGCTCCAGCGGCAGCGTGAAATCGAACAGGTCGACGTTCATCGGCGGTGTCCGGCTGGCTGCGGCGTCAGCCGCCCTTGCGGCCCGATTGACGCACCACCGGCGGCTTCGGCGCGGGCTTTGTCGGCAGCAGCGTCGCGGGCGGCAGCGCGACCGGCGCGGGCGGCGGCGGCGCATAGGCTGGCGGCGAATCCGCCGCGATATAGGCGTGCAGGATGCGCGAGGGATTCACCGGCGGCTCACCCCGCGCGACCGCGTCGACATATTCCATGCCGGAGATGACGCGCCCGAAAATGGTGTATTTGCGGTCGAGCTTCAGCGTCGGGTTGAACACGATGAAGAACTGGCTGTTGGCGCTGTTCTCGGCCTTGGTCACTTCCTCGACCGTGGCGCCCTCGGCCGACCCTTCGCGCGCCGCCGACACGGCACCGCGGACGTGCGGCAGGAAATTGAATTCGGCCGGCACGTCGGGCAGCGTCGATCCGCCGGTGCCGTCGCCCTTCGGGTCGCCGGTTTGCGCCATGAAGCCTTCGATCACGCGGTGGAACTTCAGCCCGTCATAAAAATGCTGGCGCGTCAGCGTCTTGATCCGCTCGACCATCTTCGGCGCGGCATCGGGGCGCAGCCAGATGACGACGCGGCCGCCCGTCGACAGGTCGAGATAGAGCAAATTTTCGGGGTCGGTCGCCGATGGCACCGGCGGGCGCCCCGCGGTCGTGGTGGTGGCGGCGGTCTGCACCGGCTTCAATTTCTTGGCGGCAAAGGCAGGCCCCGCCAGCAGCGCGAACAAAGCGATGAAAAGGGTAAAGAAACGCATGAGTCCCCGCAGGTACGGCTGGTGGTGAACGGTCGCTTAGACCAACTGGCGGCTTGCGCCAAACTGAACGTGTCGCGGCGAAAGGCGACCGAATTAGGGCGGTGCCGATCCAGCTCGGTTCAGACGCTGCCCTTGCGTCCGATCTGCGCGACCCGCGCCGCCACTTCGCTTGCGATCGTGGGCGTCACGAACCGATCGATCGGCCCGCCGTAAAAGGCGATTTCCTTGACCAGGCGGCTGGCGATCGGCTGCAGCGACACATCCGCCATCAGGAAAACCGTCTCGATCCGCGGGTTGATCGCGCGGTTCATGCCGGTCAGTTGATACTCATATTCGAAATCGGTCACGCCGCGCACGCCGCGCAGGATCGTGCTCGCGCCCTGTGCCTCGGCGAAATCCATCAGCAGCGAATCGAACCCGACCACACTGACCCCCGCGATTCCCGCCGTTTCGCGCTCCATCATCGCGATGCGCTCGGCGCTCGTGAACATCGGCGATTTGGACGCATTGGTGGTCACGCCGATCACCAGCCGATCGACCAACGTCGCGCCCCGCCGGATGATGTCCATATGCCCGAGCGTCACCGGATCGAACGTGCCGGGATAGACCCCGACCCGTTCGCCGCCGGAATTGCTCAACGATCCCGCTCCAGCGTGAAGCGCGCGATGTCGCGCAGCAGATCCGCCTCGGGGCCGAAATGCTGGAGATGCTCGATCGCCTGATCGACCAGCATGTGCGCCTGTGCGCGAGCGCGGTCGAGCCCGAGCAGCGACAGGAACGTTTCCTTGCCCGCCTCACCATCCTTGCGCAACGCCTTGCCGACCGCTGCCTCGTCGCCCTCGGCGTCGAGCAGATCGTCGACGATCTGAAACGCCAGCCCCACATCGCGGGCATAGCCACGCAGGCCGGTACGCCCTTCGGGCGGCACCTTGCCCAGGATCGCCCCCGCCTCGACTGAACAGGCGATCAGCGCGCCGGTCTTCATCGCCTGCAACCGCGTGACGGTCGGCAAATCGAAGCTCGATTTTTCGGCTTCAAGGTCGAGCGCTTGCCCACCGGCCATCCCGACCGGGCCAGCCGCCCGCGCGAGATCGAGCACCAATTCGCTGCGCACGAAGGGATCGGGATGCGTCGCCGGATCGGCCAGGATTTCGAAGGCCAGCGCATGCAGGCAATCGCCCGCCAGGATCGCGGTCGCTTCGCTGAACGCCTTGTGCACCGTCGGCTTGCCGCGGCGCATGTCGTCATTGTCCATCGCCGGCAGATCGTCATGGATCAGCGAATAGACGTGGATACATTCGATCGCGGTCGCCGCGCGCCCGGCGCAATCCTTGTCCACCGCGAACAACCGCGCGGTCGCGAACACCAGCAGCGGACGCAGCCGCTTCCCCCGCCGATCGCGGCATGGCGCATCGCGCGGTACAGATCGGCGCGCGGATCCTCCGGAACCGTCAGGAACAGATCGAGCCGGCGATCGATATCGCTGGCCACATCGGCCATGGCCGCATCGAGCGACGGGGATACGAGCGTCACGCGATCAACCTGCGACAAAGGGCTGCGTGCCGATCGCCCGGCCCTCCCCATCGGCGCGGATCGCTTCGATCCGGGCCTGTGCCGCGTTCAGCCGGTCGTCGCAGCGACGTCGCAGCCGGTCCCCGCGCTCGTACAGCGCGATTGCTTGGTCGAGTGGTGCGTCACCACTCTCGAGCCTTGACACGATCCCCTCCAATTCTTTCAACGCCGCTTCGAACGTCAGCTCTTCAATCGGTATGTCCATGCCACAGCTATGCGGCAGGCAAGCGTTTGGGGTCAAGGATACGCTGGCCTTACTGTGCGTTTGTCGCGCGACACTGTTTCAGGAACCATCCCCATGTTCACCAGCATCGATCCCGCCACCGGCACCCCGGGGGCCTCCTTCGCCGAACTCACCGCCGCCGAGCTGGAGACGAAAGTACAGCGTGCGCACGATGCCTTCCGCGACTGGCGCATCACCGATCACGCGACGCGGACCGATCTGCTGGAGCGGATCGCCGAACAGTTCGACGCCAACGCCCACCGCCTGGCCGAGATCGCCACGCGCGAAATGGGCAAGACGCTGAAATCCGCGCTGGCCGAGGTTGAGAAGTGCGCCGCGGGCTTCCGCCATTATGCGCAGGAAGGCCCGGCAATGCTCGAGCCGCGCGTTTTCCCCGGTGCCACCGCGACCTGGCATCCGCTTGGGCCGGTGCTGGCAGTGATGCCGTGGAATTTTCCGTATTGGCAGGTGGTTAGGTTCCTCGCCCCGACGATCATGGCGGGCAATGTCGGCCTGTTGAAGCACGCCTCCAACGTGCAGGGCGTCGCCGCCGCGATCGAGGAAATGGTCATCGCGGCGGGCGCGCCTGCCGGGCTGTTCCAGAATTTGCCCATCAAGTCCGACAAGGTCGCCGCGCTGATCGCCGACGATCGGATCGTCGCGGTGACGCTCACCGGCAGCGAAGGCGCCGGGATGCAAGTCGCCGAAGCCGCCGGCCGCGCCCTGAAAAAGGTCGTGCTCGAACTCGGCGGATCGGACCCGTTCATCGTCATGCCCTCGGCCGATCTCGATCTTGCGGCAAAGACGGCGGTCACGGCACGCATCCAGAACACCGGCCAATCCTGCATCTGCGCCAAGCGCATGATCGTCCATGCCGATGTCTATGACGCTTTCCTCGAAAAATTCTCGGCGGGCATGAAAGCCGTCGTAGCGGGCGACCCGATGGATTCGGGCACCGACATGGGCCCGCTGTCGAGCGAAGCGCAGCGCCAGACCGTGCTCGACCAGATCGCGATGATCCAAGCCGAGGGCGGCAAGCTCTTGTTCGGTGGCGAAGCACTCCCCGGTAAAGGCGCCTATATGTCGGCGGGGATCCTGGTCGACGTCCCGACCGATCACGCCGTCGCGCAAGAGGAACTGTTCGGACCCGTCGCGATGCTGTTCAAGGCCGACGACATCGACGCCGCGATCACCCTCGCCAACGCCGTCCCGTTCGGCCTCGGCTCCTCGGTCTGGACCAACGACCCGGAAGAACGCGCCCGCTTCGAACGCGACATCGAAGCCGGCATGATCGCCGTCAACGCGATGCTCGCCAGCCTCCCGCACGCGCCGTTCGGGGGCATCAAGCGCTCAGGACATGGCCGGGAGTTGGGGCCTTATGGCCTGCACGAATTTATGAATTTGAAGACCGTGCTGGGGTGAGGCTCAGGGGGAGGCAATGTCCGATTCTGGTGGGAAGCTGCCGTCCGCGTCTTCTCCTGTTTGCGTGACGGTCTCGTTGGCGCTACCCATTTTCGTATGAGCCCATTGTCTCGCTTCTATCTAGCTACGTTTGGGTGTTGGCCTCTGATGGCACTCACCGTGCTCGTAGCCAGTTTTAACGAGTTGGCGGCTACGATTATATTTTGGATCGTTTTTCCGCTTCTGATCGGGTCGATTTACTACGCCCATTTTCTGGCCCGCTGCCCGACATGCAACTGGCGGATCGCTTCCTTTGGAAAGCCATTTGTGCGTTCGCTTCCTCCTCGTTTCTGCCCTTGCTGCGAATCCGACCTGAAAGCGCCTACCCGATCAATGTAGGCAAGTGGGCGATTCCGGCCTGTCCTACATCGCCACAATCTGCGATACTCGCGGTTCGGCTCTTTCTCAGTTTTAATTCGTGCCCCTGGCAAACAGTCCGGCCCCACGACCCACGAAAACAGCGTTGTGAGTGGCACTTTCGCAACTTTCGGTCGGCCCCGCCACCTCAGAGCGTCAGCACGATCTTCCCGACATGGTCGCCCGCTTCCATCCGCGCGTGCGCGGCGGGGGCCTCCTCCAGCGGGAAGGTGCGGTCGATCACTGGCTTCAGCCGCCCGGCCTCGACATGCGGCCACACCATCCGGTGGAGTTCGTCGGCGACCATCGATTTGAACGCGGCGTCGCGTGGCCGCAGCGTCGATCCGGTCAGCGTCAGGCGGCGGCGCATCACCTCGAAGATCGGGATCGTCGCCATCAATCCGCCCTGCACTGCGATCGACACGTGCCGCCCGTCATCGGCCAGGCATTGCAGATTGCGCGGCACATAATCGCCGCCGACCATGTCGAGCACCGCCGCGCAGCCCCCGCCACCGCCTTTGCCGCCAGTGATGTCCTTCACCCGCGCCACGAAATCCTCGGTCTTGTAATTGATCGCGTGCGCCGCGCCGAGGCCCAGCGCCGCCGCGCACTTCTCGTCCGATCCAGCGGTCACGATCACGGTCAGCCCGAAAATCTTGCCCAAAGCGATCGCCATCGTGCCGATCCCGCTCGTGCCGCCATGCACCAACACGGTGTCGCCCTCGGTCGCATAGGCGCGCTCGAACAAATTGGTCCACACGGTGAACAACGTCTCGGGGAGCGCCGCCGCCTCGATCATCGACAGCGCGCTCGGCACCGGCAGCACTTGCCCCGCCGCCACCGCGACATAGTCGGCATAGCCCCCGCCGCCGAGCAGCGCGCACACCGGCTGCCCGGTCATGTCGATCGCCAGATCCTCATGCTGCGCGACGACCGTACCCGCCACTTCCAGCCCCGGAATAGACGGCGCGCCCGGCGGCGGGGCGTATCCGCCCTTGCGCTGCAGCACGTCGGGCCGGTTGACCCCTGCCGCCGCGACGCGGATCAGCACCTCCCCCGGCCGGAGCGTCGGCACCGGACGCTCCACGACGCACAGCACCTCCGGCCCGCCTGGCTCCGTGGGATCGATCGCGCGCATCGTCTCGGCTATTCCGTCCATCGGTCGCGCGCCTCGTTTTACCTGTCACTACGTACGGCGCCTTATTGACATGGGGCCGCGTCGGGTCAACGATCTGTCCATGGACCTCGACGAGTTTCTCCCGAAAAAGGCGGGCGATCCGCTCGCTGCGCTGATCGCGCAGGACCTTGATCCGTTGTCGGTCAGGGAACTGGAAGCGCGGATCACGGCGCTGGAGGAAGAGATCGCGCGGACCCGCCGAAAAATGGAGACGGCGGTCACCCACCGCGCCTCCGCGCACGATCTGTTCAAGTCATGAGAGGGATGCATCCGGCCGCCAGGAAATCCGGATGCGATTTTCAAGTGCTTGTCACACCGGACTCGCCTTCCGACATAGGCGCAAAGGGTCGCGCGTCCCAAGCGACCCGCATGGAGTAAGAACCGATGCCATCCTTCGCCTCCGCGCTGGAAACCACGCTTCACAAGGCACTCGAAGCGGCGTCCTCGCGCCGCCATGAATATGCGACGCTCGAACATTTGCTGTTCGCGCTGATCGGGGACGAACATGCCTCGAAAGTCATGGAATCGTGCGGGGTTGATACCGCAGAGCTGACCGCGACGGTCCGCCATTATCTTGACACCGAGCTTGAGGCGCTGAAGGTGGACGCCGCCACCGACCCATCCCCCACCAGCGGATTTCAGCGCGTGGTGCAGCGCGCGATCCTGCACGTGCAATCCTCCGGCCGCGATGAGGTGACGGGCGCGAACGTACTCGTCGCCCTGTTCAGCGAGCGCGAGAGCTATGCCGTCTATTTCCTGCAGCAGCAGGACATGAGCCGCCTCGATGCGGTCAGCTTCATCAGCCACGGCGTCGGCAAGGGCGCCGCCGCGCCCGAAGCCGCCACGCCCAAGGGCACCGAGGAAGAAAAGCCCCAGAAAGCTGGCGAGAAGGGCAAGAACGAGAGCGCGCTCAAGCAGTTCTGCGTCGATCTCAACGAGAAGGCGAAGAAGGGCAAGGTCGATCCGCTGATCGGCCGCGGGCCGGAGGTCGACCGCACGGTGCAGATCCTGTGCCGCCGTTCGAAGAACAACCCGCTCTATGTGGGTGATCCCGGCGTCGGCAAGACCGCGATCGCGGAGGGCCTCGCGCGCAAAATCGTCGAGGGCAATGTGCCTGAGGTGTTGCTGCCGGCGGTAATCTACTCGCTCGATATGGGCGCATTGCTCGCCGGCACGCGCTATCGCGGCGATTTCGAGGAGCGGCTGAAGGCTGTCGTGACCGAGCTCGAAAAAATGCCCGATGCGATCCTGTTCATCGACGAAATCCACACCGTGATCGGCGCTGGTGCCACCAGTGGCGGCGCGATGGATGCATCGAACCTGCTCAAGCCCGCGCTGTCGGGCGGCACGATCCGCTGCATCGGCTCGACCACCTACAAAGAGTTCCGCAACCATTTCGAGAAGGACCGCGCATTGCTGCGGCGCTTCCAAAAGATCGACGTCAACGAACCGACGATCGAGGACACGGTCAAGATTTTGACCGGCCTGCGCTCGGCGTTCGAGGATCACCACAAGGTGAAATACACGCCCGACGCGATCAAGTCGGCGGTGGAGCTGAGCGCGCGTTACATCAACGACCGCAAGCTGCCCGACAAAGCGATCGACGTGATCGACGAAGTCGGCGCGATGCAGATGCTGGTGCCGCTCGCCAAGCGCAAGAAGACCATCACCAGCCGTGAGATCGAGGCCGTGATCGCGACGATGGCGCGCATCCCACCGAAATCCGTCTCGACCGACGACACCAAGGCGCTCGAATCGCTCGAAACCGATCTGAAGCGCGTGGTGTTCGGGCAGAATACGGCGATCGAAAAGCTCGCCTCAGCGATCAAGCTCAGCCGCGCCGGTCTTCGCGATCCCGAAAAGCCGATCGGCAACTATCTGTTCACCGGACCGACCGGCGTCGGCAAGACCGAAGTCGCCAAGCAACTCGCGCACATCATGGGCATCCCGCTCCAGCGTTTCGACATGTCGGAATATATGGAGCGCCACTCGGTCTCGCGGCTGATCGGTGCGCCTCCGGGCTATGTCGGCTTTGACCAGGGCGGTCTGCTGACCGATGCGATCGACCAGCAGCCGCATTCGGTGCTGCTGCTCGACGAAATCGAGAAGGCGCATCCCGACCTGTTCAACATCCTGCTGCAGGTGATGGATAACGGCCGCCTGACCGACCAGCACGGCAAGACGGTCGACTTCCGCAACGTCATCCTGATCATGACGACCAATGCGGGTGCGAGCGACATGGCGCGCGAGACGCTCGGCTTCGGTAACCTTTCCCGTGAGGGCGAGGACGAGCAGGCGGTGCAGAAGATGTTCACGCCGGAATTCCGCAACCGCCTCGATGCGATCGTACCGTTCGGATACCTGCCGACCGAGGTGGTGGCCCGGGTGGTGGACAAGTTCATCCTCCAGCTCGAACTCCAGTTGGCGGACCGCAACGTCCACATCAACCTCGACGACGAATCGAAGACCTGGCTGACTACCAAGGGCTATGACAAGCTCTACGGTGCCCGCCCGATGGGCCGTTTGATCCAGGAGAAGATCAAGCAGCCGCTTGCCGAGGAATTGCTGTTCGGCAAGCTGGTCCATGGCGGCGAAGTGACGGTGAAGATGAAAGACGGCGCACTGGCCTTCGAAATCACGCCTGCCCCGCCCAAGAAACCCAAGAAGAAGGGTGCCTCGGCTAAGGACACGACCCCGGCCAAGTAAGGCGACGATACGGACGGGCCCGGCGTGCCAAGCGCTGGGCCCATTCCCCGTCTAGCGAGTCGTTACGGACGCCGACCCCTCTTTACCATCTATTTGGAAAGCGCGGCTTATGGTGGGCCATGTGCCGCGCCCCTTTTCCAATATCTTAGCTGTCCTTGCCGTCGCGATCGCTGCTCTGTTCGCGACGTCCGCCCATGCGCAGATCCCTATTGCGGGCAATTCAATCCCGATCTGCATCACGCGCGCGGAGCCGGGCATGACCCCGGCCGCCCTGCTGGCGGGCCGCGGACAGTTCGATTGCACCGCGTCGCAAACCAGCTTCGGTCCCGGCGATTTCTGGGTGCGCAGCGGCCCGCTGTCGCGCACCGGTGAAGTGCGCGTTCGCTCGATGAGCGTGTGGCAGAAGCGCGCCACGCTCTACGCTTATTATGCCGATGGCGCCGTCTTTTCGACCACGTTCGACGACCATGCAGCAAGTCGTCGCATCGTACTTGGGGCGATCCTGGAACAACCGCTCCCCGCGCGCGCCGCGCCGCTGGTGCGGCTGCTCTGGCATATCGAGGGATCGCCGAACATGCGCGCCATCCTGCGCGACCCGAGGATCGCGACGCCGGCGCAAAGCGAGCTGTTCAACCTCGCCATGGCGGCGGTCTACGCCGCCTTCGCTGGGCTGTGCATCGCGCTGCTGTGCTACAATTTTGCGGTGTGGACCGCGTTGCGGCACCGTTTCCAGCTTGCCTATTGCGCGATGGTCGCGTGCTTGCTGCTCTACGCCTTCTCGACTTCCGGCGCACTTGCCTGGGCTTGGCCGGCAATCGCCAATACCGATCGCATCCGCGTGAATTACCTGATGCTCGGCCTTTCTTCGATCGCCGCGTTCGCCTTTGCCCGCGCGTTTTTCGAACGGCGCGTGTTTGCCGGACGATTCGGGCGGATCGCCTGGTGGGCCTCCGCGATCATGCTGGCCGCCACGCTCGGCTACGTCCTGTTCGCGCAATATGACGTGCATCTGTTCGACACGCTGTATTGCTGGGCCTTTGTCGGGCAACTCGTGGTCATTCCGCCGCTGCTGTGGCGCGCGTGGCGGATGCGCAGCAATTATCTCTGGCTCTTCGCCGTCGCCTGGGCCGCGCCGATCGGGCTTGCGTCGTTGCGGGTTGCCAATTCGATCAACCTTATCAGCAGTAGCTTCTGGCTCGATAATTCGACGATCCTGTCGATGTCGCTCGAAGCGCTCCTGTCCAGCATCGCGATCGCATACCGTTTGCGTCTGCTCAGCGCGGAACGGGACGCGGCGCGCGAGGGGGAGATTGCGGCGCGCTTGCTCGCCGATACCGATCCGCTGACCGGCCTGCTCAACCGCCGCGCTTTCCTGCAGCAGGCGATCGGCCGCGCGGGTGAGCAGACGCTGATGATCGCCGACCTCGATCATTTCAAACGGGTCAATGAAACGATCGGGCATGACGGCGGCGACGAAGTGCTGCGCGTCTTCGCCCGCACGCTGCGCCAATCCTTGCCGCCGGAGGCACTGGTCGCCCGGATCGGCGGCGAGGAATTCGCGATCGTCACACCAAGCGCTTTTTCGGTCGAACCTGGCGAGATCCTGGCCCGGCTTCGCGCCGGGCGTATGCCCTATGACGTCTCGGTAACTGCAAGCATCGGCACCTGCAGCGGACCGCTGCTGCGCGAAACCGACTGGAAGGCGCTGTATGCCTGCGCCGATCGCGCGCTGTTCGAGGCGAAGAGTGCCGGTCGCGATCGATGCCGCGGGCGCGACCTGCGCGATCGGTTGGCGGCGTAACGGACTTGCCCGAAACGGCCGTTAACTGTATGCCGGTTGCGTAAGGAAACGCTCGTGCGCAATCGTCGGATCATGATCGGCATCTTCGCGGCACTGGCGCTGATCGCGGTTGCGCGCCACCCGAGCGCCGACATCCAGATTCTCACACACGACTCTACTGATCGGACCCCGCATCGCGTGAAGGCTGCGATCGATCTTGGTCTGGTCGGCGTCTCCGTCCTGATTACGTGGACCGGCGAACACCTTCGCTAAGCTTGCGAGCAAGCGATTGCTTGCTTACACCTGTGTCAATGAACCCCACAGAGGCCGTCTGGCGCACATCTTATCGTCACCCCAACCCGTGGGACAGCACGTTCCCTCCGCAATCGATGGTCGATCTGTTCGATCAATCCTGCGCGCGGATGGGGAAGGCACCGCTGATCGATTTCCTCGGCCGCCACTATAGTTTTGCCGAAACGCTGGACGGGGCCAACCGCGTCGCGGCCGGGCTGACGGCGCTGGGCTATGGCGCGGGCGACCGGATCGGCCTGTTCCTGCCCAACGTGCCGCATTATCTGGCGGCCTATTACGGCATCCTGAAGATTGGCGCGACGGTGGTGAACTTCTCGCCGCTCTACACCGCGGCCGAGCTGGAACATCAGGTGGCTGATTCCGGCACCAAGCTGCTGTTCACGCTGTCCGCCACCGCGCTGCTGCCAACCGCTTTGAAGGTGCTCGAGGCAAGTGCGCTCGAACGGCTGATCGTCGGGTCGATCGCGGGGGCGCTGCCGACCTCCAAGTCGATCCTCTACCGCATGTTCAAGCGCAGCGAGGTGACCGCACGCCCGCACGACCCGCGTATCATGGCCTTTTCCAAGCTGATCGCCAATGACGGGACGCATACGCCAGTTCGGGTGGACCCGGAACGCGACGTCGCGCTGATCCAATATACCGGCGGCACCACCGGAACGCCGAAGGGCGCGATGCTGACGCACCAGAATCTATCGGCCAACGCGCGGCAGGTGATGGCGATCGACCCGGAACCGGGCGAGCCCGACCGTATCCTGGGCGTGCTGCCGCTGTTCCATGTGTTCGCCAACACCTGCGTGCTCAACCGCACCGTTCTCAACGGCGGGTGCATCGTCATGCTGCCGAGATTCGAGGCGGGCGCGGTGCTGGCGGCAATCGACCGGACCAAGGCGACCGCCCTGCCCGGCGTGCCGACGATGTATCAGGCGCTGCTTGACCATCCCAAGATCGCCGCGACCGATTTCTCCTCGCTGCGCGTGTGCATCTCGGGCGGCGCGCCGCTCGCGGCCGAATTGAAGGCGAAGTTCGAAAGCGTGACCGGCGCGACGGTGGTCGAGGGCTATGGCCTGTCGGAAAGCTCCGGCGTGCTGTCCGCCAATCCCTATCTACAGGAAGGCAAGACCGGCACGATCGGCCAGCCGATCCCCGGCACGCACCTGCGTCTGGTCGACAAGGCCGACCCCAGCCAGCCACCCGCAGACGGCGAACCCGGCGAGATCGTCGCAATGGGGCCGCAGATCATGAAGGGCTATTGGAACCGCGCGGATGCCGATGCCGAGGTGTTCGTAACCAATGCCGAAGGCCGCTGGCTGCGCACTGGCGATGTCGGCACGATCGACGCCGACGGCTTCGTTAAGATCGTCGATCGGTTGAAGGACATGCTGTCCGTATCCGGCTTCAAGGTTTTCCCAAGCCAGATCGAGGCATTGCTGCACCACCACGCGGCGGTGAAGGAGGCGATGGTGATCGGCCTGCCCGACGCGTACCGCGGCGAACAACCGCGCGCCTATGTTACGCTGAACGAGGGCGCGACGGCGAGCGGGCCGGAGCTGCGCGATTGGCTCAATCCGCAGCTCGGCCGGCATGAGCGCGTCGATGAGGTGGTGGTACGCCTCACCATGCCGAAGACGATGATCGGCAAATTGAGCCGCAAGGATCTGATTGCCGAGGTGATGGCGGAACAGGCGAAATAATGTCGGAACTGATCCTGCATGAATATGCGCAATCGGGGAATTGCTACAAAATTCGCCTGACCGCGGCGCATGTCGGCATTCGGCTCGAGCGGCGGGAGTACGACATCATGGCGGGGGCAACGCGCTCGGCGGCGTTCCTCGCCTCGGTCAACCCGAACGGGCGGATCCCGGTGCTGCAGATTGGGGACGATTTTCTGCCCGAAAGCGGGGCCGCCTGCCTCTATCTCGCGGACGGATCGCCACTCATCCCGCTCGATCGATTCGACCGGGCCGACATGCTGCACTGGATGTTCTGGGAGCAGTATAATCACGAGCCCAATATCGCGACGCTGCGCTTCTGGCGCGCGTTCGTCGGCGAGGAGCGGCTGAGCGACCTGCAGCGCGCGCAAATCCCGGCCAAGCAGGCGGCGGGCGAAGCGGCGCTCGCGCTGATGGATGCGCATCTGGCCAAGACGCCGTTCCTGGCCGCCGGACGCTTCACCCTCGCCGACATCGCGCTCTACGCTTACACTCATGTGGCGGAGGAAGGCGGCTTTGCGCTGCGCCATTACCCCGCGATCACCGACTGGCTGGCGCGCGTTGCGGATCAGTCAAACCATATCGCGATGTGACAGTTGCGTGAAGGTCAGCGCGTCCGATTGTAACAATCTGCGGCCATAGCCTCGAAGCATTCAACGACTTCGGGATGTCGCCATGAATGCAGTGATCAAGATCGATCCGCGGGGAGTAGTTGGCGCCACGATCGCCGATTTCAACGAATTCGCCACTTCGCAGCCTGTCATTCCCGAACGCGCTACGACGGAGCGGCGTCGTTATCGCACGATTTGGATTTCCGACATTCATCTTGGCACGCGCGGTTGCAATGCCGAGATGCTGATCGACTTTCTCGACCATGTCGACAGCGAGCGGATGTATCTGGTCGGCGACATTATCGACGGATGGCGGCTGAAGAAGAAGTTCTACTGGCCCGCCGCGCATAACGACGTGGTGTGGCGCCTGCTCAAGCGCGCCAAGCGCGGGACCGAGGTAATCTACATCCCCGGCAACCATGACGAGGTGATGCGTCAATTCACCGGACTGGACTTTGGCGGCATCGCGATCCGGCGCAAAGCGATTCACGAAACCGCCGACGGCCGTCGATTGTTAGTGCTGCATGGTGACGAATTCGACGCGATCACGCTGGCGCATCGCTGGCTGGCGCATGTCGGGGATGTGGCGTATGAATTCATGATGGCCCTGAACCGTTGGGTGAACGCGTATCGACGCTTCTTCAACCTGCCCTATTGGTCGCTGTCGAAGCACGCCAAGGCCAAGGTGAAGAACGCGGTGCAGTTCATTTCGAATTACGAGGAGATCGTCGCGCAGGCCGCCGGGTCGCGCGGGGTCGATGGCGTTGTATGCGGCCACATCCACACCGCCGAATTCCGTGATATCGATGGCGTCGCATATTATAACGATGGCGACTGGGTGGAGGGCTGTACTGCGCTGGTCGAACATTTCGATGGGCGGATGGAATTGCTGCACTGGGCCGACGAGATCGCCGCGCGGGAGACATCTCGGCCTGTGGCGAAGATCGAGATGTTGGCGGCCTGACCGGCGTGCGGATCGCGATCGCCACAGATGCGTGGAGCCCCCAGGTGAACGGGGTGGTGCGGACGCTTCAAGCCGTGCGAACCGAATTGGAGCGCCAGGGGCACGAAGTTTTGATCGTGTCGCCCGATCTGTTCTATTCCATGCCGTGCCCGACCTACCCGGAAATCCGCCTGGCCTTTGCCAGCACCGCGAGCGTGGGCAAGATGCTCGCGGATTTTGCGCCCAATGCGATCCATCTGGCGACCGAAGGACCGGTATGCCTCGCCGCGCGGCGCTGGTGCCTGACGCGCGGGTTTCCCTTTACCACCGCCTACCACACGCAATTCCCCGATTATGTTTCGGCGCGCACCGGCGTGAACCCGGAATGGGTGTGGCGCTACATCCGCTGGTTTCATTGGCCCGCGCAATCGATCTTGGCGTCGACCCCGTCGATCGCGGCGACGCTGAAGTCGCATGATCTGACGCGCATCCGGCATTGGGGTCGTGGCGTCGATCTGTCGACCTTCACGCCCGGCCTAGCCCCGCACCCCGCAATCGCCGCGCTTAAGGCCGGGGGTAAGGGGCCGATCCAGCTCTATGTCGGCCGCGTCGCGATCGAGAAGAACATCGAGGCGTTTCTCACCTCGAACCACCCCGGCACCAAGGTGATTGTCGGCTGCGGGCCCGCGCGCGCGGCGCTTACAGCGCAGTTTCCCGAAGCGCATTTTCTTGGGCCGCTATTCGGTGCCGAGCTGGCGGCAGCCTACGTCGCCGCAGATGTGTTCGTTTTCCCCAGCCGGACCGACACGTTCGGTCTGGTGATGATCGAGGCGCTGGCGTGTGGCACCCCGGTCGCGGCGTTTCCGGTCACCGGACCGGTCGATGTGCTGAACGACCAGGTCGGCGCGATGGCAGAGAATCTCGAAGTTGCGATTGCGGCCGCACTCACCCGCGACCGTGCCGCCTGCGCCGCCTACGGGCAGACCTTCACGTGGGAGGCGAGCGCGCGGCAGTTCCTTGGCGCGCTCGTGCCGGTCGAACACCCGGAGGCTATTGCCGCGTAGCCGCCCCAACCCGCGCTTGCCCTTCAGGCACAACCGCTCTACACCGTACGCCAGCACAGTGGCCGCTCCGAAAGGGGCGGCCCTTTCCGTTTCTGAAGGAGTTCCCTCGTGGCCCAGCCGCTCATGCCGCACGCGACCGCGTCCTGGCTCGTCGACAATACCGCGCTCAGCTTCGAACAGATTGCCGAGTTTTGCGGCCTGCACATTCTGGAAATCCAGGCGATCGCCGACGATACCGCAGCGACCAAGCTGACCGGGCGCGATCCCATCCGCGCGCACGAACTGACGCAGGACGAAATCGACAAGGGTCAGGCCGATCCCGAGTATCGCCTGCAAATCCTGAAGGGACCGGAGCAGGTCCGCCGCACGAAGGGTCCGCGCTACACGCCGGTGTCGAAGCGGTCGGACAAGCCCGACGGCATCGCCTGGATCATCCGCAATCACCCGGAAATCAGCGACGGCGCGATCAGCAATCTGATCGGCACCACGCGTACCACGATCGCCGCGATCCGTGACCGCAGCCATTGGAACATCGCCAACATCACGCCGAAGGACCCGGTCACGCTCGGCCTGACGACGCAGCGCGAGCTCGATGCGGCAGTGGCCAAGGCAGCCAAGGCCGCCGGGCTCGAAGCGCCGGTCGATACGCGGCTTGAGGGGGATCGCGAAGCGCTGATCACCGAACTGCGCGCCCAGCGCCAGCAGCTGGCGCGCGATGCCGAAGCGGCCGAGAATGGCGAGCTTCCGGGTGCGCCTGCAGAGCCCACTGCGGAGACGCTGTTCAAGCGGTAAGCGCCGTTCCGGGCTGAATGAGATACCGTTCGTGCTGAGCGTGTCGAAGCACTGTCTTCGTTCGACGGCGGGAAGAAGGGCAGTCCCGCGACACGCTCAGGACGAACGGAACAGACGATGACCACCCCTCCCCGCTTCGCCTTCACCATCCATGCGACCGACGGCCCCGCCCGTACCGGCGAGATCGCGATGCGACGTGGCGTGATTCGCACGCCCGCCTTCATGCCGGTCGGCACGGTCGGCACGGTCAAGGGCATGAAGCCCGCCGACGTGCGCGCCACGGGCGCGGACATCATCCTCGGTAATACCTATCATTTGATGCTTCGGCCCGGTGCCGAGCGCATGGCGCGGCTGGGTGGCCTGCATAAATTCATGGGCTGGGACCGCCCGATCCTGACTGACAGCGGCGGGTATCAGGTGATGAGCCTGAGCGATCTGACCAAGCGCGACGAGAATGGCGTCACCTTCAAATCGCACCTCGACGGCACCCGCCATACGCTGAGCCCCGAGCGGTCGATCGAAATCCAGCGGCTGCTCGGCTCGGACATCGTGATGGCGTTCGACGAACTGGTACCGACCACCTCGACGCCGGAAGTTCAGGCGGCGGCGATGGCGCGGTCGATGCGCTGGGCGAAGCGCAGTCGCGATGCGTTTGACGCGGGCGGCGCCCATGCCGAGAATGCGGCGATCTTCGGCATTCAACAGGGCGCGCTCGACCGCACGCTGCGCGGCGATAGCGCGGCGGCGCTGATCGACATCGGTTTTGATGGCTATGCCGTCGGCGGCCTTGCCGTGGGCGAAGGACAGGAAGCGATGTTCGGCTGCCTCGATTTCGCGCCGGGGCAATTGCCGGTCGACAAGCCGCGCTATCTGATGGGCGTGGGCAAGCCCGACGACATCGTCGGCGCGGTCGAACGCGGCATCGACATGTTCGATTGCGTGATGCCGACGCGGTCCGGCCGCACCGGCCAGGCATTTACGCGGCGCGGCCCGATCAACATCCGGAACGCAAAGTTCGCGGAGGATCAGGGTCCGCTCGATCCGGCGTGCGGCTGCTCGGTCTGCGCTACCTGGTCGCGGGCCTATATCCATCACCTTGTGCGCGCTGGGGAAATGCTCGGGTCGATGCTGATGACCGAGCACAACGTCGCTTTCTATGAGGCCTTGATGGCCGATCTGCGCGGTGCCATTGTGGAGGGAAGGCTCACCGCCTTCGCGGACGCGTTCCGCAGGGCGTATAAGGGCCAGAGCGAGAGAGAGTGATGGCCGACAAGATCAACGAAATCGAAGCCGCCGCGCGCGAGCACAAGCGCGTCCGCGATGCGGCAGAGGCCGCCATCGCCGCGGGCGCGAAGGAGCCGGAGAACTGGCCGGTCGTGCCGATCGCGATCGGCGTCGGCGTTGGCGTAGGTTCTGCCGCGCTGGCGGCGGCACTGCTCTACGCGGGGCGCGGGCGCAAGAAATAGCCCTGTTCGGCGCCTCCTCCTCGCAGGAGAATACCCCGCTTCCCGTGTCTTAGGCAATTGACACGGCGCATCCCGCCGCGACACATTGCGCGCATAGGTTTCCCTCCATCCGGAGTTCCCCATGCGTCTTTCCCGTGCCGCCCTTTTGCTGGGCGCTGCCCTGTTGCCGCTCGCCGCCACCGCGAAGACCGCGCCGCGCGCTCCGGCTCGCCCCGCAACGCCAGCGATCAAGCCAATCGCCTTTACCGAACGCACGCTCGCCAACGGCCTGCGCGTATATGCGATCCGCGACACATCGACGCCGAACGTGTCGGTGCAGGTGTGGTACGACGTCGGGTCCAAGGACGATCCCGCCGGGCGCTCGGGCTTCGCGCATATGTTCGAACATTTGATGTTCAAGGCGACGCGCAACCTCGTCTCCGAACAGATGGATCGCCTGACCGAAGATGTCGGCGGCAATAACAACGCCTCGACCAACGACGATTACACCGAATATCACGAGACAATTCCGGCCAATCACCTGGAACGCCTACTGTTTGCCGAGGCGGACCGCATGGCGGCGCTGGTCGTGGAGCCCAAGAGCTTCGCCTCCGAACGTGACGTCGTGAAGGAAGAGCTGCGCCAGAACACCAACGCCCGGCCGTACGGCAAGCTGTTCTCGCAATATTTCCCGGCGATTTCCTATACCCGCCACCCTTATGCCCGCGGCACGATCGGCAGCCTGGACAACCTCCAGAGCGCGCAGATCGACGATGTCCGCGCCTTCCACGCGACCTATTACCGGCCCGACAATGCCGTGCTGGTCGTGTCGGGCAATTTCGATCCCGCCAAGCTGAACGGCTGGGTCGACCAGTATTTCGCCAAGATCAAGCGCCCCACCACGCCGATCCCGCGCGTCACCGTCGCCGAGCCGGAGCGGACCAAGCCCACGCGCTACGTCGTGCACGAAGCCAATACGCCGCTGCCCGCCGTGCTGATCAGCTATCCGATCCCGGCGGACAATCACCCCGACGGCCCGGCGCTGTCGGTGCTGAACGCAGTCCTGTCGCAGGGTGAAAGCTCGCGGCTGTACGAGAGCCTAGTTTACCGCGACCAGATTGCACAAAGCGCCGAAACCTATCTCGACTCCAAGCAAGGTCCGGGCAATCTCGCCGCGATCGCGATCATCGCGAGCGGCAAGACCGCCGAACAGGGCGAGGCCGCGCTGCGCCGCGAGATCGCGCGCGTGCGGACCAAGCCGGTGACCGCCGCCGAGCTTGCGGAGGCCAAGAACGAGATCCTGACCAGCGCGCTGCGGGCTCGCGAGACCGCCGAGGGCAAGGGCCGCACGATCGCCGCGTCGGTCATCATCGACCGCGATCCGCGCGCCGCCGACCGGCAGCTTGCCGCGATCGCTCGCGTCACCGCCGCCGATGTGCAGCGCGTCGCCGCCAAATATCTACGCGATCAGCGGGCCGCGACGATCCATTACCTGCCCGAGGACAAGAGCGCCGCGGCACCGCAGAACGACCGGATCGAGGTTGCGGACACGGTCGTGACCAAGCCGCTGGTCGCGCCGGGCAAGGTCGAGATCGTCACCCCGGCGAGCGAAGCGGAGCGCATCGCGCCGCCCGCCGCAGGCCCCGCCATCGCCGCAAGCGCGCCGGTCACCAACGAATTCACGCTGGCCAACGGCCTTCGCGTCGTCGTGGTCGAGAAGCACGACCTTCCGCTGCTGACCGCGCTGCTGACCGCGCAGGGCGGCGGCGCGACCGACCCGGCCGACCGCGCCGGCGTCGGCAATCTGACCGCCGATCTGATGACAAAGGGCACCAAGACGCGGTCCGCGACGCAGATCGCGCGCGAGATCGAGACGCTGGGCGGGTCGATCTCCAGCGATGCGAGCTTCGACGGATCGAGCGTCGATGTGACGGTGAAGGCCGATCAGGCAGCCCCGGCGCTGGCGATCCTGGCCGACGTCGCGCGCAACCCGGTGTTCGCGCCGGAGGAGGTCGAACGCGCGCGGGCGCAGACGATCGACGGGGTGCAGGTCGCGATCAAGAACCCGAGCCAGCTGGCCGCGCTGGTCGCGGCGCGTGCGGCGCTGGGCGACCTGCCCTATGGCCATCCGCTGTCGGGCACGCCGACCT
The DNA here is from genome assembly GCF_044881195.1 of Sphingomonas sp. MMS24-J45. Taxonomy (GTDB): domain Bacteria; phylum Pseudomonadota; class Alphaproteobacteria; order Sphingomonadales; family Sphingomonadaceae; genus Sphingomonas. Next base: position 2,678,603 of record NZ_CP173255.1, on the reverse strand, counting down.
CGCTGAAGGCGATCACCGCGACCGACGTTCGGGCGACCTATCATCAGACGTGGCAACCGGCGAAGACGACGCTGGTGCTGGTCGGCGATGTGACCCTCCCCGCCGCCCGCGCGCTGGCCGAACGCAACTTTGCCGACTGGAAGCCGAACCCGATCATCGTGCGCAGCGGCAACACGCGCGCGAGCTATCCCAAGCCACGCGTGATCGTCGTCGATATGCCGGGTGCCGGGCAGGCGGGCGTCGTGGTTGCACGGCCGGGCATCGCGCGGAGCGACGCGCAATATTATCCCGCCGCCGTCGCCAACACGATCCTGGGCGGCGGTTTCTCCTCGCGGCTGAACCAGGAGATTCGCATCAAGCGCGGTCTTGCCTATGGCGCGGGCAGCTCGGTGCAGGCAGGCCGCCTGCCCGGCACGATTAGCGGGCGCACCTCGACCAAGAATCCGTCGGCGCCCGAAACGGTGTCGATCATCCTGGCCGAGATGAAGCGTCTGGGCGCTGAACCGGTGACGCCCGCCGAACTGGAAACGCGCAAGGCCGTGCTGGTCGGCAATTTCGGCCGCGCGACCGAGACGACCGAGGGCATTGCCGGCACGGTCGGCGGCTACGTGGTGCAGGGCCTGCCGCTCTCCGAACTAGGCGCGTACACCGCGCGGGTCTCGGCGGTCGATCCGGCGGCGGTGCAGGCCGCGGCGGCCAAGCTGCTCGACCCGGCGGCGGCGAGCATCGTCGTGGTGGGCGACGCGAAGCTGTTCCTTCCGGAACTGCGCAAGACCTATCCCGATGCCGAGGTCATCCCGGCCGATGCGCTGAAACTGGACAGGGCGGCGCTCAAATAGCGCCGCCTTCCCGCGCCAGAGACTTACGTTAACTATCAACTGTTTCAGCGCGAGACAGGGCAAAATCGGGAGCATCGCGGCGCGCGCGAATCGGCTATGCGCGGCCGATGGACGCGCGCGCGATCATTGGTTGGGTCAGGATGCGGCGGCTGGGCAAGGCGGGGATCGTCGGCCTGGTCGCATTGATCCTGGCGGGCGTGTCGGCCCATGCCGCGATCCGCGCGATCGTCGACCAGAGCGCCAAGGCAAGCCGCATCGGCGCGGCCCCGGTCGGTTATGAGAGCCAGGATCACTTCCCTGGTGCCGCCCTCCTCTATGCGGCCGAGGAGGAAGCCGCCGCGCCGCCGCCGGTGCAGACGCCCGGTGCGACAGGCACGATCGCGCTGCCCGATCTGCCCGTGCCGCCCGAGGCGGCGGTGCTCAAGCCCGACACGTCGATCCGTCCTGCGGCACCCTTTTCGATGGCGCGGGCCAGCGCGGTTGACCGCGGGCGCGCGCTGCAATGCCTGACGACAGCGATTTATTACGAGGCGGCGACCGAGCCCGATGCCGGGCAGCAGGCGGTGGCGCAGGTCATCCTGAACCGCGTGCGGCACCCGGCCTTCCCGGCGACGGTCTGCGGCGTGGTGTTCCAGGGGTCCGAGCACGCCGGATGCCAGTTCAGCTTCGCCTGCGACGGGGCGATGAACCGGGGCACGCCCTCCAAGGCCTATTGGCTACGCGCGATGAAGGTCGCCGCCGCCGCGCTGAACGGGCATGTGATGGCCGAGGTCGGGATGGCGACGCATTACCACACCTATGCCGTTACCCCCTCTTGGAACCGCAGCTTGGTGATGACGGCGGCGATCGGGGCGCATTTCTTCCATCGCTGGCAGGGCTATTGGGGCACCCCCGCCGCCTTCCGCCAGGGCTATGCCGGGGGCGAGCCGGTGCCGGGGCCGCATGCCAGGGTTGGTCTGCCGGAGACCGTCGTCGCCGCGGCATCGGTGGCCCCCATTACCGCTACCGCCGCGATCCAGCCGGCCTATGCCCAGAGCGGGACGCCGGTCGTCCCCGCCGCGAAGCCCGCCAGCGAGGCGCTGCCCGGGGACTCGCAGATCCTGGACCGATGGAAGGATTCGGGCAAGCCGCTGCGCTGACCGCTTACTTCTTCTCCCCCAGATACTTGTCGAACCAGGCCAGCGTGCGGGCGCGGACGTCGCCGGCGTTGACGGGGTTGCGGATGCCGTGGCCCTCCTCGGGGTAGATCACCAGACTGGTCGGCACGCCCATGTCCTTCAGGCCGTGCCAATATTCGATCGACTGGGTCGGCGGCACCTCAATGTCGCGTTCGCCGACATAGATGAAGGTCGGGGTCTTTGCGTTCTTGATGAAATTGACCGCCGAGACATCCTCGTACGCCTTGCGGTCGTCATACATCGTCTTGCCAAAAAATGGCAGCATCCACTGATCGATGCCGTTGGTGCCGTAATAGCTGACCCAGTTCGACAGGCCCGCACCGGCGACGATCGCCTTGAAGCGGTTGGTCTGGGTGTTCGCCCACATCGCCATGAAGCCGCCATAGCTGCCGCCGCTGAGACCCAAGCGCGCATCATCGATCGGGGCGACCTTTTCCACCGCGTCGATCCCGGCAAGAATGTCGCGCAGGTCGCCGCCACCGAAATCGCGCTTGTTGGCCGCGGTGAAGGCCTCGCCCTGACCGAAGCTGCCGCGCGGGTTTGGCAGGAACACGTAGTAGCCGCGGTCGAGCAGCGCCTGCGCGCCGCCGCCGCCGAAGCTCGGCACGTTCGCCGCCGAGGGGCCGCCGTGGACGATCGTGACCATCGCCGCCTTCTTCGCCGGATCGGCATTCAGCGGGCTAAGCAGCCAGCCCTGCACGTTGAAGCCGTCATTCTTCCACGTGATGCTCCGCGCATTGAGCGTCGCGGGCCCGGCGTCGTTATCATGCGTGATCTGCACCGGCGCGGTGGCGGGGCCGGCGAAGATCGCGGGGGCATGGGTGTAATCCTGCACCACCATCGCGACGATCTTGCCATCGGCGCTCCACGCCGCACGGCCGTCGCCCGCCGCGAACGTAGCGGGTCGCGCCCAGCCGATCGCCGAGTTGACGAGCAGCGTCGCATTGGCACCGCGCAGCGTGGTGCCGCGCAGACCGCCGGTCGTCGTGTCGAGCGAGGTGACGGTGTAATCGGCCTTGGGCGTCAGATTGGCAGGCTCGCCGCCCGACAGCGGCACGCTCCAGATATCGCCGCCGACCGAGCCAAAATCGCTCATCAGGCCGCCGATATAGGCGACGTTGCGACCGTCGGCGGAGACGCGGGGCGCGTTGATCTGGGTCTTGGGCTTGGCGATGTTGCGGACCGCACCGGTGGCCGCATCGACCGCGTCGAGCGTCGCGACCCACCAATTGTTGTCGCCGTTGCCGAGCGCCGAGGTGACGACGAACCCCGCGCCATCGGGCGTCCAGTCATATTCGTAGATGTAACGATCCGCCGGGGACAGCGGCTTCACCCCGTCCGGCGCGATGGGCGAACCGCTGACGTCGAACACGGCGAGACGCTGCTCGTCGCTCTTCTCGCCGATCTCCCCGACCTGGCGCACACCGGCCTGGGCCGCGCCCGCTTCCTTCGCCGCGCCGATCGTGACCAGCAGCGCGATGCGCTTGCCATCGGGCGAGAAGCGCGGGGTCTGCGCGATGCCCTTCACCGTCGCGACGGTGTGGCCGCCACCGCTCTTGCCGCCGCCACGATAGGTCGACAGCGTCACCGTCCCCGCCTCGCGCGAGCGCGCCAGATAGGCGAGCGTGCCGTCGGGCGCGAAGGTCAGGCCGGAGAGCGAACAGGCGCTTGCGCATGGGTTGAAGCTTTCGAGCACCTTGCCGTCGCGCACGCTGCGGATCGTGATCGCGCTCTTGCCGTCGCTGCCCAATTCGACCGTCGCGATCCGGTCGCCCTTCGCCGACAGCGTGAGGCTGCCGTAGGAGCGGATCGGTGCGGCCAGGGCCGAGGTCGCGGTGGCTGTGAGCAGGAGGGCGGCGGCGAAGGTGAGGCGCATTGGGGGAAAGCTCCAGCGGACGAGTGATGGAGCGGGATAGCACGGTTGGGAGCGGGAGCAATCGGGGCAGAGGCTCTGCGCTCCGGCGCAGGCCGGAGCCCTGGGTCGCGGGCGGCGGCCCGAGACGCCAAGGCTCCGACCTGCGCCGGAGCACACAGACCTACTTATCCACGCCCTTCGCCTTTCCCCAGGAGCGCGCGGCAGTGTAGCCGAGGTAGCCGGTGCCGAAGAGCGCGTAGAGAGGTTCGGGGAGGCCGTTGAGGTAAGCGTTCATGCCCGCGGCGATATCCCGAGCCATGTGCGGTTGCGCCGCCGCGATCAGGCCCATCGGGATCGACCACAGCAGGATGGCGTACATGACATAGAGGAAGCTCGGCCGCGCTCGGCTGGTCCAGGGGTCGGTCGATTGCGCCTCGGCCATGATCGCCGAGATCTGCGTCTTCATCTGCTCCATCTCCTGCGTGCCCTGCAGCGCGAGGAGCTTGAGCTTCGCCTCGTCGCGCGCCTTGGGGTCGGGGATGATCTTGTCGATCAGACCGGCGATCGGGCCGATGATTCCTTCGAGAAGTCCCATTGTCTGTCTCCTGTAGTGATGCGAAAGTTGCGAAAGTGCCACTCAGAAGGCACCTCCCGCCTAACCGATGCGGTTGGCGAGCCAGCCGTAGAGAAAGGCTTCGTTGGCGGGTCGGCGTTCGGCGAGTGCGAGGTAGCGTTCGCCCTGCAGCGCCTCGATCGCCTTGAGCAGGACGCGTTCGCCCCCGGCCCCGCGCCGCGCGAGGAAGGCAGCGAGCGCGGCGAGCGTGGTGTCGCCGATCCGCCCGTCGACCGGCATATCGGGATAATCGGTCGCGCCGCGATTGAGCGCGTTCAGCGCACGCTGCAGGAACGCGACCGCCGCGGGCGGGCCCATGTTGACGCCGGTATCGAACAGCTCAGCCGCGACATCGGGCGCGAGCGTGGCCACCGCATCCAGGCGCGGGGCGAGCCAATAGCGGCGACGATAGATCGCGCGCGCGGTTGCGAGCGGCAGGGTGCGCATCGGGCCGTCATAGCCTTCCGCACGCGCGACGGCGGCGGTGATGCCGAACTTCGTCTCGCCGCCGCGATCGGCGGGATGGTTGGAATAGCCGCCCTCGCGGTCGAGCACGGCGTCGATGAGGGTATCGATGGTCATAGGTTGCCTCCTGTTGGAGGAGTAGAATAACCTATTTGGTTTTCTGTAGGACAGCGCGCTTCCTACCTCCCTCCCCTCCCTGGAAGGGAGGGGTTGGGGGTGGGTGGGTATGGGGCCAGTACTGTGGTCAACAACGGGCCAACCCACCCCCGCCCCCTCCCTTCCAGGGAGGGGAGGAAGAAGGGAAGTTCCTACTTCGAGGCCGCCCCCAACTGCGCCAACAACACATCAACCGCCGCGCTCAGCTGCGCATCGGTGCCTGCCGCACTTTCGCCAAGCGGGCGTTCGACCGCGAGATCGACCGGGCGCGGGTGCATTTCCATGTCCTGCCCACGCCCGTCCTGAATCCGGGTGCTCGGCGTGCGGACCGAGGAGCCGTCGATCAACTGTTCACCGCCGGTGAAGATGATCCACCCGGCGGTCGGCTGCCCCACCACCTTGCCGAGCCCCAGCGAGCGATAGCCCTCGGTGAAATCCTCGGCGTCGGACAGCGAGGATTCGTTGGTGACGAGCACGGTCGGCTTGCCCAGCGCGCGCTGCCCCAGCGCCTGTCGCCCGGGGATTGGGAAGAGGTCGCGCGGGGTCATCGTCAGGTAATTCTTCCGCGCGAACACGTCGATCGCATAGCCGTTGACGAAGCCGCCATTGTTGTTGCGGATATCGACCACCACGCCCTGTCTGCCCTGATTTTCGGCATCGAGATCGAGGTAGAGCTGATCGAGCGAGTCCGAGGACATATCGGCGATGTGGACATAGCCAAGCTTGCCGCCCGACAGCCGATCGACCAGCGCGCGGCGATCCTCGACCCATTGGCGGTACGCGAGCCCAGCGGCGGTACCGACCGACACCGGGCGAACGGTGACAGTGCGTAGGCCCCCTGCCCCTTCCACGCCCAGCCGGACGCGGCGGCCGACAGTGTTTTCCAGCAGCGCGTCTAGATTGCCCTTTGCCCCGACCGCGACGCCGCCGACGCTGACGATACGGTCGCCGGGCACGATCTTTTCGATCGAGGCCGGGCCGAGCGGCACGACCTCGCGCACGACGAGACCGCGACCCGCCTCATAGGCCACGCGGTCGAAGCGCAGGCCGAGATCGCCGACACGGTTGCTGGGCAGCGCGCCGGGGCCGCCGAACGGGCGATTGATGCCGGTGTGCGAGGCGTTCAGTTCGCCGATCATCAGCCCGATGATGCGGCGGAGTTCATCCGGCGTGCGCGCGCCGGTGACATAGGGTTGATACTGCGCGCGCAGTGCCTTCCAATCATGGCCGTTGAAGCCGGCATCAAAGAATTTGCGGTCGAGGATGCTCCACGCCTCGTCGAACACGATCTGCTTTTCGGAGGCGAAATCGACGTCCATCTCCGCTGCGACGGGAATCGGCTTGGGCTTGGGCGTTTCGAGCGGGGTGGAGATGATGCGCCCGCCGTCGAGATAGTAGAGCGTCTTGCCATCGCCGGTCAGCGCGAAATCGCCCTTGGGGCGATCGCTTTGCGTCAGCTGCTGCGCGACCGGCGGTTCGTCGGCCAGCTCGTCGAGATTGTAGCTGTAGAGATTGGCGCGGCCCTTTTCCTGCGCGCGGAACACCAGCGTCTTGCCGTCGCTGCTGATCACTGGCGTGTCGGCATTGAGACCGAGCGGCAGGATCGTCGCGCGGTTGCGCAGACCCGCCCAGGCGATCGTCACCGGCGGCACCTTCGACGCGGGCGGGGGGCGGCGGCGGCACCCCTCTTCGCTGCGGCGGGGAGCGGCTTCGGTGCGGGCGGCGTAGCGGTTTCCGGCGCGGTGCCGGGGGCATCCGGCGTGGTGCCGGGCTGCTTTCCGGGCTTGAACAGGTCGTTGAATTTGTCTTCCTTGAACTTCGGCACGTTGGGCAGCAGGTCGATGCGGACGATGCGCGAATCCTCGCTGCGCTGTGCCGTGTCGAACAGGATGTACTTGCCGTCGGGCGACCATGCGATGCCGCCCATCTGCCCATTACCGAGGAAGCTTATCGGCCGCGCTGCGCCGCCTGCTGCGGGGACGACATGCACGTTCACGAACGCGCGGGCGTCGAGCACGGGGAAGGCGATGTACTGCCCGTCGGGCGACCAGACCGGGCGCGGGCCGTCGCGCTCATCGGTCGAGATCGCGCCGGTGAAGACGATGCGGTCGGTTCCAGTCGCGAAAGTGACGACGTGCAGCTCACGATCGTTGAGGACGTACGCCGCGGACTTGCCATCGGGCGCGTACGCGGGCGTCGAGGCAATGCCACTTTTTGTCAGCACGGTCTCGCGCCCGCTGGCGACGTCATATTCGACCAGGCGATGGTCGAGACCGCGTTCGGAAATGACCAGAGCTCGGCGGCTGTCGGGCGACCAGGTCACCTCGCGTTCGGCACCCGCGGTATTAGTGATGCGCTGGCCCGGGCCGCCGTCCTTGGCGGGCGCGGCGAAGACTTCGCCGTGGCCGATCACCGCCACTTTCTGGCCGTCGGACGACAAAGCGAGCCGCTGGAAGCTGCCGAGCGTTTCGTGGCGCTTGGGCGTCGCGCTGGCGGCACCGCGCAGCGTGATTGGGACGGGGGCGGACTGGCCGGTTGCGGGGTCATAGCGCCACACGCCGAAATCGCGTTCGAAGACGATTGCCCCGCCATTCGCCGCCATCGAGGGGTAGAGCAGGCGGCCAGTGGTGAAGCGCGTGAGCTGTTCCGGCGCTGCCCCCTCGCCCAGTCCCACGCGCCAGAGGTTCTCAACCCCGCCGCGTGCCGACATATAGGCGATGCTGCGCCCGTCGCGGCTCCACATCGGCCAGGCATGCTTCTCCCCGCCGGGCAGCAGGCGGCGATAGGCCCCGCCCTCGGCGACGGGCTTCAGCCACAGCTCGGTTTCGTCGATATGGCTGGTGCCGTTGCGCCACCATTGCCCGCCGCTGATGCCGCGCGCGTTGAGGACGAGCGTGCTGCCATCGGGCGAGGGCGCGGCCTGGAACTCGGCGAGGAATTTCTCGCGGCTGACCTGCATCGGCGTGCCGCCATCGGCGCTGACGCGGAAGATATCGGCCTGGCGCGCGACATCCTGCACGCCGCTCGCGAAATAGAGGTACTTGCCATCGGGCGACCAGGCGTCGAGCTCCTCGCCCGCCTCGGCATAGGTCAGCCGCGTCACCGCGCCGCTGGCCAGATCGAGCACATAGATGTTCTGACTGCCGCCGCGGGTCGAGGTGAAGGCGAGCCTTGTGCCGTCGGGCGAATAGAGCGGGCGACCTTCGGTCGCGCCGTCGGTGACCAGCAGGCGCGCGACGCCGCCGCTTGCCGACACCTCCCAAATATCGCCGCCGGATGCGAACGCGATCATGCTGCCGTCGGGGGACAGGCTCGGCTCGGCGAAGGCCGGTTTGGCGTCCTGTGCGACAGCCGACCACGGCGCGAGCGCGGTCGTGGCGAACAGGGCGGCAGCCGCCACCATCAAGCGTCGGACTCTCATCAAAAAGTACCCTTTTTCAAATTGCTGCAGATAAAGGTTTGCGGCCCCGGAAATTGACGCAACAAAGCGCAAATCCGGTCGCCTAACAAGCACCGCAGGCTTATTGGGACGGGAGACCGACGCCGCTCGGCGGGAAACGCATGAACAGCACCGATTCGATCGCCAGCCCGCCCCCCTCCGGGGATCGTTTGCGCTGGATCATCACCCGCATCGTCTTCGCCGCCCTGATCTTGCTCGTGTCGCTGGGCGGCATGGCGCTGTCGCGCAACGGCACGACGATTTCGCCGCTGTGGCTGGCGAACGGCGTGCTCGCCGTCGTCCTGCTGCACAGCACGCGGCGGACCGCGCCGTCGTGGTTCGTTGCGGCGTTTGTCGGCTATTTCAGCGCGAACCAGTTCGGCCATTACGACTATCTCGGCTCCGCCATGCTCGCTCTGATCAACTGTGCGGAGGCCGCAGGCGGCGCCTGGTTGGTCCTGCGCTGGCAAAAGCACACGCCCGACATGACGCATCTGCCCGACGTGCTGCGGTTCGTATGGGGCTGCGCCCTCGTCGCGCCGTTCCTGTCGGGCTTGACGGCTGCGCTGTGGCTCGGTGTGTCGTCGGGTCGCCCGTTCTGGCGCATCTGGTTCGAATGGACCGTGGCGGACGGGCTGGGCACGATGATCCTCGGCCCGATTCTGCTGATCGGCATGCATTCCTGGACGCGGCGCGAGTCGGTGAGTTCGGCGCGCTTCGGCGAGATCGTGCTGATCCTGGGCGGCAACGCGGTCGTCTCGGCGATCGTGTTCGGGCAGTCGACCTATCCGCTGCTGTTCCTCGCTTTGCCGATGGTGATCGGGGCAACGTTCCGCCTGGGGGTGCTGGGCACGGCCGGGGCGCTGACCGTCGTATCCGTGATCGCCACTGCGGCGACGATCATGGGGACCGGCCCGATCGCGATGATCCAGGCGACGTTGCCCGCGCAAATCCACATGCTGCAATTGTTCCTGGTCATCTCCTTCGCGATCGGCCTGCCGTTCGCCTCGGCCCTGGCCGGGCGGGACCGCGTGCGGCGCGACCTGAAGCGCAGCCGCGATTTTTCGGAGACGCTCGTCTCGGCAATGCAAGAGGCGGTGTTCCGCACCGATGCGGAGGGGCGGTGGATTTTCCTGAACCCGGCGTGGGAGACGCTGACCGGCTATAGCGTCGAGGAAAGTCTCGGCTGGCCGACGCGGCGCTTGCTCCACCCCGACGATCTGGAAGCCGCCAATCGCGGTTATCCCAACATCGTCAGCGGCGCGCTGAACGAGGCCACGCTGAACCAGCGCTTCTACACCAAGGCAGGCGAACTCCGCCAAATCGAGGTGACGCTGCGCCGCCTGGCGCGGGACGACGGATCGTTCGACGGCACGATCGGCACGATCCGCGACATTACCCAGGCGGTGGCAACTCAACGCGCGCTGGCCGACAGCGAGGCGCGCTTCCGCAAGGTCGCCGAGGCCGCCCCGGTCGGCGTGTATGTCGGCATGGCGGACGGTACGATCACCTATGTCAATAAGGCGTGGACCGAAATGAGCGGTCGCAGCGCCGAGGAATTGATGGGCGATCGCTGGATGGAGGCGCTGGCCGATCCCGGTGAGTATTTCCGCCAGATGCCTTGGGTGAACTTCACACCCGGCGAGGTGCGGCAGCGCGAAGTATCGTTCCGCCGGCCCGATGGCGGCATCATCTGGGTGCAAGTCGTCAACACCGCCGAATTCGATGCCGAGGGCAATGTCAGCGGCTTCATCGGCGCGATCGTCGATATCACCGAGCAGCGCGAATCACGCGATGCGCTGGCCGAAAGCCAGCGGCTGTTTGAGGCGCTGGCGAAGCTGTCCCCCGCGGGCATTTTCCGCGCGGATCGCGATGGCGGCGTCACCTATGTCAACGCGGCATGGCAGGCGATCTCCGGCCTGAGCGAGCGCGAGGCGATGGGATCGGGTTGGGGGGCCGCCATTCACCCCGACGATCTCCCCCGCGTGTCGCAGCAATGGGCGGACGTAGTGCAAGGGAGCGGCGAGCTGCGCACCGAATTCCGCTTCCAGCACAGGGACGGCACGGAGCTGTGGGTCGAGGTGATGACCGCGCCAGAAGTCGATGCGGCGGGCAACCGGATCGGCTTTATCGGCGTCAACATCGACATTTCCGAACGCAAGCGCGCCGAAGCTGCGCTGGCCGAGCGTGAGGAGCAACTCCGCCTGCTTGCCGAAAACGCCACCGATGCAGTGTTCCGTCTCTCGCTGGAGGGCACGTGCCTCTATGCCTCGCCCTCGGTCGGCGAAATGCTCGGCATCGCGCCGCGCCATCTGATCGGGCAGAACATGCTGACGCGGTTCCACCCGGAGGACCATGACGCGGTGGTCGCGGCGCATCACTCGCTCGCCACCGGGCAGGTCGAACGGCTGGTGGTCGCCTATCGCTCCGAACCGCTCGACGCGGCGCGTGCGGGGACGTGGATCTGGCTCGAATCGAACAGCGGGCTGGTGCGTGACCCCGACACGCAGGAGCCGCGCGAGCTGATCTGTTCGATTCGCGACATAACGATGCGCAAGGAACTGGAATTCGAACTGCAGCGCGCCCGCCGCCATGCCGAGGTCGCCGCGCAGGCCAAATCGAGTTTCCTCGCCAACATGAGCCACGAAATCCGCACCCCGATGAACGGCGTGCTGGGCTTCACCGAATTGCTGCTGGCCGAGGCGCCGCGCCCCGATCAGGAACAGAAACTGCAGATGATCGCCGATTCCGGCCATTCGATGATGCGGCTGCTCAACGACATTCTCGATCTGTCGAAGATCGAGGCGGGGCACGTCACACTGGCGCAGGATGCGATCGACCTGCGGCACCTGGCGCGCGGGTGCGCGACGCTGATCATGCCGCTGACGACGCGCGCCGGGATCTATCTGCGCACCGAAATCGCCGAGGATGTGCCAGCGACGATCATCGGGGATGGCCTGCGGCTCCGTCAGATCATCCTGAATTTGCTAGGCAATGCCGCAAAATTCACCGCCGAAGGGGCGATCGTGCTGAGCGTGGCCGTGGCAGAAAACGACCTGGTGATCGCGGTGGGCGATACCGGGATCGGCATCGCACCCGATCGGCAGGCCGCGATCTTCGACAATTTCGTGCAGGCCGATGCCGAGACGACGAAAACCTATGGCGGAACGGGGCTGGGCCTCGCGATCTCCACCGAATTGGCCAAGTTGATGGGCGGCAAGCTGTCGCTGTTCAGCGCGCTGGGCGTCGGCACCACGGTGACGCTGCGCATCCCGTTGGTTACCAAAACCGACGCGGTTGCCGAGAAGCGCGGGACGACGCCGTCGCCTTCGACCTTGCCCCCGGTCGCCGCGACCCGCATCCTGGTCGCCGAAGATCATGACGTGAATCAGCTTCTCATAAAGGCTATGTTGACACGTCTCGGGCACAGTCCGGTGATCGCGCGTAACGGCATCGAGGCCGTGGCGATGGTTCAAGACGCTTTTATGCAGGGACAGCCGTTCGGGCTGGTGCTGATGGACATGCAGATGCCGGAGATTGACGGGATCGAGGCGACACGGCGAATCCGCAGCGGCACCACCGCGGCGGCGACCGTGCCGATCGTCGCGCTGACGGCCAATGCCTATGCCAGCGACGTCGATGCGTGCCGCGCCGCAGGGATGCAGGACCATCTCGCAAAACCAGTGCAGTTGGCGGCACTCGACCATATCGTGCGCCGCTGGGCGGTTGCGCCCGCTGCCGCCGCCGCGCCCGCCGCCCCCCGGTTCCGGCGAGCGCAGATCCGGAACTGATCGCGCAGTTCGAGGCTCGCATGACGCGGATGTTCGACCTGCTGGAAACCGCGCTGGCCGCGCCGCTGTCACGCCCGGTGATCGACGATCTGCGCGAGGCGCTGCATCGCCTCGCCGGGACCGCTGCGTTCTTCGGCAAGGCCGAACTCGGCACCACGGCGGCCGCGCTTGACGAACGCCTCGGCCGGCTGACCGCGACGCCCGAAATGCTCGAGGAAGCGCGCACCGCTCTGCGCCAGGCCGCGAACGGGGGGCGTTGAGGTGGCGCGGATCGTAATCGTCGACGACGACGAGCTGCTGTGCCAGATCGTCGCGCGGACGCTGGAGCCGGCCGGTCACGTCGTGGTGGCGGTGCGCGACGGCGACGATGCGCTCGAATCGCTGTGGGAAAATGGGCCGGATCTCGCGATCCTCGATTGCGCGTTGCCCGGCAAGACCGGGCTGACGATCCTGCGCGAGATCCGCCAATCGGCGATGTTCACTAGCTTGCCGGTGCTGATCCTGACCGCGCGGCGCAGCGAATGGCATGCCAAGATGGCGATCACCGCGGGCGCCAACGAATATCTGCGCAAGCCGTTCGAGCCGGCGGTGCTGGTGGGAACGGTCAATCGGCTGATCGCAGGTGCCGCTACGACCTTCGACGCGCGTATGCTGGACGATGCGCGCGTTGCCGAATTGCGGATCGCGCTTGGCGAGCGGCAAGCCGACATCCTGCTGGCAATGATGGAACGCGACATTGCCGAACGCACGCGCGTTATCGTCGGCGCTTTGGAGGCAGGCGATACGGAGACTGCGGTGATGCAGGCGCATTCCTTGCGCGGCGCATCGGACGGCATTGGCGCGATCGCGCTTGGACGATTGTGCCTGGAGATTGAACGCGAAGGACAGCGGGACGGCACACGGATTGCGGCCTGTGCCAGCGCCACCGTCAAAGCGATCGCGCTGGCGCGCGTCGCCTCGCGCGATCAGGCGGCGACGTCGAGCGCCTGAAGCGCGAGAATCGCCTGCGTACGATTGGTGACGCGCAGCTTCCGGAAGATCTGCGCGAAATGCGTTTTCACCGTCGTCTCGGCGATGCCCAGTTCATAGGCGATCTGCTTGTTCTGGCTGCCGTCGGCCGCAGCGCGGAGCACGCGGAACTGCGCCGGTGACAGTTCCCCGATCAGCGACCCGCCGGTCTCGGCCGCCGGCTCGACATACATCTCCGCCGGCCAGGACTGTTCCCCTGCGGAAACGGCCGCGATCGCGGCGATCATCGCATTCATCGCCGCGCTCTTAGGGATGAAGCCACTGGCCCCCTCGCGCGCGGCCCGGCGCATCACATCGGGTTGATCGCTGCTGCTGACGATGACGATGCGGGCCTTGGGCTGCTGTCGCTTGAGCATCAAGAGGCCGGCCAGCCCCTGAACATCGGGCAACATCAAATCGAGCAGAATGACGTCGAAACTGCCTTCTTCCGCGAGCGCCACGGCGTCCGCGAGCGTGCCCACCTGTTCGATCTTGGCAGTGGGTGCCACTTGTTGTGCCGCCATGCCGAGCGCCGCGGCGCACATTGGATGATCGTCTGCAATCAGAATGGCCTGGACCAACGCTACTTCCCCATGACGCGCGTCCGATGGGTAATCGGTTCGCATTGCTGTCATACTTTCGGACGGATTTGCAAGTGTCGATCGCACGGACACATTGCTAGAACATGAACGATGCTGCGTAAAATTCCTGTCCGGCGACGTGCGCCGATCCTTGCGGCGGTGGCACTGGCGCTGGTCGCGCTCGGCCATGCGCTGACGTTTTGGCCCGGCATCCTGACATGGGATGCGATCCGCCAATATGGCCAGGCCGTTAGTGGCAGCTATGACGATTGGCACCCCCCGGCGATGAACTGGCTGTGGCGGCAGTTGCGCGCGGTCGCCGCAGGACCGGGGCCGATGCTGACGCTGCAGGTGATCTTGTATTGGGGCGGCACGGCGCTGTGGGCGCTGGCGGGGTATCGCCGCGGCGGATGGAAAAGCGCTGCGGTGATCGTGGCGGCGATGCTGTCGCCGATCGCCGTGGTGCTGGTCGCGACGATCCTGAAGGACAGCCTGTTTGCAGGCGCGTTGTTGCTGGCGAGCGGGATTTTGGCCGTCGCCCGCGCCGGTGCCTGGCGCTTGCGTCTCGTGGCGGCGGTGCTGCTGATCGCGGCGGCGACGTTGCGCTTCAATGCGGGCCCAGCGTGCCTGCCCCTGCTGCTGATCGCGCTGCCGGATGCATGGCGGCGGACCGTGCCGCGCCTGGCGGCGAGCGCCGCGCTACTGGCGGTGCCGCTGATCCTCGCACTGCCGCTCGCCAATGCGGCGCTGGGGGCCAAGCGCAGTGGGGTCGAACTGTCGCTGGTGATTTACGATCTCGGCGGGATCGGGCGGTTCAGCGGCACGAGCGCCTTCCCGCCGATCGCGACACCCGATCCGGTCGCGGTGAATGCGGCGTGCTATTCGCCGGTTTCGTGGGATCGCTATGCCTGGTGGGGTGCCGACCCGTGCCCGATCGGGTTCGAGACCTTAAAGGTACCGCTGCGCCAGGGGCATGGGCCGTACGGATGGTGGGCGGCCGCGGTGCTGGCGCATCCTGTTGCCTATATCGAGCACCGATTGGCGCATTTCGACCGCAATGTGCGCTTCCTCGGGCATGACGCGGAAGCGCCGGGCCTTTCGACCGAGTCGGATCCGAATCCGTGGGGCTATACGGTCGCGCCGAACGGCGTGCGTGCCGCGATCGCACAGGCGGCGGCATGGCTGCTGCACACCCCACTCGGCTGGCCGGCGTGCTGGCTGGCGCTCGGCGTCGGGCTGCTGGTGCTGCGCCCGTCGCTGGCTGCGGGGGACCCGGCGGTGGCGCTGGCCTGGTCGGGCGTGATGTACGGCTTCAGCTATCTGCCGCTCAGCGTCGCGTCAGAGGTCCGCTATCATTTCTGGACAATCGCGGCGATCACGATCGCGGCGGTGCTGATCCTGTCCGAGCGCCAGGCTTCGGCGGTGGGGCGGTTGCGACGGATCGCGGCGGTGCTGCCGCTCGCCGTCGTGCTGGCGGCAAGTGTGATCGCGCGGCTGTGAGAAGACTTGGTCGGAGCGACAGGATTCGAACCTGCGACCCTCACACCCCCAGTGTGATGCGCTACCAGGCTGCGCTACGCCCCGACCGAGGGAAGCGCGCTTAAGCCGGGCGGCGCCGAGATGCAAGCGCTTGCTTTGGCGACGCGGCAGGTCATTTGATCTGACCGAGCGGCAGCAGGCGCTTGGCGAGCGACTGGATCAGCTTGGCATCGCCGCCCTTCACCACCGCCGCCATCTGCACCGCGCGGCGCTGGATCAGGCGGTCGAGCGTCGTTGGGGTGCTGCCCCTCACCGCCGCATCGAGCAAGGCGGGCGCGGCGGGATCGGTCGGGTCGATCGCCAGGCGCAGCAAAGCCGCGAGGCCGGGGAACAGCGCGCGACCCCCGCCAAGCGCGATCGAACGGTCAAGGGCGGCCAGCCCGACCGGCTTGCGCGCGCCGAGCGCGGCGCGGGCCGCGAAGCCGCCGAGTGCCTCGATAGCGTTCAAATGCCACGCGCCGATCGCCGCCTGCGCCTCGGCATCGCGTGGGTTCCTGGCCGCTATCGCCTCGAACTGCGCCTTGGCGGCGAGCGCATCGCTGCGACTGTGCGACAGCTTCGCGCGGTAACTGACTGCCATCGCGCGCGTCATGTGCGCTTCGCCGTCACCCGGCGTACGGGCCAGCGCCGCGGTGGCCGCTGCCTCCACGCCCGCGATCTGGGCGAGTGCGGCAGCCTTGTCGCGCGCGCCGAAGGCGGTTTGCGTCAATTGCTCGCGCCCCGCATCCGCGAGTGCGGCGGCGGGGGCGATCAGCACCGTGGCGGCGGCAAGGTATCGGAACATGTGGTCTCCCATCGGTCACCTCAACGCGGCAGGTGAGTTTTGGCCTCAATCGCCGATCAGCGTGCGCCAGAAAGTGCCGTCCCACGCTTTCACGCTCATTTCCAGAACGGTGAAATCGCGCAGCGCGCGGCCAAAGGCTTTCTGATGGTCGGCGCTGCCATGTGCGGCGAGCGCTTCGATGCTTTCCCAGCGTTCCGAAATGCGGATAATGTCGGGATCGGCGACGTCGAAAGCGAAATTATAGAGCTCGCAACCGGCCTCGGCGGCGGTCGTCGCCATATGTGCGGTGAGCAGATCGGTCATGCGGGCGGCATCGCCGGGGGCGGTCTTGATATGGCCCAGAACAAGGATCGTCATGCTCGTCTCCAAAGGTCGCGCGCAGCAACGGGCGTTGCCACGCCGCGCAAGTGATGATAGCGCGCGCCGCTTGTAGCGAGGCCGCAAGGTCGCGCCAGTCCGCTTGCGTTCTCGCGCAGGCGCGTCCTGCTTTACCAAGGTAGCCCATGTTCGCCACCCCTGCTTTTGCCCAGACCGCCGGTACTGCGGTGCAACCCGACGGGTTTGCCGCCATGCTGCTCAATTTCGGGCCGCTGCTGCTCGTTTTCGTGGTTTTCTACCTTCTGATCCTGCGCCCGCAGCAAGCGCGCGCCAAGGCGCAAGCCGCGACGATCGCGGCGGTCAAGAAGGGCGATTCGGTCGTCACGGCGGGCGGCATCGCGGGCAAGGTGACCAAGGTCGAAGAGCGTTTCGTCGAAGTCGAGATCGCGCCGACGGTGAAGGTGCGGGTCGTCAAGATGACGCTCGCCGAAGTGACGCCTTCGGGCTCCGGCAAGCCAGCGAACGACTGATCCGATGCTCGATTTCCCGCGCTGGAAGGTTGTCTCGATCGTCGCGCTGCTCGCGTGCCTGATGGCACTCGCGATTCCGAGCGTGATCCCCTCGTCGATCACGGCCAATTGGGGCGTATGGTTGCCGCGGATCAACCTCGGGCTCGATCTGAACGGCGGCGTCGATCTCCTGCTCGAGGCCGATACCAAGAAGTTCATCGACGACCGAGTCGAGGCCAAGCGCGAGCAGATCGCGACCGCGATGAGCACGGCGCCCGCAATTTCGATCGGCGACATTGCGACCGATGGCGGCAAATTGAGCTTCCTGCTGCGCGACGTGCGGCAGATCGATGCCGCGCGCGAACGGCTGAGCAAGATGACCACCGGCGTCGGCTACACCGCGCAGCGCGACTGGGATCTGCAGGTGATCGACGGCGGTCGCATCGTGATGACCCCGACCGAGGCCGGCATCAATCAGGCGATCGACGATGCGATGAAGACGGCGACCGACGTGGTCCGTTCGCGCATCGACAAGCTCGGCACCAAGGAACCCGATGTGCGCCGTCAGGGCAGCAACCGGATCGACGTGCAGGTGCCGGGGTTGAAGGACCCCAAGCAGCTGAAGGAATTGCTCGGCAAGACCGCCAAGCTCGAATTCAAGATGGTGTCCGACACGCCGTACAGCCCGGGCGTGATCCTGCCTGCGGGGACGCAAGTCCTGCCTTACCCCGAACAGGGACCGGGTGCGCAGATCATCGTCAAGCGGCAAGCCGTGCTGACCGGCAATGAACTGGTCAGCGCCAAGCAGGCGTTCAAGCAGGAAGACAATCGCCCGATCGTCGATTTCACCTTCAACAGCGAAGGCGGCGCGAAGTTCGCGCAAATCACGCAGAACAACGTCGGCAAGCGCTTCGCCGTCGTGGTCGATGGTCAGGTCATCTCGGCCCCGTCGATCAACACGCCAATTCTGGGCGGGCAAGGCTATATCGAGGGTGGCTTCACCGTCGAATCCGCCAACAACCTCGCGATCGCGCTCAGCTCCGCGCTGCCGATTGCGCTGAAGGTGGTGCAGGAGCAGAGCGTCGGGCCCGACCTGGGCCAGGAATCGATCAACGCCGGCCTGACCGCCTCCGCGCTCGCGGTCGTGCTGGTCGTGCTGTTCATGATCGCGACCTATGGCCGCTTCGGTTTCTATGCCGACTATGCGGTGGTCATCAACGTGGTGGTGATCATGGGCGTGCTCGCGCTGATCGGCGGGACGCTGACGCTGCCGGGGATCGCCGGCTTCGTGCTGACGATCGGGACCGCGGTGGACGCCAACGTGCTGATCAACGAGCGTATCCGCGAGGAACGTCGCCGTGGGCGATCGGTGATCCAGGCGGTCGAGCTCGGCTACAAGGAAGCCAGCCGCACGATTTTCGAGGCGAACGCGACGCATACGATTTCGGCGCTGATCATGCTCGCCTTCGGCTCCGGCCCGGTGCGCGGTTTCGCGATCGTCCTGCTGATCGGGATCGTGACGTCGGTGTTCACCGCAGTCACCTTTACCCGCATGTTGGTGGTGCAGTGGATCCGCCGCACCCGCCCGACCGACATGAACATTTGAACGGCCCGATATCATGCGCCTGCTGAAACTCGTCCCCGACAACACCAACCTGCCGTTCGTGTCGCTGCGCCGCTGGGCGTTTGCGCTGACGATGGCCTTGACGATCGCGGCGGTCGCCATCGTATTCGCCAAGGGGCTCAACCTCGGCGTCGATTTCGTCGGCGGCCTGACCATCGAAGAGAAGTTCCAGACGCCGCCCTCGGTCGAGAAATTGCGCGAGACGGTCGAGCGGCTGAACCTCGGTGAACCGCGGCTTCAGGCGGTCGGGCTCGACGGCAGGACCGTTTCGATCAAGCTGCCGCCGGTGAAGAGCAACGACGAAGGCGCGACCGCGCGTGTGGTCGACACCGTTCATGCCGCCGTGGTGAAGGATTTCCCGGACGCCAAATTCTCGCAGCAAAGCTCGGTCAGCGGCAAGGTGTCGGACGAACTGATCCGCAACGGCATCCTTGCGGTGGTGCTCGCGGTGCTCGGCATCGGCCTGTTCGCGATCTTCCGCTTCGAATGGCAGTTCGGCGTTTCGACCGTCGTCGCGATCGTGCACGACGTGCTGATGACGCTCGGCTTCTTCGCGCTGACGCAGTTCGAATTCGACCTCAACATCGTCGCGGCAGTGCTGACCATCATCGGCTATTCGATCAACGACAAGATCGTGATCGATGACCGGATTCGCGAAAATATGCGCCGCTATCGCAAGATGGACATGCCGCAGATCATCGATCTTTCGGTCAACGAGACGCTGCCCCGTACCGTGATGACCTCGCTGACGATCCTGCTCGCCTTGTTCGCCATGCTGATCTTCGGCGGGCCGGTGCTGCGTGGCTTCACCGCGGCGATGATCCTCGGCATCGTCGTCGGGACCTATTCGTCGATCTATGTGTCGTCGTCGCTGCTGATCTCGCTCGGGCTGCGGCCCGATCCCAAGATCGGCGACGAGGCGGTGGTGCCGAGCAAGACCGCCGCACGCTGATGCGGATCGATGCCGAGCGCGGGACCGGGCCGATCATCACCGGACTTTCCGCGAGCGGCTTCAAGGTCGAGGCGGGCAGTTTCAAAGGCGTTTACCGCGCGCTGACGATCTCGCCCGAGGGCAGCACCGAATGGACGCCGCCGCCGATCGAAGCGCTTGATCCCGCCGCGCTGGGCGCCGTGCTCGACACCGACCCGGCCCCGGAATTCCTGTTGCTCGGTACCGGAGCGACGCTGCAACGCCCCTCCCCTGCCTTTATCCGCGCACTCGAAGCGCGCGGCATCGGCGTCGAGGCGATGGACAGCCGCGCTGCGGCACGCGCCTGGGCCGTGCTGCGCGGCGAAGGCCGCTGGGTGATCGGGGCCTTCTATCCACTTTGACCCGGCGCGCGGTGCGGCTATCCTTGCGCGGTTGGAGTTCGGGGAGAGTCGCACATGAAAACAATCCTTTCGGCGTTCGCCTTGGTCGCGGCCACGGTTGGCGCCCCGGCCCTGGCGCAGGCGCAGACCGCCCCGGCCGCACCCGCCCCCGATACTGCCCCCGCCCCCGCCGCCAGCCCCGATTACACCAATGCACGGAACTGGCTGTGCCGACCGGGCCGCGCCGACCCCTGCACCGCCGACCAGAGCGCGACGATCGTCAAGCCCGACGGATCGCGGAAGGTCGAGACCTTCACCGCCACGAAGGACCCCGCGTTCGATTGTTTCTACGTCTATCCGACCGTCTCGCTCGACCCGACGCCGAACAGCGACATGAATGCGGGGCAGGAGGAAAATGTCGTCGCCGCATTTCAGGCGGCACGCTTCACCAAATATTGCCGCGTCTTCGCGCCGATCTATCGTCAGGTCACGCTGCCGGGGCTGCAAGCGGTGTTGACCGGCCGCCCGGTAGCGATCGACCGGGCGATGGCGTACCGCGACGTTAAGGCCGCGTGGGACGAATATATGGCCTATGACAATCACGGGCGCGGCGTCGTGCTGATCGGGCATAGCCAGGGATCGGGCGTGCTGAAGACGCTAATGGCCGATGCGATCGAGGGAACGCCCGCGCAGAAGCAGATCATTTCGGTGATGATCCCCGGCACCAATGTCGCGGTGCCGGTCGGCAAGGATGTGGGCGGTGATTTGAAGTCGACGCCGCTGTGCCGCAAGGCGAGCGATACCGGCTGCGTGGTGAGCTATGTCACGTTCCGCGCCGATGCGCCGCCGCCGCCGAATACGCGCTTCGGTGGCGTGCCGCAGCCGGGGATGACCGCGGCTTGCGTCAATCCGGCGGCGCTGCGCGGCGCAGCGGCAACCGCCGACGCCTATCTCGGCGCGAAGGGTGCAGGCCTGTCGAGCGCGCCGCAAGGGCCGTGGTCGAGCGATGGCGCGCCGGTCACGACGCCGTTCGTCAAGGTGCCGGGGCTCCTGAGTGTCGCCTGCACGACGAGCGGGCGGTTCAGCTATCTGGCGGTAACGGTCAATGCGGTGCCTAGCGATGCGCGCACCGACACGATCGTCGGCGACATCGTGTTCGGCGGCGGCATCCTGAAGGATTGGGGCCTGCACCTGCTCGACATGCCGGTGGTGATGGGCGATCTGGTCGAGCTGAGCGCGGTGCAGGCAAAGGCCTGGGAGGCTAAGCAGGGGGCGGTGAAGTAAGCTCTCCGCTATGTGCTCCGGCGTAGGCCGGAGCGTTGGGTCGGGTGTCGCGCGGCCGGCCAAGGCTCCGGCCTGCGCCGGAGCACAGGCGCGGTTATGGCCGGGCGAGTCCTGTCAGATGATCGTATAACGCAGCGGTGTTCGCGTCCCAGGTGAAGCGCTCCGCCCCACGCCGGACAGCGTCGGGCGCTGGCGGATCGGCCAGAAGCTCGGCTATCCCTGCTGCAAACCCCTCCGCGGTGCGTTGAACGATCCGGCCGCAGGCGGGATCGTTCACCACCTCCCCGGCCCCGCCGGCATCGGTCACGACGATCGGCGTGCCGCACGCCAGCGCCTCGACCCAAGCGTTGGCGAGGCCTTCAGACGATGAGGCGAGCGCCATCACATCGGCCGCGCCGAGCAGCGCGGAGAGGTCCGCGTGGGGCACCGATCCGAGCAGGCGTACCCTGCCCCCCAGCCCGAGCTTCGCGATCTGCGCGGTGAGCGCGGCGCGTTCCGGGCCCTCCCCTGCGATGAGTAGGGTCGCGTCGGGCAGCGCGGCAAGCGCCCCGACCACGATATCGTGTCCTTTACGCGGGATGAGCGCTCCGAGCGAGACGATCAGCGGGCCGGTGACTTCATAGGCCGCCTTGGCCGCCGCGCGATCGCGTGGGGCGAAGCGGTCGAGGTCGACGCCAGTGTGGTGGACGCGGATCGTGTCTGCTGGGATGCCAAGCGCAGCCATGTCGGCGCGCATCGCCTGGCTGACCGCGAGTACCCCGCTTGCCGCCCTGCCTGCCGCAAGAACTTGGGGCGCGGTGGCGGGGGCATGGCCCCAATGGTGGATGTCGGCACCGCGCGCCTTGATCGACACCGGCACGCCGAAATGCCGCCCGAGCGCGATCGCGGCAGGGCCGTCGGGGAAGAAGAATTCGGCGTCGATCACGTCGAAGGCGAACGCGCGGCGGATGCGCTCTAGCAGCGGGATCAGCCGCCGGGTAAGCGCGCCCGTGTGAAACCGTCCGCCCGTGCCGGGCAAGGTGGTGAAGCGCGGACGGTGGGTGTCGAGGCCCTTCCACGTTTCACGGTCTGGGAGCTTGGCGAGATCGGCATAATGCGCATGCCGCGTAAGCGGCCAAGGCGGGAGGCCGACCGGCGCGACGAGTTGGAGTTCGACATCCGGGTGCGCTGCGAGCCCGAGCGTCTGCCGCTCGACGAACACCCCGAAATTGGGCCGCGTCGCGTCGGGGAACAGGGTCGAGAGCGTGAGGACGCGGAGCATGTGCGGCGGGATAGCATGGATGCGTTAACGCGGGGTGGTCTGCCGCTAAAGTCACACGAGTCGCACTATCGAGCACTTTTGCGAGTGCGTGATCTGGGGGATCAAACGGTTGAAAGAGCGACGGAATCTATCGCAGATTTGCCGGGTGTAGGACAGCATCAACGCGTCATGATGCATTCGCTTCCCCGGCGCTGGCCGGGGCCCAGTTGGATGGCCAGTGGTCGTGGAGCACGACGCCGACCAACTGCTGTTTTGCGACTGGGCCCCGAAGGAGCATAGGATTAATGGCGGTGAAGCAGATTCCTAAAGCCGCTTGTCGCCCGGATAGGCCAGCAACAGATCGCTCCCCGCATCGGCAGCGATTTCGCTGCGGCCTGTCAGCGTCAGGCATTCGCCCGCCTTCCAAGGCACGCCATCGACTGCGCCCATCCCTGCGACGGGGACGAACCAGCCGGTCACGCCCGCGGGCAAGTCCACCACGCGGTGGCCGCCTGCAAAGCGTTCGACGACGAATTTCGGCCCTTCGGCGAGGATTTGCCGATCCCCACTATCCTTCGCAGGCGTGGGCAAGGGCACGAACGGCTCCGCGTCGGACACGGCGACGCCTGCATCGAGGTGCAATTCGCGGTCGCTGCCATAATCGTAGAGGCGGTAGGTCAGATCCACATTCTGCTGGATTTCGACGCAGGTGATGCCCGCCCCGATTGCGTGGATCGTGCCCGCCTTGTTGTAGATGAAGTCGCCCGCCTTGACCGGTTTCCAGTCGAGCTTGTGCTCGATCGACCCGTCGAGCGCGGCAGCGCGGAGTTCCTCGTGCGTCATCGGCGCGAGCGTGCCGATCGCAATGGTCGATGTGGGTTCGGCGGCCAGGATCAGCCATGCCTCGTCCTTGCCGCGGGGGTAGCCCGCTGCTCGTGCCTGCGCATCGTCGGGATGGACCTGCACCGACAATTTCTCGCTGGTGAACAGATATTTGATCAGCAGTTCCGGCTCGCCCGCGTGCGGCGTCTGGAACCACACTTCGCCGATTTTCTCGCCCCCCGGTGCGGGGTCGGCAAAACCGGGCCACAAACGGGTGCGGCCCCAGGGCTTTTCGACGCGTTTGGTGGCGAGCAGGGTGGCAGTCACGGCGGGCAATCTCCAATCAGTCGGTCATAACGCCAACGCTCCATTCGCACCAAGCGATCCGTTCGCCGATTAAGGATTGTTCGCCGCCGCGCGCTTGCGCTAAGACCAGCGCCGATGCGTACCCCCCTTACCCGCTCGCCCCTGTTCCGCAGCCTTGCGGTCGTCCTGATCGCCGGAACCGCGCTCACCACCACCGGCTGCGCGCGCAACCGCACCAAGGGCGACATTCCGTATGTCGCGCGCGATGTCGGCACGCTTTACACGGCAGCGCGCAAGCGGTTGGACAACAAGGAATATAAGCTTGCGGCGGCCCTGTTCGACGAGGTCGAGCGGCAGCATCCCTATTCGGTTTGGGCGCGTCGTGCGCAGTTGATGAGCGCGTTCAGCTATTATCTGGCGCGCGATTATACCTCGTCGATCCAGTCCGCGCAGCGCTTCCTGTCGGTCCATCCGGGCAACCGCGACGCGCCTTATGCTTATTATCTCATCTCGCTCGGCTATTACGAACAGATCAGCGACGTAACGCGCGACCAGAAGATTACCCAGCAAGCGCTCGATTCGCTGGGCGAGCTGACGCGGCGTTACCCCAACACCCGCTATGCCGCCGATGCGCGGCTGAAGATCGATCTGGTGCGCGACCATCTGGCCGGCAAGGAAATGGAGATAGGGCGCTTCTATGAAACGCGCGGTCAGTGGCTTGCTGCGAACGGTCGCTTCCGCAAGGTGGTCGACGATTACCAGACGACGACGCACACGCCCGAAGCGCTGATGCGCCTGACCGAGACGTATCTGGCGCTCGGCGTGCCGGAGGAAGCGCGCAAATCGGCGGCCGTGCTCGGCGCGAACTATCCCGGCACGCAATGGTATAGCCGTGCCTACAAGCTGTCGAACGAGCATCCCCCGGTCGCCGTCGCCGCGATCGCGACGGGTCAGCCAGTCGTGCCCAATGCCGGAGCGCCAGCCGAGGTCGATCTCAAGAAGAAGCGCGACATCGACCGCGATACGAGTGCGGCACCGGTCGGCTCCTCCGCCACGAACAATCCGGGCAGCCCCAAGCCCAATTGACCTGCTGCGCGTAAAAAGAACGATACCGGAACACGCAAAGCTCGGGTAAAGGGGGCGGCACGATGCTGAACTCTCTCATTATTCGTGATGTCGTACTGATCGAGGCGCTCGATCTGCATTTCGGGCCCGGTCTCGGCGTGCTGACGGGGGAGACGGGCGCGGGCAAGTCGATCCTGCTCGATGCGCTGGGCCTGGCGCTCGGCGCGCGCGGCGAGGCGGGGCTGGTGCGGCAGGGCGCGGCGCAAGCGGTCATCACCGCGACCTTCGACACGCCCGCCGCCGATGGGCCGATCGTCGCCTTGCTCACCGAAAACGGGCTCGATGTCGAACCCGGTGAACCGCTGCTGATCCGGCGCATCGTTAAGGCCGATGGCGGCAGCCGCGCGTTCGTCAACGATCAGCCTGCATCCGCCGGATTGCTGCGCGAAATGGCGACGTGGCTGGTGGAAATCCACGGCCAGCATGACGATCGCGGATTGCTCAACGCGCGCGGGCATCGCGCGTTGCTCGATGCGTTCGGCCGGGTCGATACCGGTGCGACGTCTGCTGCCTATAAGGCGTGGCGTGATGCCGAAGGGGCGCTGACCGCCGCGCGCGCGAGCATCGACACTGCACAACGCGACCGCGAATGGCTCGAACATGCCGTTGGCGAACTCCGCGCGCTCGCCCCCGAGCCGGGCGAGGAGGAAACGCTCGCCGACCGCCGCCGCACGATGCAGCGGTCCGAAAAGATCGCCGAGGACCTAGCCGCGATCGAGACGTGGCTGGAGGGATCGGACGGTGGCCTGTCGCAGCTCCGCCAGGCGGCGCGCGTGCTGGAGCGGATTGCGGGCGATCATGCTGCCCTGGCCGAAGCACTGGCGGCGATCGATCGGGCGGTGATCGAAGGGGCGGTCGCCGAGGAGCGGTTGCGCGTGGCAAAGGCCGACCTGTGGTTCGATCCGGCGACGCTGGAAGACGATGAGACACGGCTGTTCGAACTGCGCGGCATGGCGCGCAAGCACCGGGTGCAGCCCGATGAATTGGCCGAGCTTGCGGCTGATCTTGAAGCGAAGCTGGCGGCGCTGGAGGCGGGCGAAGAGGGTTTGGCCGCGCTGGAAACGAAGCTTGCCGCCGCGCGGAAGCGCTACGATGCGGCGGCCGATGCGCTGAGCGCGGCGCGCGCCGAGGCCGCGCTGCGGCTCGATGCGGCGGTGAAGGGCGAACTGGTACCGCTCAAACTCGACGCGGCGCGATTTCGCACCGTCGTCGCCCCTGCGCCAACGGAGAATTGGTCGGCGGCGGGCAAGGACCGGGTCGAGTTCGAAATCTCGACCAACCCCGGCGCGCCGTTCGCACCGCTGGTCAAGATCGCGAGCGGCGGCGAATTGTCGCGCTTCATCCTCGCGCTGAAGGTCGCGCTTGCCGAGCAAGGCGGGGCGGCGACCATGATCTTCGACGAAATCGACCGCGGCGTCGGCGGTGCCGTTGCAAGCGCGATCGGCGAGCGGCTCGCCCGGCTGGCCGGGGGTACGCAGTTGCTGGTCGTGACCCACAGCCCGCAAGTCGCGGCGCGCGGTGGGCATCATCTTCTGATCGCCAAGAGCCATGACGGGACCGTGACCCGCACCGGCGTCACGACGCTCGACGAGGACGCCCGTCGCGAGGAAATCGCCCGGATGCTGTCGGGCGCGACGATTACGCCCGAGGCAAGGGCGCAGGCGGAGCGGTTGCTGGAGACGGCGTGAGGCGATTGTCACCTCGGCCCTGTGCCGGGGTCCAGCAAGCCGCACCTGCGGGCGTCAAAATTTGCGTTACACCAAGCCGCCCGGTGGACCCCGGCACAGGGCCGGGGTGACAAAAAGCTTTGCAGAATCGAAACCGCGACAATCGCGTAACACTCTGCTACAGTGCATCCATCGCGCGAGTCTGCCCTCAAGCATCGCGCGGCTGAGAGACTTTCTGCGCTCCCGCTTGCCTGGCATCGGATGCGCGCTTTTGTCCCCTCTTAATCTCCTTTTCAGTCAGCCTGCCCGCCGCGGAGCCTCCGCGCGCGGTTGACTGCACGTGATCGGATGCGCCGGCCGGGGCCGGACGTCGCATTCGTCTTCGATCTCGGCCCCATCCGGTCTTGCACCGGGACCAAAGGAATCAGTTATGGCTATCGGCACCGTTAAATTCTTCAACGCCGACAAGGGTTATGGTTTCATCGCGCCCGAGGGTGGCGGTGGCGACGCGTTCGTCCACATCAGCGCGGTCGAAGCGGCCGGCATGGCGACGCTCGATCGCGACCAGCGCGTTTCGTACGAGCTGGAAGAGGACCGTCGCGGCAAGATGTCGGCGGTCAAGCTCGCGCAGGCCTAAGCCTATCGCGGGTGTCGCGAACGGTGCCTTTGCGGGCATCGCCGCGACACCCGCCATTTCCTCACATTGTCGTGGAGACCTCCGACGAATAGCACCGCCCTCTTCTATCGTGACCGCGCCCGCCAGGCCGAGTCCGACGCTTCCGCCGCAACGCTGGACAATGTCCGCGATCGCTGGCTTCGCGCCGCGAAATCGTGGGACGAAATGGCCACGCGTGCCGAAAAGACCGCCGAGCGCAAATCGGTCAACGAAGAAGCCAAGCACCTCGCCGAAATGGATTCCAGCGAGGATTAGAACGTCGAGTTTTAAACCTATCCCGTTCGGCCCCGGACTAGATCCGGGGCTGCCGAAGCCCTGTGTGCCACAACACATGCCCGATATACGGCGCGGAGCCCTTCGACAGGCTCAGGGCAAACGGGAAGCGTGACGTTCGCCGCTTGATCCGGCGCGGCGCCCTCCGCTACGCCAACGGGCATGAGCACCCCCCTCCCCGCCACCGATGAAGATGCCGCCGCCGAACTGGCGCGGCTGGCCGGGGAGATCGCGCACCACAATCGCGCTTATCACACCGACGATGCGCCCGAGATTTCGGACGCCGACTATGACGCGCTGACGCGGCGGAATGCCGCGATCGAGGCGGCATTTCCGCATCTGGTGCGCAGCGATTCGCCGTCGCTGGCCGTTGGGGCCGCACCCGCCGCACATCTCGCCAAGGTTGCGCACGCACGGCCGATGATGAGCCTGGAGAATGGCTTTTCCGCCGATGAAGCCAACGAATTCGTCGCGCGGGTGCGGCGGTTTCTCAATCTGGCCGAGGATGCGCCGGTTGCGCTGACCGCCGAGCCGAAGATCGACGGCCTGTCCTGTTCGCTGCGCTACGAAGGCGGGCGGTTGGTGCAGGCGCTCACGCGCGGCGATGGTCAGGTGGGCGAGGATGTCACCGCCAATGTCGCGACGATCGGCGATATTCCCGCACGCCTGAGCGGCAACGCGCCCGACATTTTCGAGATCCGCGGCGAGGTCTATATGGCCAAGGCCGATTTCGCCGCGCTCAACGCCCGCCTGCTGGCCGAGGCCGAGGAGACGGGCAAGGAGGCGCGGCAATTCGCCAATCCGCGCAATGCCGCCGCCGGATCGCTGCGCCAGAAGGATGCGGCGGTGACCGCGAGCCGCCCGCTCCGCTTCCTCGCGCATGGCTGGGGCGAGACATCGGCGCTGCCCGCCGACACGCAGTTCGGCGTGATGCAGGCGATCGCCGATTGGGGGTTGCCGGTCAGCGATCTGCTGATCCGCTCCGACGGCATGGAGCAGGCGCTCGCGCACTATGCCGCGATCGAGCATCAGCGCGCCGATCTGCCGTTCGACATTGATGGCGTGGTCTACAAGGTCGACCGGCTCGACTGGCAGGGGCGCTTGGGTGCGGTTGCCAAGGCGCCGCGCTGGGCGCTGGCGCACAAATTCCCGGCGGAACGGGCGGAGACGACGCTGGAGCGGATCGACATTCAGGTCGGGCGCACCGGCAAGCTGACGCCGGTCGCACGGCTGACCCCGGTGACGGTCGGCGGCGTGGTCGTCACCAATGCGACGCTGCACAATGCCGACGAGATCGCGCGGCTCGGCGTATGGCCGGGCGACCGCGTCGTGTTGCAACGCGCGGGCGACGTGATCCCGCAGATCGTCGAGAATTGTACGCCCCATGCGAGCCGGGGGCCGTGGCCCTTCCCGACCGTCTGCCCCGAATGCCAGTCCGATGCGGTGCGCGAAGAGGGCGAAGTCGATATCCGCTGCACCGGCGGGCTGATTTGCCCGGCGCAGCGGATCGAGCGGCTGCGGCATTTCGTCAGCCGGGCAGCGCTCGACATCGAGGGGCTGGGCCTCAAGCAGATCGAGGATTTTTTCCACGACGGGTTGATTCACGCACCCGCCGACATTTTTCGCCTGACAGAAGCGCAACTGCTCGCGCGCAAGAAGGACGGGCGCGTGTGGGCGGCAAACTTGCTCGCGGCGATCGAGGCGAAGCGCGCGCCCGATCCGGCGCGCTTCCTGTTCGGGCTGGGCATCCGGCATATCGGCGCGGTGACCGCGCGCGATCTGGTCAAGGCGTTCGGCACGGTTCAGCGCATCGCCGAAATCGCCATCGCCGCGCACGATACGCCCGAAGCGCGCGCCGAACTCGAGTCGGTAGATGGCGTGGGCCCGGTGGTTGCCGAAGCGCTGATCGATTTCTTCGCGGAGTCCCATAATCGCGAGGCCTGGGCCGACCTGCTCGGGCAGGTGTCCCCGCCGCCTTATGTCTCAACGGTGCGCGAGTCGCCCGTCAGCGGCAAGACGGTGGTGTTCACCGGCAGCCTGGAAACGATGAGTCGCGACGAGGCCAAGGCGCAGGCGGAGACGCTAGGCGCGCGCGTGTCGGGATCGGTCTCGGCCAAGACCGACCTGGTGGTGGCGGGGCCTGGCGCCGGTTCGAAGTTGAAAAAGGCCGCGGAATTGGGCGTTTCGGTGATCGACGAGGCAGGGTGGGCGGAGATCGTCGCCGCCGCGCGATGAGCACAACCGGCGCGGTGATGCTTTTTTGCAACGCAGCACAAACCGATTGTGACATTCCCCGGTAGATGACTCGACTGTCATCCAACGGAAATATATTACGTGCAAGGGCAGCGCCGACGGGGTTGTACGGCGAGGTACGCCGACCCCCAGATGCGATATGAATCCTAAGGGGACTACCATGAAGATGAAGCTTTTCACGAGCGTGGCCTTTGCCGCGCTGCTGATTCCGGGCGCTGCATATGCGCAGTCGACGGGTTCGACGGATTTCGACAAGGGCGGCGAAGACATCGTCGTGACTGGCACGAAAACGAAAAAAGACGTCATCATTCCTGATGTCCCCAAGACGCGCATCACGATCGGTTCGGAACTGCTGAGCCGCGCCCGCCCTGGCCAGACAGTCAACGACATCATCAATCTGGTCCCCGGCGTCAGCTTCCAGAATAACGATGCGACCGGTGCCGCCGGCGGTACGTTCACGATCCGCGGTTTTGACAGCACGCGCATCTCGCAGACGCTCGACGGCATTCCGCTGAACGACACCGGCAATTACGCAATCTATTCGAACCAGCAGCAGGACCCTGAGACGCTTGAGTCTGTCAGCGTCAACCTGGGCACGACCGACGTCGATAGCCCGACCGCTTCGGCCGTCGGCGGTACCGTCAACATCCGCACGCGCATCCCCTCCGAGAAGTTCGGCGTCATCGCCAGCGGGACCTACGGCCAATATGCCGGCCGCGGCGATCCTTTGACGCGCGACATCTTCCGCGTGTTCGGCATGGTCGACACCGGTGATATCGCACACACCGGCATCCGCGCTTTCTTCTCGGGTTCGAAGATCGAAGCCTTTAACCCGTTCAACAACTACGGCCGCCTGCGCAAGCAGCAGTATAACGCACGCTTCTACAAGTCGCTGGGCAGCAATGGCGACTTCCTGTCGATCGCCGGCCAGTGGAACGAGAACCGCAACAACTTCCTCGGGTCGGTGCCGCTGCGCAACGATCTGTTCGCGAACGCCGTTACCACCGCCAACACAGCGGCCAATTTGGCGCGCATCGCGGGTCCGAACAGTGCCAACCGTGCGCCGATCACGGCGGCAGAGCGTTACTATACGATCAATGCGCCATGCCAGGTGAACAGCATCGCTCGGCCAGGGATCGCCGACGTTCTTGCCGTGGCACCGACCGCACCAACGGCTGGCGCAAGCTGCGGCACCGAGTTCGATCGCCGTTACAATCCGTCAAACACCGGCAACGTACGCTTCGGTTCGCGCTTCACGATCATCCCGAACCTGATCCTGTCGGTCGACGCCAGCTATCAGTACACCAAGGCCAATGGCGGCGGCACGGTCAGCCTGCTCGAAAGCGCAGCAAACCTGTCGCAAACCGCAGCTACCGAAGCATTGACCGGGGTCATCAATTCCGGGCCGAACGCTGGCAACGCTTCGCCGGCCGGGTTTGGCTATTACGTCGGTCGCGATCTTAACGGCGACGGCGACCGTCTGGATACGATCCTCGGAATCTCGCCGAGCCAGACGCAGACGCGCCGCTATGTCGGTGTCGTCGGTCTCGCCTATGAGATTTCGGACACGCAGCGCGTTCGTGTGAACTACACGGTCGATTACGGGCGTCACCGCCAGACCGGTGAAGTTGGCCTGGTGCAGCAGAATGGCGAACCGTTCGATGTGTTCCCGGTCAACAATCCGCTGAAGGATGCAACCGGCCAGACGCTGCAAAAGCGCGACCGCCTGTCCTACGCGATCCTGAACCAGGTGTCGGGCGAGTATCGCGGTAAGTTCCTTGAGGAGAAGCTGACCGTCGCGCTTGGCGTCCGTGCACCGTTCTTCCGTCGTGAACTCAACCAGAACTGCTTCACGGTCGCGGCCAACGGCAACGTGGCGTGCGTAACGCCGAGCGGCGCCGCCACCTATGCAGCGGCAAACCCCTACACCTATTTCGGGCCGAGCGTTACGACGGTCGGCGGTGTGGCACGTCCCACCACCGGCTCGTGCGCCAATGTCGCCAACGCCTGCGTCGTGGGGTTCGCCGGCCCGCAGCGTCGCGTTCGTAACTACAACCGGGTGCTGCCAAACGTCGGCGCGACTTTCAACGTGACGTCGGCGATCAGCGCTTATGCAAGCTATGCCAAGGGCTTGTCGGTTCCGGGCACGGAAAACCTGTACAACTCGTTGTATTACCCCGACGGTACGCCGCAATCGCGCCCCGCGCCGGAAACGACCGACAGCTTCGACCTCGGCGTGCGCTACACGACGAGCAAGGTGCAGGCACAGCTGGCCGGCTGGTACACCAAGTTCCAGAACCGCACGGTGTCGGTCTATGACATCGAGAGCGATACCAGCGTGTACCGCAATCTCGGCCCGGTCGATAAATACGGCGTAGACGCATCGCTCAGCTACCGTCCGACGCGCAACCTGCTGCTCTATGTCTTCGGTTCGTATCTGCACTCGAAGATCAAGAACAACACCGAAGCTGGCACCATCGCCACCACTGCCAACGGGACGACCACCTACACGACGACGTTCTTCCAGACGGCTGGCAAGCGTGAAGGCGGCTCGCCCGACTGGATGTTCGGCGGTCGTGCGCAGGGAACGATCGATATTTTCGACCTGGGCATCCAAGCGAAGTACACCGGTGGCCGTTACGTCAACGACGAAAACCGGCCGGTCTACACCTGCGTCAATGCTGCTTCCACGTCGGGCGCGACCTTGTCGACGGTGGGCGGTCTGTGCCCGACCGCGGCAAACGTTCCGGCCGCATCGGTCAATCCAAACGCTCAGGAATATCAGATCTACGGTGCGAAAATCCCGAGCTACGTGCTTGTCGATCTCGACCTGCGCATCAATCTGGGCAAGCTCGTCAACAACGACCGGACGTTCTTCCAGCTCAACGTCAGCAACCTGTTCGACAAGAACTATATCGGTGGCTTGAGCGGTTCGTCGGGCTTCGTCGGCCTGCCCAACCGCTATCAGGTCGGCAATGCAGTGATCGGCACGCCGCGCTCGATCACGGGTACGCTGCAGGTCGGCTTCTAAGCCGCCATAACCGACAAAAAATCGGCCGCCGTCCCGGATGGGACGGCGGCCTTTTTGTGCCTGCGTTTGAAGACGCCCCGGGGCTCAGGCCGCCTCCGTCTCCCCGATCTTCGCATAGATCGAGTTGATCGGTCGGGCGAAGACGCGACCGACCATCGGTTCGAAGAAGCTGAGCGGCGCGCTTTCATAGGCCGGATCGAACGCCGCCTGATCGTATTTCTCGCAGAATTCGGCGCACGCCTCGAAATGCGGGTGGCCGCGGTAGTTTTCGCGCAGGTCGCGATCGGCGCCGATGTAATGGAAGAAATAATAGCCCTGGAACACGCCGTGGGTGTTGGCGATCCAGTGCAGCTCCTCGGACACGAACGGCCGCAGCATCGCCGCACCGATCTCCGGATGGTTATAGGTGCCGAGCGTATCGCCAATGTCGTGGAGCAGCGCCATCACGACATAGGCCTCGTCCCGCCCGTCGCGATGCGCCCGCGTGGCGGTCTGCAGCGAATGCTGCAGCCGATCGACCGGGAAGCCGCCATAATCGCCGTCGAGCAAGCTGAGATGCGTCAGCACGCGGCTCGGCAAGGTACGGGCGAACTGGCCGAAATGGCTGGAAATCAGGTTCCAATCTTCCTGCGTGCCGTGTTCCATCGCGGTGAACTGCGCGCGCTCGGGCTGGTGGTTCATGGCTCTCTCTCCTCTTCTTCTTTTTGCTCCCCTCCCTGAAAGGGAGGGGCTGGGGGTGGGTTGGCCTGAGGCGGCGTCTGCCCTTCCCCCATACCAACCCACCCCCGTCCCCTCCCTTCCAGGGAGGGGAGTTCGGGCGCATCGTACCGCACTTTGCGCATCGATCCCAGCCGGGCTAGAAGGCCGCTATGCCGTTATTCACCCGCCCCGCGATCTTCTCGCGGCCGTTCTTCGAAGACAAGAGCCGCGCCTTCTGGACGCTCCAGGCGGTTGGGTGGACAGGCTATCTGATCCTGCGCGGCGTCTCGACCGTGTCGAGCATCAGCGGGACCGAGGATTTGAAGCGGCTCGTCCCGGTCGTGTTCGAATCGATCATCGGCTATAGCGTCACGCTCTTGCTTTCGACGCTGTACCATTATTACCGGCGCCAGCCGCGCTTTGCGATGGCTATGCTGACAGTCTTGACGCTGGCGGTGGCGACGCTGGTTTATGCGGTGCTCGACGCCTTTTCGTTTTCGTTCGTGGGCGATTCATCACCCGGCCTGACCCTGCCGCTGGTGCTGGGCACGATCTTCCTGAATTTCACCGTGCTCGCCGGATGGACCGCGCTCTATTTCGGGATCAATTTCTATTTGATCGTCGAGGATCAGATCGATCAGCTCGCGGCACTGGAATCGACCGCATCCTCGGCGCAGCTTGCGATGTTGCGCTATCAGCTCAACCCGCATTTCCTGTTCAACACGCTCAATTCGATCTCGACGCTAGTGCTGCTCAAGGAAACCGAGCGCGCCAATGCGATGCTCGGGCGGCTGTCGTCGTTCCTGCGCTACACGCTCGCCAACGAGCCGACCGCGCATGTGACGGTGCAGCAAGAGTTCGAGACGCTGAAACTGTATCTCGAAATCGAGAAAATGCGCTTCGAGGAACGGCTGCGCCCAAGCTTCGAGGTGGATCCCAGGGTGGCCAAAGCGCGTTTACCCTCGCTGTTGCTGCAACCTTTGGTCGAGAACGCGATTAAATACGCGGTAACGCCGCAGGAAGACGGCGCTGAAATCGCGGTGGTCGCGCGGCTCGCCGGGGATCGGGTGCAGATCGTCGTATCCGACACTGGGCCCGGGTTGAACCCGGCCAAGAACGCGGCAAG
This sequence comes from Sphingomonas sp. MMS24-J45, assembly GCF_044881195.1. Lineage (GTDB taxonomy): Bacteria > Pseudomonadota > Alphaproteobacteria > Sphingomonadales > Sphingomonadaceae > Sphingomonas. The sequence continues at coordinate 2,644,091 of NZ_CP173255.1, read as the reverse complement.
CGTTTCGGTGGCGGTTCAATCCCTTTCAACCGGGGTCGGGCTTGCCAATATCAGGGAGAGACTGGCCCAGGCATATGGGCCTGACCATAGTTTCGAGATGCGATCGATCCCGGGGGGCGGTTTCGGGGTCGAGATTGAAATCCCGTTCCAGCTCGAGGAACCTAGGAAAGAGTTTGCATGACGATCCGCACCATCCTCGTCGATGACGAAAAACTGGCTACCCAAGGCCTCGCCTTGCGCCTTGCCGCGCACGAAGACGTCGAGATCATCGACACCTGCCAGAACGGCCGCGAGGCGATCCGTTCGATCAAGACCAATAAGCCCGACCTCGTTTTCCTCGACATCCAGATGCCCGGATTTGACGGTTTCTCCGTCGTCCAGGGGCTGATGGAGATCGAACCGCCGCTGTTCGTGTTCGTCACGGCCTATTCCGATCACGCGCTGAAGGCGTTTGAGACCGACGCGGTCGATTATCTGATGAAGCCGGTCGAGGAATCGCGGCTTGCCGATACGCTCGACCGCGTGCGCCAGCGGCTGACCGAGAAACGCGGTGTCGAGGAAGCCGACCGGCTGAAGGAAGTGATCGCCGAGATTGCGCCCGATTCGGTCGAGACGCTGGGTGAAAGCGAGCAGGTTTCCTCAAGCCGGTTCGAGAAGCTGATCAACATCAAGGATCGCGGGCAAATCTTCCGCGTCGATGTCGATACGATCGAGCTGATCGAGGCGGCAGGCGATTACATGGTCATCAAGACCGCCGACAATTCGCTGGTGCTGCGCGAGACGATGAAGGATCTCGAACGGCGGCTCGACCCGCGCCGGTTCCAGCGCGTGCATCGCTCGACAATCGTCAACCTCGATCTGGTGAAAGAGGTGAAGCCGCACACCAATGGCGAATGCTTCCTGGTGCTGCAATCGAACGCGCAGGTGAAGGTGTCACGCTCCTATCGCGACGTCGTCGCGCGGTTCGTTCACTGATTCCGCAGCCGGGGTCGGCGTTACCGGTTCAGGAACGCGTCGACCTCGGCATCGAATTTGGCGGGCTGATCGAACATGATGAAGTGTTTCGATCCCGGCACTTCGACCAAAGTCTTGTTGGGCAGTGGTGCGTAATCGCTGGTCATCATCCGCGCGAGCGGGGTTTCGTACAGTACCGTGACCGGTGTCTTCACCGCGGCGAGGCCGGGGCGAAGATCGGCGAGCATATCATCCCCCATCGCGCGCACGACGACGGACGGGTCACTCGCCTTGCTCCAGGCGACCACACGGTCGACATCGGTGGGGGCGGTTGCCATCGACGCCATCATGGCGCGGGTTTGGGCGTCCGACATCGGGGCGACCGGGCCGCCGGTCATGCGCGTCACCATCGGGCGCAGCGAATCCGCGGTCGCGGTCGGGCCGCCCATCACGACGCCGAAAAAGGGCAAGGCATCGACGATCAGCAGCTTGGAGAGATGTTCGGGGTGCCGCTGGGCCAGCGCGAGGCCGAGTGTGCCGCCCAGGCTGTGGCCCATCACCACCGGCGGCTTCGGCAGCGTGGCGATGTACGAGTCGATGTCGGCGAGCACGGGATCAAACACCGCGCCGGTCGCATTGCCGCGGGCAGGCTCCCCGGCGAAACCGGCGACCTGGACAAGGTGCAGGCGGTACTTGCCGCGCAACCGCTCTGCCGTGCTGCGCCACGTGTCGCGTGAGGAGGCGAGGCCGGGGATCAGCACCAGATCCGGCCCCTTGCCGACGATCTCGACGCTGATCCGGTCACGCGTCACCATCGTGCTATCGGCGAAAAGCTTCAGCGAGGCGGCGGGTGCCGGGACGGTCTGCGCCATCGCCGGAGCGGAGACGGCAATCGGAGCGGCGAGCGCGATAAGCAGCGCGCCAGCCGTGCGCGCGAAGAAACGATCAGCCATGTCGAGACCCCCTGTCCTACCGTCGCCCGACCGGGCCGGTGTTGCATGATGGCAATACACCGGACGAGTGCGCGCGGCAAGACCTTGGGTCGTCGGCGTTATTCCGGGGTGCTCTCGCCCTCGGGCGCGGCGCCGCCCGGTGCAGGGTTTTCGAACCACGCCTCAACCTCGCCCGACAGCTTCAGCGTCAGCGGGTTGCCGTGGCGATCGACCTTCTTACCCAGCGCGACGCGAATCCAGCCCTCGGACCGGCTATATTCCTCGACGTCGGTGCGCTGCTGGCCCTTGAAGCGGATGCCGATGCCGCGTGCGAGCAGCGCCTCGTCATAATGCGGGCTGCGCGGGTTGGACGAAAGCCGGTCGGGCGGGAGATCTGTGTCGCTCATGATCGCGGCTCATGACGCAAATCGAGCCGCAATGCCAGATGCGAAAACGGCGCGGGGATCACTCCCCGCGCCGTCCCGCGCCACCTGCATGGGCAGATCAGTTGCAGACCCGCACCCGGACGAACTCATCATAATAGCGATCGTAGCGCCGCTCGACATAGCAGCGGTCGTAATAGCCGCGCGAGCGATAGGCGTAATAGCCATCCGCCGGGTAATAATTGTGCGTGCGGTAGTAGCGATCGTCATAATAGGGATCGAAGCCGCGCGCCCGATAATAATCGTCGCGATAGCGATCGTTACGGTTCGACGCGATTGCCGCGCCGATGGCGAGCCCGGCGATGCCGGCGACGATTGCGGTGCCGCCATTGTCGCGGTCATAGTGGCGATATCCGCCGCCCCAGCCACCGCGCCAGCGCTGTGCCTCGGCCGGGGCCGCCGCCGTTAGCGCGGTCGCGCCGAGCGCTACCGCGAGACCGATCTTCTTCATGAAACCGTTCATTGCAAAACCTCCTCGTTCCAGCAGCCCTGCGTGCATCGCCAAAGAACGCACCAATGGGTTAGCCTGTTGCATCGGTTAGCCGAGTCGCCCTGAATGGGTGCGGAACGTAGCGTTTAACCGGCGTTCAGCGAAAGGAGTTTGTCATGGCCTTCTGGTTGTTGAAGTCGGAGCCCGAGACGTATGGCTGGCACGATCTGCTGGCCGAAGGGCGGACCGAATGGACCGGCGTGCGCAATGCCGCCGCCGCGCTGCACTTGAAAGCGATGCAGGTAGGCGACCGGGCCTTCTTCTATCACAGCGGCAAGCCCAAGGAGATCGTCGGCACGGTCGAGGTTACGCGCACGGCGCAGCAGGATGGCGACGAGGCACGCTGGGTCTCGGTCGAGATCGCCCCGCTCGGCGCACTGGAACGGCCGGTGACGCTGGCCGCGATCAAGGCCGACCCCGCGCTCGCCGGGATGGAACTGCTGCGCCAGTCGCGGCTCAGCGTATCGCCGGTGCGGGAGGCGGAGTGGGACGCAATCCTGCGCGCCGGCACCCCGCCGCTCTAAAACCCGTTGGGTTTGACCACCATTACCCAGGCGGCGGCGACCAGCGGCACGGTGATGGCTAGGCCGACGATGAACCACCAGCGGCTGGCGCGCCAATAGGTCGCGGGGATGTCCCCACCTGCCTGAAATCCCTTGGCCAGGCGCGCCAGGCGGATTTGCAAGGGCACGAGGATCCCGAGCCACAGGACACCAGTGGCGATGAAAAGGACCTGCCCCCAAAAGAGCCAACGTTCGCCAACGAGATCCATCTGCGCGATGATCGCAGCGCCGTACCCGCCGATCATCGTCAGCGCGGCGCCCCAGACGGTGAGGCTCCAGTCGGTCAGCGTGACGAGGCGTTGCCCGAAAGCGACGATCTTCGCATCCTGACTGCGATCGGCGAAGAATTTCCAGATCGCGGTCGCGGTCACGTTGCCCAGCAACATGATGATGCCGATGATGTGTATGAACTTCGCGGTTTCGTACGCCATGCCTGGTTTGTATCGGCGATCCGCCTGCGATCAACTGCGAAAGGCGTACATAAGAAAGGGGCCGGACGCTCACACGTCCGGCCCCTTCCCTGTTCCTTGCGCCGCCGCTTACGACTGCTTGGCGCGGCTCTGGCGCTTGCGCTCGTTCGAATCGAGGTAGCGCTTGCGCAGGCGGATCGACTTCGGCGTCACTTCGACCATCTCGTCATCGTCGATGTACGCGATCGCCTGTTCGAGCGTCGCGCGCTTCGGCGGCGACAGGCGCACCTGGTCGTCCTTGCCGCCGCTCGCGCGGAAGTTGGTCAGCGCCTTGGTCTTCATCGGATTGACTTCGAGATCGTCGGTCTTGGCATTTTCGCCGACGATCATGCCCTCATACAGCGCCTCACCATGCCCAACGAACAGGATGCCGCGCTCCTCGAGCGGGCCTAGCGCGTAGCTGTTGGCTTCGCCCGCACCGTTCGAGATGAGCACGCCGTTCTTGCGGCCTTCGATGACACCCTTGTGCGGGCCGTACTTCTCGAACAGCCGGTTCATGATGCCCGTGCCGCGCGTGTCCGACAGGAACTCGCCATGGTAACCGATCATGCCGCGGCTGGGCGCGGAGAAGGTGATGCGCGTCTTGCCGCCGACCGAGGGACGCATGTCGGTCATCTCGGCCTTGCGCAGGTTCATCTTCTCGACGACCGTGCCCGAATATTCGTCGTCCACGTCGATGATGACGGTCTCGTACGGCTCGGTCTTGTTGCCGTCTTCGTCTTCGCCGAACAGCACGCGCGGGCGGCTGATGCCGAGTTCGAAGCCTTCGCGGCGCATCGTTTCGATGAGCACGCCGAGCTGAAGCTCGCCGCGACCTGCGACTTCGAAGCTGTCACGGTCGGCCGCTTCGGTCACCTTCACGGCGACGTTCGATTCGGCTTCGCGGAACAGGCGCTCGCGGATCATGCGGCTGGTCACCTTGGTGCCCTCGCGACCCGCCATCGGCGAATCGTTCACCGCAAAGCGCATCGACAGCGTCGGCGGATCGATCGGCTGCGCATGCAGCGGCTCGGTCACGGTGACGTCGGCGATGGTGTCGGCCACGGTCGCCACCGAAAGACCGGCAAGGCTGATGATGTCGCCCGCCTTCGCTTCATCAACAGGTACGCGGTCGAGGCCGCGGAACGACATGATCTTCGACGCACGACCGGTCTCGATGATCTTGCCCTCGTTGTTGAGCGCATGGATCGGCTGGTTGACCTTGACCACGCCCGAATTGACGCGGCCGGTGAGGATGCGGCCGAGGAACGGATCGCGATCGAGCAGCGTGACGAGGAAGGTGAAGGGCACGCCCGCCACTTCCACCGCGGGGGGCGGCACGTGGCTGACGATCGTTTCGAACATCGGGATCAGCGTGCCTTCGCGCGCGTTCATGTCGGTCGAGGCATAGCCGTTGCGGCCCGATGCGTAGAGCACGGGGAAATCGAGCTGCTCGTCATTCGCGTCCAACGACACGAACAGGTCGAAGACTTCGTCCAGCACTTCCTGGATGCGCGCGTCGTTGCGGTCGACCTTGTTGACGACGACGATCGGCTTCAGGCCCAACGCCAATGCCTTGCCGGTGACGAACTTGGTCTGCGGCATCGCGCCTTCCGACGAATCGACCAGCAGGACGACGCCGTCGACCATCGACAGGATGCGCTCGACTTCGCCACCGAAATCGGCGTGGCCGGGCGTGTCGACGATGTTGATGCGGATGCTCTCGCCGCCACCCGGCGGGGTCCAGTCGACCGAGGTCGGCTTGGCGAGAATGGTGATGCCCCGCTCTTTTTCGAGATCGTTCGAGTCCATCGCGCGCTCTTCGATCCGCTGATTGTCGCGGAAGGTGCCGGACTGACGGAACAGCTGATCGACGAGAGTGGTCTTGCCATGATCGACGTGTGCGATGATGGCCACATTGCGGAGGCTCATAAGGGTGTCCGGTGCTTTAGCTTGAGATGTAGCGCGCGCCCCTAGCGCAAATGTTGCACGGCAACAAGGTGCGGGAAGAAGCGGGCGGGCGCGCCGGATCGCGCCGCCCGCCCGTCGGCGTTAGAATTTACCGCCGATTTCGATCCCGTACACACGCGGCTCACCGCGAATGTAGCTGGGGATGCCGAAGCCGCCGCCAGTGTTACCCGCGTCGATCAGATACTTTTTGTCGAGCGCGTTGCGCGCGAATCCGCCGATCCGGTACTTGCCACCGGCCAGTTCGACGCCCGCGCGGACGTTGACGAGCGTGTAGCCGCCCTGGCTGATCGCAGGGTTGTTCGGGAGTTCGAAGAACACCTTGCTTTGATAGGTGGCCGAGGGCGTGGCGTAGAGCGTCATGCTGCCGACCGGTGCGCGCAGCGTGACGCCGCCCGAGGCGCTGTACTTCGGCTGGAGCCGGAATTGCGCGCCGGAGAAGGCACCGGTGGCGGCGTTCTTCTCGATCTTGCCATCGACATAGGCGAAATTGCCGAACACATTCACGAACCGTCCGAGCTTCAGGTTGCCCTCGAACTCGACGCCCGGGTTGCGCGCCTTGCCGGCGCTTTGCGTGGTCGTCACGCCGTTATTGGTGACCGACACCTGGAAGCCATTGTAGGTCTGATAGAACACGCCGAGCGAGCCGGTGAACGGCCCGACCTTGCCCTTGATGCCAGCTTCATAGTTCCACACCACTTCATCGGGCACGACTTGCAGGTTCGGCACGACGACCCCGCCGACATTCGCGGCGGCAAGCTGCACCACCGGCGAGCGGCGGCCCTTGCTGACCGTCGCATAGACGTTGACGCTGTCGGTCACGCGGTACAGCACGTTCGCGCGCGGCAGGATCGCAGTGAAGCTCTTCTGCGCGGTGAAGATCTGGCCGTTGGTGTTGGCCGTGCCGAGCAGGCTGGAGCGGATGCCGAGTGCCGCGAGGATCGTCGAATTGGGCTGGACCGAGCTATAGCCCGACTTGCGCTGCTCGATCAGCAGGCGCGCACCGGCGGTGATTTCGAGGCGCGGCGTGGGGATGAAGGTGCCATCGGCGAAGACCGAATAGGTGTCGTTAGTACCATAATTGGTGAACACCGACTGATACGGGATTTGCGTCGCCGCCCCGCCGGTCAGCACCGCCGTCGCCTTTGCGGCGGTCACCGTGCCATTGGCCGCGACGCAGCCCGATACGCCGGCTGCCGCCAGTGCAGCGCGGATCGGCGCGAAGGTCGGCGTCACTGAGCAACCAAGGTACGTGCCTTCCTCGGTCGAGAAGGGCACGCGCTGCAGATTGTTTTCGAAGAACGCGTTCCAGCCGAACGAGGCGCGATATTTCGGGCCGGTAAAGTTGAAGCGGCCTTCGTGGCTCCACTGGTCGCCGCGCGCATCCTCGGCGAATTCGAGATACCAGGCCGGGCCGCCATCGGCATCGAACACTTCGTTGCTGTTGAACTTGCGATAACCGTTGACGGTGGTGAAGCTGACGCCGGGCGCAAGCTGAGCCGTCACGGTCAGGTTGGCATCATACACGTCGCGCTTCAGGCCGAGCTTGGCATCGCCCAGCACCGCCGCGCTGAACGGCGAGCCCGACAGTTCCGCATAGCTATAGTCGCCGCCATTGCCGCCCGTCGGGGCCAGCGCCCGGGAGCGGAAGGCGGTGCCGGGGTTACGCTGTCCGTCATAGGTCAAAACCAGGCTTGCGGTGAGCGCATCGGTCGGTGCCCAACGCAGCGAGCCGCGAATGCCGCGCTGATCCTGCCCGTTCAGATCGTCCTGATCGATCTTGCCCTGGTTCTGATTGGGGACATTGGGATCGCCCGCAATGTTGCGGACGAAGCCGTCGTGATATTTGTACGCGAACGCCAGACGCCCGGCGAGCGTGTCGTTGCCGACGTTGATAAAGCCCGAAACCTGGCCGCGGTTATAATTACCGTAGGAACCGACGAGTTCGCCCGAGGTGCCGGCGCGCGGCTGGGCCGAGATGAGGTTGACCGCGCCGACCGCGGAGGCGGTGCCGAACAGCGTCGCCTGCGGGCCCTTCACCACTTCGATGCGCTCCAGATCGTAGAGATCCTGATACGCACCGCGCGTGCGCGAGATATCGATGCCGTTGTAATAGAGCGAAACGCGCGCGCCCTGCTGCGACGATCCGCTGTCCGAGGTGATGCCGCGGATGACGAAGCCCGGGTTGTTAGCGCTCTGCTCCTGAATGCGCAGGCCCGGGATGTAGAGGGCGACCTCGGCGAGCGAGTTGACGCCCAATTCCTGCATTTTCGCGCCGGTGACCGCGGTCACCGTGATCGGCACGTCCTGAATTTTCTGTTCGCGCTTCTGTGCGGTGACGACGATGTCCGGGCCGCTGGCGTCGGGCTCGGTCGGCTGCACGGCCGATTGGGCCAGTGCCGCGGTGGAGCAGCAGCCAAGCAGCGTGCCGACGAGAACGAGCGAAAACGGACGACGCATTACACAAACCCCTTTGGTGTGGTGAAGTTGTTGCGGTGCGGTATCGACCGTGTGCGTCGGGTTCGCGTCGTTTCGGTGAAAGTTGCGTGACGGCATGCGTATTACTATGATGACACACTTGAACCGGACCGCGATCCGCTTCATCTAAGGGCGATATTGGCCGGAGGGACGACATGGCGACCGCTGCAGAGACCGAAACAGATCTGGTGCTGACCCCGCCCACGCCCGTGCCTGTGGTGAAGCCGGAGAAGGCGGTCGGTCTGGTGCCGATCGAGGATGAGGTGCGCACCAAGTTGCAGACCAAGGTCGCGGATTTCGTCGACGACCTGATCGCGCAGGACGTGAACTCGCCCGAATTCGGCAAGCGCGTCGATGCCATTGCGGCGATGGGGCAGAAGGAAATCCGCGCCGCCGCCGACCAATCGAACCGCTTCCTCGATCGCCCGGTGAAGGCGATGGACGGCGAAAGCGGCGTCGGCGCCGACCTGACCGAATTGCGCCGTACGATCGAGAAGCTCGATCCCAGCGTCAACGGCAAGCTAATCTCGGGTCGCGGGATGTTGAGCAAATTGTTTGGCGGCGGGCTCAACACCTATTTCGACAAGTATCGTTCCTCGCAGTCGCACATCGCCGCGATCCTGAAGACGCTCGCGCGCGGCAAGGACGAGCTGCTGATGGACAATGCCGCGATCGACACCGAGCGCGCCAATCTGTGGACCGCGATGGGGCGGCTCGAACAGATGATCGTCCTGTCCAAGGAAATGGATCAGCGGCTGGAGGACAAGGCCAACGAGCTCGACCACACCGACCCCGCCAAGGCCAAAGCGGTCCGCGAGAGCGCGCTGTTCTACGTCCGTCAGCGCACGCAGGATTTGCTGACGCAAATGGCGGTGACGGTGCAGGGCTATCTCGCGCTCGACCTCGTCAAGAAGAACAATGTCGAGCTGGTGAAGGGCGTCGATCGTGCCTCGACCACCACCGTCAGCGCTTTGCGCACCGCGGTGACGGTCGCCCAGGCGCTCGCCAACCAGAAGCTGGTGCTCGACCAGATCACCGCGCTCAACACCACCACCGCGAACATCATCGATGCGACGGGCAAGCTGCTGAAATCACAGACTGCGACAATCCACGAGCAAGCCGCCGCCGCGACGATCCCGGTCGAGACGCTGCAGCGCGCGTTCCAGAACATCTACGACACCATGGACGCGATCAATTCGTTCAAGGCCAAGGCGTTGGTGTCGATGAAGGCGACGGTCGGCACGCTGTCCACCGAGGTCGAGAAATCGAAGGGCTATATCGCGCGGGCCGAAGGGGCGGCACAGAACCAGCTTTCGGGCCCGACCGAAGGCTTCAAGCTGGAGGCGGAGTGACGCCGTGACCGATGTCGATCGCCAGATTGCCCGCGCCGGCGAATTGCTCGACCGCACCCGCGCCGAGCGGCGCGCGATTGTGGCGCAGCGGCGGCGCGGGACGTCGGTGGCGAAGCGGTTTGCGGTCGCAGCAGGCGCGGATCTGGCGATCGTTGTTGCGGCGATCCTGATCGGCTGGTTCATTCCGCTTGGCATGGGCGGTGCGCTGCTGGTGGGCGCGTTGCTGATCCTGGTGACGCTGTTCGCTCTGTTGGGCAATTTCACTCCGACGGTTCGCGCCGAGCAGCTTCCCGCGGTGCCGCTCAAACTGCTGCCCTCGCGCACCGGCGCTTGGCTCGATTCGCAGCGCAAGGCGCTCCCCGCCCCGGCGCAGACGCTGGTCGATGGCATCGGCGTGCGGCTCGACATGCTGGCACCGCAGCTTGCATCACTGGACGAACAACAGCCTGCGGCGGTCGAGCTGCGCAAATTGGTCGGCGAGCAACTGCCCGAATTGCTGCGCGATTACGCCAAGGTGCCGCCGCAGCTGCGGAGCGTCGCGCGCAACGGCAAGAGCCCCGACGCGCAGCTAGCCGAGAGCCTGCGCCTGATCGACGAGGAAATCGGCGAGATGTCCGAACATATCGCGCAGGGCGATCTCGATTCGCTGGCGACGCGCGGGCGGTTTCTGGAGATCAAGTATCGGGATGAGCGCGGGGTCTAGGGGGGCTTGGGCCTAAACGGGGTTGTGCTCCTGCGCAGGCAGGAGCCCTGGCCCCAAGCGCCACCTTCCTTAACCCAGGGCTCCTGCCTGCGCAGGAGCACAGCGGCGGCGGTTGGGTTCTACTTCTCCACCGCCCGTGCGCACAGCACCAGCACGCGGACCTTCCCCTCGCTGCGATCGCCGAACATCTGCGTTGCGGTGCCGAGCTTCATCGTACGGACGGTATCGCGGAGCGCGGGGGGCAGCGCGGTGATGGGAACCGCTGCGGCATCGGCAACCTCAGCCCCGACATTCTTCGCGACGCCAGCAACGTCCGCGCAAGAAAAGATGCCGAGCGCGGCCTGCTGAAACGCCGCGATCTTGTCGGCATTCGCTTTCTCATCGCCCGCCGGATCGACCGCGACCGTCATCTGCTTGACCGTCACCAGCACAAGCTTTGGCGCGGCTTTCTTCGGCGCAGGCTTCGGCGCGGCGGCCAGCGCCACGGGCGCCAACAACGACGCGGCGATCGCGACGATCGAGAAGCGAGACAGGGTCTTGGTCATAGAGTTGCTCCTGGGCACATGCTCATCGGGCGGACAGCGCCTTGGCCCGCTCCGCCAGCCGCGCGACGGCGGCGGCGTGGATCGCGGGCGTTGTGGCCAGTACGCCGAACGCCTGGGCGCTCGCTGTGTTGAAGCTAAGCTGAACGCCGTGCGCATCGGTCACGGTCGCGCCAGCTTCGGCCGCGATCAGCGCGGCGGCAGCGATGTCCCATTCGCTGCCCCAGCGCAGCGTGGCGACCAGGTCCGCCTGGTCCGCCGCGACCATCGCGATGCGCAAGGCGATCGAATTGGGCTTGGCGACGGCGACCAGATCGCTGTCCTTGGGCAAGGCGTCGATCGGCACGCGCGCACCGGGCAGCTCGCGTCGTGTGCCGACCTGCACCGGCGCACCGTTGCGCAAAGCCCCCTGCCCCAGCGCAGCGGACCAGATTTCGCCCCGCGCCGGCGCATCGAGCACGCCGATCGTGACGCGGCCCGCCTCGGCCAGCGCGATCGAGATCGCCCAGCCATCGCGCCCGCGAATGAAATCGCGCGTGCCATCGATCGGATCGACCACCCACACCCGATCGCGCGTCAGGCGATCGGCGGTATCGACGGTTTCCTCGGACAGCCAGCCGGCATCGGGGAGCAGCGCCGAGAGTCGTTCGCGGATCAGCGTGTTGACGTCGAGATCGACCTGGCTGACCGGATCGCCGGGGCTTTTTTCCCAGCGGTGGAAATCGGTACGCCAGTGCGACAGCGCGAGCGCGCCCGCCTCGGCAGCGACCGCCGCGACCGCACGGGCAAGCCCCGCGTCAGCCACTCGCCACCGTCATCCCCTCGATCCGCAGCGTCGGCACGTTGGTGCCGAAGCGGAATTCCAGGTCGTTGGCGGGCGTGAGTTGGCGGTACATGTCCTTCAAATTGCCGGCGATCGTGAATTCGGCGACCGGGCTGGTAATCTCGCCATTTTCGATGCGGAAACCCGCCGCGCCCCGGCTGTAGTCGCCGGTAACGCCGTTGACGCCCATGCCGATCAGTTCGGTGACATAGACGCCGTCGGCAATGTCCGCGATCAGCGTCGCGACCGGAACCTTGCCCGCCGCCATGTACAGGTTGCTGGTCGACACGCCCGGCCCGCCGCCGACGCCGCGCGCGGCATGGCCGGTCGGCTCCAGCCCCAATTGCCGTGCCGAGGCGCTGTCGAGCAGCCATTCCTCCAGCATCCCGTCGGCGATGATCGTGCTGGGCGACACCGGCAGCCCTTCGCCATCGAACGGGCGCGAGCGCAGGCCATGCGGGCGGTGCGGATCGTCGAGTACGGTGACGCCGCGCGCGAACACTTGCGTGCCGAGCGCATCGAGCAGGAAGCTGGTCTTGCGCGTGATCGCCGCGCCCGAAATCGCGCCGATCAGATGGCCGAGCAGGCTGGAGCCGACGCGCGGATCGTACACCACCGTCATAGGCCCGCTGGCGAGCCGACCGGGGTTGACGCGCGCGACGACGCGCTCGCCGGCCTCGCGCCCGATCGCGGCGGCAGGCGTGAGCGCCTTGCGGTGGCGGGTCGAGCTATAGGCGTAATCGCGCACCATCGCCCCGCCCTCGCCCGCGAGCACGCTGGCGGACAGACCGTATCCGGTAGCGGCATAAGCGGCGGCAAAACCGTGGCTGGTGGCGAGCGCCCAGATCGAACGCGACGCGCTGGCCGATCCGCCTTCGCTGTTGGTGACGCCCGGAACGGCGCGCGCGGCATCCTCCGCCTCCAGCGCGGCATCGCGCAGCGCTTCGGGCGAGGCGCCGTCTCCGCCATTCGCCAGATCGTCGAGATCGAGCAAGGGCGGCGCGCCGTGCATCAGGCGATCGGCGGGGGCGAGACCGGCCCATTCATCCTCGGGTGCTTCGCGCGCCATCGCGACGGCGCGATCGACCAAGGCGGTCAGCGCATCGTCGGAAAGATCGGAGGTGGAGACGCTCGCCGATCGCTTGCCGAGGAAGACGCGCAAGCCGAGCTCGGCGCTTTCCGAGCGGCCGACATCCTCGAGCGCGCCGAGGCGCACCGAGATATCGAGCGACATGTCGGCGGCATAGACCGCGTCGGCGGCATCGGCACCGGCCGCCGTAGCGCGAGAAACGATATCGGCGGCGCGCTCACGGGCTTGATCGGGGTTCAGCATGGTGTGGACTTAGGACGAGAGACCGGGAGTTGCTAGACCATCTCTCGCTTCCCCGGCGAAGGCCGGGGCCCAGTCAGGAAGGTTTCGGTGACGCAGAGCAGCGCCCAACGATCGGCGGCGCGCGACTGGGCCCCGGCCTTCGCCGGGGAAGCGCAGAGGATTTAGTAAGGCCAGGGCGTGCCGACGACGGCGCAGGCCAAGAACACCAGCAGCCCAGCGAAACGGTTCGCGCGGAAGCGGTGCAGCGCGCCAGCCCCGTCGGCAGGATCGAGCGTCGTGACTTGCCAAGCGAAATGGAGCGCGACCGGCAGCAGCGCGACCAACGCCAGCCAGTCGGGCCGCAGCACCCAGATCGCGCCCGCCCACAACGCCAGCGCGCCTGCGTAAAACAGGCCCACGCCCAACCGCACGCGGCTGCCCATGCGGAGCGCGGAGGAGCGCACGCCGATCAGCGCATCGTCCTCGCGATCCTGCAGTGCGTAGATCGTGTCGTAGCCGACCACCCAGCAAATCGACCCGGCGTAGAGCAGCAGGCCGGGGGCGCCGAATAAGATGACTCCGATGTTCGTCACGCCCCAAGACTGCATTACGCTGGTTACTTCGAACCACCCGACCAGCGCCGCCCAGGAGAAAACGAGGCCAAGCCAGATCTGCGGCCACCAGGTGATGCGTTTCATGAACGGATAGGCCGCGACCGGCGCGAGGCTGAGCAGCGCCACGACGGCGGCATAGACGTGCAGTTGCAGCAGCACGACGAGCCCGAGCAGGCAAAGGAACACGAGCCATGCCCAGGCGGCTTTCAGGGACACCGCCCCACTCGCAAGGGGGCGCGCGGCGGTGCGGGCGACTTTGCGGTCGAGATCGCGGTCGACGATGTCGTTATAGACGCACCCCGCGCCGCGCATCGCGATGCTGCCGAGCAGCAGCCACAGAATCAGATCGAAGCGCGTGATCGCGCCGCCCGCCAGCGCCACGCCCCACGCACCGGGCCAGAACAGCAGCCACCACCCGATCGGCCGGTCGAGCCGCGCGAGCAAGGCGAACGGGCGGGCGGCGGCCGGGAGTAAGCGGATGAAGCCGCTATGTTGCGTATCGGGGGTGAGATCGGTCGCGGTCATAGTTCCGCTCCATGCACCAGCGCGCGGGCGGGAGACAGTCCTTCCGACACGCGCGCCTCGACAACACGGCACGCGGCGTCGATAGCGGAGTGCCGGACGTGGGGGCATCAGTCAGCAAAGGCGGACAGCGTGGTTCATCTCTCCGTCGCGATCGGACGCTTTTTCGAGGCGCTGCTATGGGCGCTGGCGCGCGGCGTCGGGATGATGGCGGGCTGGGCGTTGCTGGCGGTTGTGGCGGTGGCGGTCGTCGTGGCGGTGGTGCGGCGAGTTTTGCGGCGGCGGTAAGTTTTGCGGCATTTGCCAGGCCGCCCGCCCCTGCCCTACAGCCCCGCTATGCCCGCAACCCCCGCCTGGCCCCCGCAATCGACCCCGCGCCTGTTCGTCGAGGCGCCGCTCGCCGTCGGCCCATTCAGGATCGAGGGACCGCAGGCGCATTATCTGGTGCAGGTCATGCGGATGAAGGCGGGCGATCCGGTCAAGCTGTTCGACGGCCAATCGGGCGAATGGCTCGGCGTCGCGGCCAGTGTGGGGAAGCGCGACCTGATGCTCGACGTGACCGAGCAACTACGGGGGGTCGAAACGGTGCCCGATTTGTGGCTGTGCGCCGCGCCGATCAAGAAGGGGCGGATCGACTGGGTCGCGGAGAAAGCGTGCGAGCTGGGCGTCGCGCGGCTGGTGCCGGTGCTGACGCGACGGACGGTGGTCGATCGGCTCAACGGCGAGCGGCTGCGCGCGCACATGATCGAGGCCGCCGAGCAATGCGGGCGCACCGCCGTGCCCGAATTGGACGAGCCGGTGAAGCTGACCGCCTTGCTGCGCGACTGGCCGGCGGGGCGGACTTTGTTCTTTGCCGACGAGACCGGCGGCGAGCCTGCGCTGGAGGCAATGCGCGGTGGCGGGACATCGGCGGCGATCCTGATCGGGCCGGAGGGCGGATTCGACGCGGACGAACGCGCCACGATTCGCGCAGTGCCGGGGGCGGTCGGCATTGCGCTCGGACCGCGCATCCTGCGGGCCGATACGGCGGCGGCGGCGGCGGTCGCGGTGTGGATGGCGGCGAAGGGCGATTGGCAAGAGGGCGGTTGACAGGGGGGCGATTGGTAGCAAACCGAAACGCGCTGGCGGGCGACCGCGTGCAGCGCTAAAGCGCGCGGATGACCACGCGCCCGGACACCATCAAGACATCCCCGCTGATCGAATCGCACGATCAGCTCGTCGCCAGTTTCGCGCGCGGGGAGAAGCCGCCCGAGCGCTGGCGGATCGGCACCGAGCACGAGAAGTTCGTCTATGCCGACAGCGACCATCACGCGCCGAGCTACACCGAGCAGGGCGGCATTCGCGATCTGCTCGACGCGCTGACCGAATTCGGCTGGACGCCGGTGACCGAGGGCGGAAACGTCATCGCGATGACCGGGCCCGACGGCTCGATCAGCCTGGAACCGGCCGGACAATTTGAGTTGTCGGGCGCGCCGCTGGAAAACCTGCACCAGACCTGCGCCGAGACCGGCCGCCATTTGCAACAGGTCAAGACGATCGGCGATCGCTTCGGCATCGGCTTCCTCGGTCTTGGCATGTGGCCCGACAAGACGCGGGCCGAGTTGCCGATCATGCCCAAGGGCCGATACGCGATCATGCTGCGCCACATGCCGCGCGTCGGGACGATGGGGCTCGACATGATGCTGCGCACCTGTACCATTCAGGTTAATCTGGATTACCAATCAGAAGCCGATATGGCACAGAAGTTCCGCGTCGGGCTGGCGCTGCAACCGCTCGCGACCGCGCTGTTCGCCAATTCGCCGTTCACCGAGGGCAAGCCCAACGGGATGCTGTCGTACCGCAGCCATATCTGGTCCGACACCGATCCGGCGCGGACGGGGATGCTGCCCTTCGTGTTCGAGGATGGCTTCGGATATGAGCGGTACGCCGACTATGCGCTCGATGTGCCGATGTACTTCGTTTATCGCGACGGCAAATATATCGACGCCGCCGGCCTGTCGTTCCGCGATTTCCTGAAGGGCGAGCTGTCCGTCCTGCCGGGCGAAAAGCCGACGCTCGACGATTGGAACGACCATCTGTCGACCGCCTTCCCCGAGGTGCGGCTGAAGACCTTCCTCGAAATGCGCGGGGCCGATGGCGGGCCATGGGGCCGGATCTGCGCGCTGCCCGCTTTATGGGTCGGGCTGCTGTACGACCAAGGCGCGCTCGACGCGGCGTGGGACGTGGTCAAGGGCTGGACGATGGAGGAGCGCGAGGCGCTGCGATCGTCGGTGCCGAAGCTGGGGCTCGACGCGCCGATCGCAGGCGGGCGGACGCTGCGCCACATCGCGAGCGAGGTAGTCGACATCGCCAGCGCTGGCCTGACCGCCCGCAACCGCCAGGATGCGAGCGGCAGCAACGAAACCGGCTTCCTCGATCCGCTGCGCGAGATCGTCCGCTCGGGGAAAGTCCCCGCGCAAATCCTGCTCGACAAATATCACGGCGAATGGGGCGGCGACGTCTCGAAGGTGTACGACGAACTGCGCTTCTAACGACCGCGCCGCGCCAGCGCGTGGACCTCGGCCCGGGTTAATAACGCATCGAGATCGGCGCGGCTGATATCGAAGCTTTCGTGCATATCGTCCAGCGCGGCGTCGATATCGGCGAGGTGCAGCCCACTCGGATCCGGCAGCGGCATTTGCGCCGGCCGATGCGGGTAAGAATGCCGGGTCGTGCGGTGGAACAGGATGCCGAGCGCGACCAGCGCAAGCGAATTGAGGCCAACGGGCACGAAGGCGAAGCTCCACCCGGCAGCGTGGACGGCGCTGCCGCCGATCACAGCGGTCAAGGCGG
The DNA here is from genome assembly GCF_044881195.1 of Sphingomonas sp. MMS24-J45. GTDB lineage: Bacteria > Pseudomonadota > Alphaproteobacteria > Sphingomonadales > Sphingomonadaceae > Sphingomonas. The sequence continues at coordinate 2,627,114 of NZ_CP173255.1, read as the reverse complement.
CGGCACCGCCCGGCGGATGCAGGCAACGCAGCAGCGACATCACCAGGATCGCACCGCCAACCGCCAGTCCGGCGGCCAAGGCGGGGTTTACGACATGCTGCACCACGACGACGCCGACCAGCGCAGACACGATGTTGCCGCCGATCACCGGCCAGGGCTGGGCAAGCGGACTGGCGGGGACGGCGAAGACTAGCACTGCCGATGCCCCGATCGGCGCGACGATGATCGGGAGCGCGGCGGGCACGATCCCCAGCGCGCTGCACAGCAGAATGGTGAGCGCAATACAGGCCAGGGCACCGACGCACGCGACCAGCCGATCGGGCAAATGCGCACCGGCGATGATGGGATGGAACAGCTTCACGGCGGACGCTCTAACAGCTTGTCCAGCCATAAGAAACGTGACGCCGGTCGGCCGGAGCGCGGGTTATTTCTTACCCGAAATCCAGGCGAAGAAGCGCGGCACCGGGCCGTTGCGCGCCATCCATTCGGAATAGTCGCGGTACGCCGGGTCCATGCCGAGGTGGCGTTCCTCAGTCCGCGCGCGCCAGTAATAAATGCCGCTGACCACGCACATCAGGATCGTCGCGCGCGCGGCATCGACCATCGTGCCCGTCGTCAGCACCGGGATAGTCGCGATCCACCAGAACAGGTTCTTCGACAGATAGGCCGGGTGGCGCGAGAAGGCGTACGGGCCGTGCGTCAAAATGCCGCGATGCGTAAGGTTGGAAAAGCGGAAGCCGAACGCCACCGTCGCCCAGGCATAGATCGCGGTCAGGCCGACCAGTACGGTGCCGATCGGGATCAGCAACGCGGGGTGCCCGGCGAACCAGATCGACCAGCCGTCCGCGCCGTAATTGCCGGTGTGGTAATCGAGCGGGCCGTTGTCCGCCATCAGCGTGAAGGGTGGATAGCAGATCAGCGCCGCCATCCACGCCGCAGCGAACGGATTGGCGCTTCGGATATGCGAATCGAGCGGGCGAAAGGTGAGGATATAGCCGACCGTCGCAAACGCGCAGTCGATCACGAACATGAAGCCGATCAGCCAGTTGGCGAGCGCGACCGGGTTGCGCAGCACCTCCGCCACATCGCCGCGCACGAAATTGCCGAACCCGCCGGGCACGACCGCAAGCATGAAGGCGAGGAAGAACGCCTTCACCGCCCAGCTGCGCAGATGATTGTAGATCGCCTCGTGGTCGATCTCTTCCTTGAGGCCCATCAGCCATGCGCCGAGCGCCCAGGCGCCATCTTTCGGCTTCTCCAGCCGTCGGTCGAGCCACAAGACGTAGGGGATTGACCCGAGGAACACGACCGGCGCGGCCATGCCGAAGCACCACATGGCGAACGGGAAGCCGCCCCATTGGTTGCTCCAATAGAAGCGCCCGGTGCCATAGATCACCGCGATCCCGACCCAGGTGACCCACAATCCGGCGAGCTTGGTCAGCGAAATGTCGAGCGTTTCGCGCCACGGTTTCGGCGCGGACCAATCGATCCCGGTGGTCGGGTTGCGATACACCTTGTCGACGAACACCGCCCACAGCACCATCGGCAGACCGCACGCCGCGACGTTGGTCAGCGCGGCGAACGGGCCGTCCATGCCGTAATGCCGCGCGACGGCGACCCAGGCGAACAGGCCGACCAGCCCGGCAAGGCCGCAACCGGTGCTGACCGCCGATTTCGGACGGGGATCGGCGGCCTTTGCCGCACGCGCGAGGGCGGTATCGTGGAACATGGCCGCGGTGGTAGCGCGGGAGTGGTTAGCGGGGGGTAAACCTACCCTCCGTCCCTCTTTTCACTCCACCCCGGCGAAGGCCGGGGCCCAGTTGCGAGCCGTTGGTGATTGCAGGCCAGTGCTCCGACTGCAGCTGTTCCGCTACTGGGCCCCGGCGTTCGCCGGGGTGGTTATAGAGGGGGCTGGCCTCCTAACCCCGCAACATCCTTATGATGCCCGAAAAGTCCAACCCGCCCTGCCCCGCATCGGCGAAGCGCTGATACAGTTCCGCGGCCTTCGCGCCCATCGGCGTGTCGGCACCGCTATCGGCGGCGGCGGCGGCGGCGAGCTTTAGATCCTTGAGCATCAGCATGGTCGCGAACCCGCCCTGATAGTCGTGATCGGCGGGCGTATCCGGGCCGACGCCGGGGACCGGGCAATAGCTCGTCATCGACCAGCTCTGGCCCGAGGCGACGCTGGAGATATCGTAGAAGGTCTGCGGATCGAGCCCGAGCTTTTCAGCCAGCAGGAACGCTTCGCACGTCGCGACCATCGTCGCGCCGAGCAGCATGTTGTTGGCGATCTTTGCCGCCTGGCCCGTGCCGTTGGCCCCGGCGTGGATCACGGCCTTGCCCATCGCCGACAGGATCTCGCGCGCACGAGCGAAGGCTACGTCGCTGCCACCGACCATGAAGGTGAGCGTGCCCGCATTGGCCGCACCGATCCCGCCCGAAACGGGGGCATCGACGGCCATGAGACCCTTCGCCTGTGCCGCCTCGGCCACGCGCCGCGCGGTGGCAACGTCGATCGTCGAGCAATCGATCAGGATTGCGGTGGGCGAGAGCGTGGCGGCAAACAGGTCGGCATAGACCGCTTCAACATGCGTGCCCGCAGGCAGCATCGTGACGATCGCCTCGGCCCCGTCCGCCGCCGCGACGGCGGAGCGGACCGACAGACATCCTGCAGCCTTGGCGCGGTCGAGCGCGTCCTGCGACAGGTCGAACGCACGGACATCATGCCCCGCCTTCGCCAGATTCGCGGCCATCCCGCCGCCCATGTTGCCGAGCCCGATAAAGGCGATGCGTGTCATTTTACGTCTTCTCCAAACCGTCATCCCAGCGAAGGCTGGGATCTTTGCGAGCGGTGTACGCCCTTCGCCGAGACCTCAGCCTTCGCTGGGGTGACGGGCTTCTAGGTCACTTCCCCGTCCAAATGCCCTGCCGCTTCTCCACAAACGCGCTCATCCCCTCGCTCTGGTCTTCGGTCCCGAACAGCGCGTGGAACAGGCGACGTTCGAACTGCACCCCCATCGCGAGCCCAGTCTCAAACGCAGCGTTGACCATTTCCTTGTTCGCCTTGACCGCGAGTGGCGCCATCGACGCGATCGTGGCGGCAGTCTTGACCGCATCCTCGATCAGATCGGCAGCGGGGACCACGCGCGATACCAAACCAGCGCGCTCGGCCTCGGCCGCATCCATCATCCGCCCGGTCAGGCACATCTCCATCGCCTTGGCCTTGCCGACCGCGCGCGTGAGGCGCTGCGACCCGCCCATGCCGGGGGAGACGGCGAGCTTGATCTCGGGCTGGCCGAACTTGGCGCTGTCGGCGGCGAGGATAAAGTCGCACATCATGGCAAGCTCGCACCCGCCGCCCAGCGCATAGCCCGCCACCGCCGCGATGATCGGCTTGCGTGTCTGGGTGAAGCGGTCCCACCCGGCGAAGAAATCATGGCCGTACATGTCGGCAAACCCTTGCGCCTGCATTTCCTTGATGTCGGCGCCTGCCGCGAACGCCTTTTCGCTGCCGGTGATGACCGCGCAGCCCTGCGACGGATCGGCATCGAACGCCGCCATCGCGGCGAGCAGATCGGCGAGGATCTGGCTGTTGAGCGCATTGAGCGCCTGCGGGCGGTTGAGCGTGACGAGCGTCACGGCGCCGCGCTGTTCGACGAGGA